>JBGAOI010000652.1:0-4593 GCA_044221885.1 Polyangium sp. (in: bacteria)
CTGCCGTGTCCGTTGCCGCTTCCGCAGGCTTCGGAGATTCGGTGGCTGGCGACGAAGGTTGTTCAGGCTTGGCCTGTGCCGTTTCCTTCGGGGCTGTCGTCGATTGCGTGCCTGCCGATGCGGGTTTGTCTTTCTCGGACCCGCCCAACATGCTCTTGCCAACGAACAGGAGTGCAGCAACTGCGACGAGGGCAAACACGACCTTCATGATCGAACCCGACGACGAACCTTGCATCGGAATTTCGTCGAGAGGTTCGGCGCTCGCAGGCTCCGGAACAGCTACGGCAGCCGCGGGTTTGACATCGTTGGCCGGAGCGGGTGCAGGTTTGTCCGCTTCGATCGCCTGCGCCGGTTCCGGCACTTCGCGAGTCGCAACGGGTGCCGCCTCGGACGTACCTTCTGCCGCCAGTTCCACGGCAGGAGCGGTTGCTGCTTCGGGCGTAACTTCTGGCGAGTTTGTCTCGGATGATTCTTTCGGCGCCGTAACATCCGCGACGGGTGCTGCTGCTTCTTGCTGCGGCACTTCCGTCGGTGCTGCTTCGGCAGGAGCCACCGCTGTCGTGGTTTCTTCCGGCACACTCGCTGTCTCGGCAACGGCAGGCTCCGCGGGTGGAGGAGGCGTGTCGGCAAGCGCTCCAGTACCGATCACCGTTGCCTTCAAGCTCGAAGGTCGGGGAGCTCCTGCGGGTTCCGATGCGGCAGGCTTGGGTTTGTCCGCAGCATCTGCCTGCGCCGGACTTGCCGAGCCGTTCGTTTTTGCATGTGCCCCGTTCGTTTGGGGCACCTTTGCAGCGATCGCGATTGGCGCAATCGCCAAGGGCACATCGACTTCCCACGAGGGCTTGTACTGAAGTGCCAAACGATCGAGTTCGTCTGGCGTCAAGCTCCCCACTTTCGCTTGTGTCGTTTGTAAAGCCATGGGTGGAAATCGAGGCTACCACCCATGTCGCTCGACCGCCAAACGTGAGATCCCGAAAGAACACGATACGCGCGAGCCAGGTCACGTTCCCGACGGAAGACCCGCGAGCGGATCGATTCGCGTGAGGGCGAAATCAGGCAGATTTTAAACGAATCAAGCTTGATTGACCAACGGCCTTCGCACAGCAAAGTTCTCGTCCCCCCAAGGTCCGCGTAACAATCCGAGCCAGGTTGATGGAACCAAAACAGAAACACCTTCGCGGTTCTCGTGCGCGCAATGCTCCGTCGCGTCCGCCGAAAGCGCGCGAGATATGTACTGGAAAAACTCCATCTGCCATGCATGCAGCACGACGTGCTGTTGGTGCACTCGTGATCGCAACGGTTGTTCTCGATGGTTGCAGCAACGGGTCCGCGCCTCCGCCACCCGTTGAAGCTCCAAGCGATGAAGCTCGTGCCACCGCGTTGCTCGATCCCCACGTTCCGTTGCCTCCACGTCCCGAAGTCGTTGCGCTTGCGGATGCCGTAGCGATTGCGTCTTCTCGCGCCGGGCACAACGAAAAGGGAGCGGCTTTGGCCTCGCTTGCCGCAGCCCTGCGCACGCGATCGTTTCGTGTTTATCGCGCCGAAGCCGACGCTCGTGAAGCTCTCGAACTTCACGCCGCTGCAGCAAGCGCTGCTGCAGGCACGAGCGTGGGATGCGAAGCCGATCGACAACGTGCAGTGCTCGCCGGAGAACTCGCCGCCGACGCGGCCGCGACGTACCGCGAACTTTATCTCGCCTCACGGAGACAAGCGGTTCTTGCTCCACGTACGCCGTGCCATGCGGCCATTGAACAAGCTCTCGCGCTGGTCACTTCGTTTCGCCCTCGTGGCGATGCCATGACAGCGCTCGAACGCGAAGGAGATCTTTCCGCGGCTGGCATCACCAAAGGAGCCACGGCTCCCTCCGCGTTTGCACCTTCCGCAGTGGGTTCTGTTCCGACAAACTCGGCTCCACCAGCATCATCGAAACCCTCCGCGGGTCCGCCAGGAGATGAAGGCCAAGTCGTCGTATCACCGAAAGACGAAGCTGTTGCGAAGGGCCCCGTCAAGATTGTCTCGGTTGAACCCTTCGGAAACGACAAAGGGGGTCGCGTTGTCATCAACTTGACGGGAGCGACGACGTTTCACGTCGGCACGCTCGCGGCCGACGCCAACGCCGGCAAGGATGCACGTGTTTTCGTGGACATCGATCGAGCCACGTCGCGCGGTGTCAAAAAAGAAATGGACGTGGGCGGCGTGGTTCGTCGGGTACGCCTTGGTACACAAGAGAAGGGAACACGTGTCGTTCTCGACCTTGCAGCATCCCTCTATCGACGCGTGTTTTACCTGCCCGACCCGTTTCGAATCGTCATCGACGTGAGCACACGGCCGCCGCTTCGTGAGGACACTCATTCTTCGACGGGACAACGTGAAGTTCGTCGCGTCGTCATTGACCCGGGGCACGGTGGCCAGGATTCAGGAGCCGTTGGTCCGACAGGTTTGACCGAGAAAGCCGTGACGCTCGACATCGCGCACCGCGTCGCCACGATTGTCTCACGCGAGCTCGGCATCGAGACGTTGCTCACGCGCGACGACGACACGTACGTGCCACTCGATTTGCGCACCGCACGCGCCAACGCCTTTCACGCGGACCTGTTTGTCTCGATTCACTGCAACGCTTCCGAGAATGGAACCGCGCGTGGTCCCATGACGTTTTCCCTCGACCGAGTTCGGAATCCCGATCGTTTGACCATGCGCATCGCCGAACGTGAAAACGCGGCACGAACGACAAAACCCGGCAAAGAGCACGACACGCAAGCCATCGATGAAGAAATGGCACTCATCGTTTCCAATCTCGATGTCGGCGATCTCCTCGAACGATCACGTCACGTTGCAGACTTGGTGCAACGCGCCGCAATCGCGTCCTTGGGACAACGTTGGCCAGACACAAAAGATCAAGGCACCAAGTCCGCAGGGTTTTTCGTTCTCGTTGGTGCCGACATGCCAGCCGTGCTTTTCGAGACCTCGTTCATCTCGAACCCCGAAGACGAATCCCGACTCGGCACTGCCGATTATCGACAGAAGCTCGCCGATTCCGTGGCGAATGCCATTCGTGCGTATCGCGAAGGAAAGTGACGACCACCGGAGATTCGTTGGAGGACCAATGAATCCCCGGCAGAGAAGTCATTCACGTTCGAGGCCCATCAAGCGTTCGAGCGAGTCGCGCAAGTCTGAAGCTTCGCCCTTCTTGATGAAGTCGTACGCCCCCGCTTCCGTCGCGTTTTTCTTCATCTCGTCAGCGCTCGAATAAACGATGCAACGAATGTGTGACGTGAGGTCGATCGAGCGCAATCGTTCGAGGCACTTCACGCCGTCGAGTCCAGGCATTTGGACATCGAGGATCATCGCGTCGGGTTGCAGACTTCCAACGGCGACGAGCGCGTCGAAGGGATCCTGAAAAGTTGTCAAGTCAAACCGCTTGCTGAGTGACTTGCGGAGCGACGCGAGCACTTGCGGATCGTCATCCACAGCAATGACCTTGGGTTTGCCCAAGCGCAACACGTCGGGAATCGGGTAGCCGTACTTGCGGAGAAAATCGAGCACATCGAGCCTCCGGAAACGCAAGTGACGACCAGGCGTGCGGAAATGCCGAATCTCCCCCTTGTCCGCCCAGTTGTGAATCGTCTTCAAGTCGACTTGGCAAAAACGCGCCACGTCGCTCGCGGTGAACAATTCCGGCTGATTCGTTGTCTCTTTTTCTTCCATGTCATCCCCTGGTTCAACAATTGGAGCGTCGATCCGCCGCCGGCGTCATTCGCTCCAAGCCCCTGCTTTTCGGTTTGCCCGAAGTACGAAAATCTCCTGAAATTCTGGGTATTTCTTACCCCGTCCCCGAACCTTCCTTCGATTCCACAACGTTTCCTGAAGCGAATCCTTTGCCGTCCTCTGGAGCGTCCTCACTGACAAACCGGCTGTCGCGCAGCACGTATCTCGTCGGTCCGTCCACGCGCTTCTCACGAATAGAGTGAGCCGGATCACCCGGCAAAGCAATGAAAGGCGGGTTTTCCGGCACGAACTCTGGACATACAGGCAGCAGCGTTTGTCTCTGCGCCATCTGAAACGCACCGTGCACGTCTCGCTCGCGAGCGAGAAGTTCCAGCGTGCGAGCTGTTGGAGGAGCGAGAAAAAAACGCCCTTCTGCCGCTGCGTCGAGGACGTCTTTGGGTTTGGCCCAAAGGCTCAAAGTCGTTTCGTGTTCGTCGTGTTTTCCGGTTTGTCCTTCCGGTAGTGCCAACAAATAGAAGCGCGCATCGAAGCGACGCGATTCCGCTTCGGGCGTGACCCATCGGGCAAGCGGCGCCATGCGCCCAACATCGAGTACCAATTGACGCCGCTCGAGAGCCTCGAAAAACCCGTCGGTTTTGGCTTCTTCGAGCAACTTAGCGAGAACTTCGTCCGACACGGATGGTTGTGTTGGCAGGAGCAATCCTTCTTCCAGCGTTTCGCGACACGCCGCGACCGCCAGCGCCAACGCATGCGCGCCATCTGATGAAAAAATGGATGAACGCGAATCCACGCTGCTTGTCCGGTCAAACCAACGCGGATCGTGATCCTTCGGATCAACTTTTCCGCCCGGAAAAACCAGCGCGCCTC
>JBGAOI010000653.1:0-4588 GCA_044221885.1 Polyangium sp. (in: bacteria)
ATTGTGAAAGGGCAGCGCCTGGACCGCCAGAGATTGCAGCAACGGCGTATCCGCGACAAACGTTTGTCCCGCATCACGTTTGTCTTGCGCGTGTGCCAAGGTCCGGGCGGTTGCCAATGACGACATACCCTCGTGAAAAGGAAGCGCTCGGGGTTTGACCACCGATTCCAAGATCGATGCATCGATGGCGAATGTTTCATTCATCGAAGCTGAACAGCGTCGGTGCATTCGCGGTTCCAATTTCGGTATGGGCCGATCGGGTAAACCAAGTCCGGCAACGAATTGCAATTCTTCGAGCGCGATACTTGCTGGTATCGGAGCATGGCCGCGAAAAACGAGTGAACATGTGCCGTAATCGGCATCGATTTGGACGGTGTCCAGGCGGGACCGTAAAGCGACACCTTGCCGAAATGGATCCACTTGGCCAAACAGCATGATTGCGCAAGACGCCGCGGGCAATTGCGTGTCGAACTTGTGTATCGTCGAATGAATGGCTTCGAGACGAATCCATTCATCGCCATGTAATGCACCAACCTGTTGATCCACTGGCGCCGCTTGAAAATATGCCCAATCGAAATCGTCAGGAATTATCATTGGCGAACGATCGAGGTTTTCCCAGTCAAACACACCGAGCAAACGCGTGCGTACCGGCCATTTGCGCGAGAGCGGTGCAAGCGCGTGTAAGTATGGCGCGACGAACGGCTCGTGCTGAATGGGAATCTCGACACTTTTACGCATGACGAGCTCGGCGCCGCGGGCGACAGCCAAACGCACACGTACCGATGGCGCGCCTTCCGCGGGTGGGTGCCAGGCATGCCCACGAATCCAGATTTCAGGCTGTGCTACACATGGAGCCAGATCGCCAGGCTCAATCCCCGAGCCGGACGGCATGCGACGTTCCACGCATTCAATGGGCAAGGGGGCGCGAAGCGTCATCGCGCTGCCAGAAACCAGCGAAAACGTAGCTTTCACAGCCACCGTTGCAAGGAGCTGCCCACGTTGCCGCCATAAGCAAACGCCGGCGGTGTGGTCGTCGCGGGTGGTAAAAACGGAGATAGGCCAATGGATCGAATTCACGAGGTATTCGCGACCAAGAGCCGAAATGGGTCATGGCACCGCCACGACGGCACCATGCATCGAACGTGGCTCGTGCTTTGATTTTCCAGCGAGTGCCCCTAACGCTTCAAAAAATCGACATCAACTCTTTTTTCGTGGAAATGCTGCGGTATCATCGGCCTCCCGCGAGCCACATCCCCTGTTCCGCGGGTCCATTTTCTACGCACCTGCCCTCGCTGTAAATGCAAAGAGCGCAACAGACAGCCTCCAAGAGTTCCTCCACACCAACTGCATCTTCACCACGAATCCTCCCCCAAACGTCCTTCGAATCGGATATCGTGGCGTCTTGTCGAGACACGATTTGCCTCGACGTGAATTCCTCCTTCACTTCGGAGACACCGCCATGCCGCGACATCGCACCTTCGTTCGCCTGTTTGCAGCCTCGTCTCTCTTCGCGCTTTTGGTCTCGTCCTCGTCCGCATACGCCGACACGACGCTCATGGGCGGCACGCTCGAAACGCAGGTTTGGACCACGGCGGGAAGCCCCTATGTGGTCCTCAGCGATATCACCGTGCCGAAAAACGCCGCGCTGACCATTATGCCCGGCGTCGAGGTCATCTTTGCAAACGTCGACGTCATGTCGAAAACAGGGCTCGATCCGAACAAAGTGGAACTCACGATCGAGGGCCGACTCAATGCGTTTGGCACGGCCGAAAAACCAATTCGATTCCGCGCCGGCATTAACCAACCAGGAACGTGGTTTGGCATCGTTTTGAAAGATCTCAACGACTTTGGCCTTACACCCTCGCTCGGCAATGTCATCATCTCGGACGCAGAACACGGCTTTCACGTGAGCGGCCTCGCGGGCCTCCTCGAAGGTTTTACCGCGACAGGTAACACGGTGGGTGTTTATACCGACCAACCTTTGAGTCTACGAAACGCGGTCATCCAGGATAGCAGCGAGGCGGGCGTGGCCGCGCGAGCGCCTACCGGTGCGTCGAATATGTCCGTCAACATCATCAATACGACGTTGCACAAAGCCCAGACCGGCGTTTCGCTCATTGCCGATACTGACGCGTCACTTTATGTCCAAGTGGCGGCTTCGATCGTGGCGCAAACGAGTGTCGGTATTGGCGTGCAGCCCAATAACACCGGAACTGCCATGGGCAATGTAGCGAGCTCGGATTTATGGCAAAATGGCGCGGACGTCATGGGCCCGATTACCATGAATAACACGTTCTCGGGCAACCCGCTTTACGTATCCGATAAGAATTTGCGGATTACGTCGAATTCTCCTTGCAGAAAATACAACAATGGAGGTCACGTCGGCGGATTGCCTTATGCCGGTGACAAGACAAAGAACCTCGTCGGCGTTTTGTGGGACGAATTGACGCTGCCAATTCAAGGCTCACCGTATACCGTGACGGGCGATTTGACCATACCCACAAGCTCGAAATTGACGCTCGAGCCGGGTGTGACGCTGCAATTCAATCCAATTGACGAAATGAAAGCTGGGGATGATCCGACCAAAGCCGAGCTTACGGTCTTTTCGGGTGCACTCGTCGTCAAAGGCACGACGGCGCAACCCGTGCGAATTCGCGGCGTCATGCAATCACCGGGGAGCTGGATGGGCATCCGATTTCGTGATTGGTCGTCCGAGAATCGAATGTGGGGGTTGATCGTTTCGGACGCAATGGCAGGTTTTCGAATGTCCACGCAAAGCAATGCGGACATCACACGGTTTACGGCGGTGGGCAACGAATACGGCGTTTATGTGGACCAAGGCCGTCCGATCATCGCCGACGCCGTCATTCGCAACAACACGAAAGCGGGCGTGTATTTCAGTTCGATGAGCGGGAGTTCCTCCGATGTGACCATCTGGCAATCGACGATTCACAGCAATGGCACGTACGGTGTTTTTGCAGAAAACGTGACGAGCAGTTCGACTTTGTACGTCGAGAGTTCGATTGTCACACAAAACAGCTACGGGATCCGTGTGGACGATCCCGACGTAAGTGGAGCTGTGTCGTATACGAATGTCTTTGGAAACCCGGCGGGAAATTATGTCGGCGTGACCCCGGATGCCAATAGCATCTCGGCGGATCCCATGTATGAAGCTGCTCCGACAAACCTGAAGCTCAAGGCGGGCAGTCCGTGCATTGACAAGCTAGCGGCCAACAACGTTTCGGGCACGGATAACGTGGAAACGCCGCGTCCCGTGGACGGAGATGGAGCCAATGGGGCCACAGGAGATATGGGCGCCATTGAATACGTACCCAATGCGGTATGCGGCGATGATGCCTTGGGACCAGGCGAAATGTGCGACGATGGAACGGACAATGGCAAATACGGCCAATGCAATGCAACTTGCTCGGGCCCCGCAGGTTATTGCGGCGATGGCAAAATGGAGGAAGGCGAAGGTTGCGACGACGGGAATCTCTCGAATGGTGACGCTTGTCCCGCGAATTGCATGCCGGCCATGTGTGGCGACGGGTATTTGCAAATGGGCACGGAAGAATGCGACGACGGAAATCAGACCGACGAAGATGGCTGCTCGAATGCCTGCAAGCCGGCGCGATGTGGCGACGGTATCACGCAAACCGCATTTTTCGAGCAATGCGATGACGGAAACACGGACGACACCGATTCTTGTCTGACAGCTTGTCGTACCGCGAAGTGTGGCGATGGTATCGTCCACAAGGTGCTCGAATTCTGCGACGACGGAAATCAAGTGTCCGGCGACGGCTGCGACGCGACGTGTATTCCCGAAGGGCCCATTGCTGGCGCAAGCTCATCAGCAAGCTCAGTATCGAGTTCGGGCAGCGGCGGCAATGGCGCAGGAAATGGCGGCGCAGGTGGCGCGGGTGGTGTCGGCGGTAATGGAAGCGGCGGAGGCACGAATGACGCAGATTGCGATTGCCGGGCGGCACCGGGGTTTGTCGAAAAACACGCGGCTTCGCACCTGGGCTGGGTGTTTGTCGCGGGAATCCTGGCCTCATTGCGACGTTTCAAGAACCGCTCGAAACACGGACGTTCGTAGAATTCGCATCCACAACGAACCTTGTTGGTGTATCCTGGTAACTCGAAAGGCTTGGCCATGCAAGACGACCCCATTTACATTTCGCTGATCGACCTTGTGCCTATTCATGTGGCGCTCGCAAATCCCCAAGGTGGTGGACTTTGGAATATCACGCGTAACAAACGCCAGGAAGGCACGGGGCGCGATGTTGCCGTGGTTGAAGTCCAGGCAGGCACGCAGCTCAACGTTTTGCGTTTTTCAGGCCCAACGATGACGGGCCTCAGTGATGCGCAATTACGAATCGAATGTGCGCGGCTTGAACGAATTCGTGCGGCCGCGGAACAAGCCCTCGAAGCCATTGATGCGCATCTGACCATGCGCCATGCGCCGATGCCGGCGAAGATGGAACAAGGTCCCCGGGCATTGTGGGCGGATTACATTCGACGAGAACCTGAAGCCATTCGGATCGAAGTCGAATCGGGAGGTCGTTACGTTGTGGTGAGCTTCGAAAAG
>JBGAOI010000654.1:0-4585 GCA_044221885.1 Polyangium sp. (in: bacteria)
CGGGACATTGCCAAAAACATCGAGTGGTAAGGTTCGGCGCCGGGAAACGAAATTGCGCCTCGAACGAGGTGAATTAGAAATCGTATTGGATTCGGATACATCCGAAGGTGAAGGAGCATGACCAATGGGCTCTAGTCAAGCGGACGTGGAAGTCAGCTACGATGTCGGAAATGAGTTTTTCCGATTGTGGCTGGACGAACGCATGAATTACACATGTGCCGTATTCGAAACGCCGGATCAATCGCTCGAAGACGCACAACTCAACAAACTGCGCATTTTATCTGAATTTGCCAATGCCGGCCCCGGAATGTCGCTTCTGGACATTGGTTGTGGCTGGGGCGCGTGTTTGGAATACCTGGCGAGCACGCGTCACGTGCAGCGAGCCGTCGGAGTAACCTTGTCGCGCGCAATGGCGGAAGAAGTGAATCAACGAGGGATCCCAGGCGTCGAATGCATCACGGCGGATTTCATGAAATGGGATACAACTGAGAGGTTCGACGGCCTCATTTCGATTTGCATGATCGATCATTTGTGTTCGCCCGAAGAAGCGCGGCAAGGGAAAGCGGTCGACATTTACCGCTCGTATTTCAAAAAATGCTGGGAAATCACGAAACCGGGAAGCTTTTTTGGGTTTCAAGCCATCTTGCGCAATCGCACGCCGAAAATGCGCCCCTGGGGAGGTTTGCCCGCAGATACCCGCCAGGACCTCGAGGACTTTGCTTTTTCCTCGCGAGAAATTTTCCCCAATGGCCTCAATCCGCGCCTCGAAGAGCTCGTTGCCGCCGTCAACCCTCATTGGGAAATCGCGACGTTGCATACGCGGCGAGAAGATTATCAACGCACGACGGCAGAATGGTTGCGTCGTTTGCGCGAGCACGAAAAGAGCATTCGCGAACGTTGGGGGGACAAGGTATTCGCGGATTACGAGAGATACTTGTCGACGTGCGTACGCGCATTCGACATCCACTACAGTTCCTTGGTCCAAATGAAGCTTCGCAGGATTGGTTGAAACATGAACGAGAAACGTGATTTACTCCAGCTTTTCAAAGATGTCGCATTGCGTGTGGACAAACGCGCCTTGCCCCATGTCACACGGGCCTCGAAAATCAGCGATCTGGGTATCGATTCGCTTTCGGTCATGCAAATCGTGGGCGAACTCGAAACAGAACTGGGAATTATGATTCCCGATGAGGATCTCGTCGAAATCATCACGGTGGGCGATCTTTGCGACAAGGTCGCATCACGCCTCGACCCATGACGCGTAGGTCGCGATGACACGCCGACGGGTTGTCGTCACAGGGTTGGGTATCGTGAGCCCGGTGGGCAACGATGTGGCCACATTTTGGCAAAGCCTGTTGGCGGGTCGTTCAGGCGTATCGTTCATTCGCGATTTTCCCATCGACAAACTACGGAGCGATGTTGCAGCGAGCGTGGTCGATTTCGATCCGAATCGCTACCTGGCGCCCAAGGAGGCCGACATTCACGGGCGAGTTACTCAATTCAGCATTGCTGCCGCCGACGAAGCCGTGAAAATGGCTGGGCTCGACAAACCCAATGCCGTGAATCTCGATCGTGTTGGGTGTTTGGTCTCCACGGGCATGGGTGCTGTGGATATTTTTCAATCGCAGCTCGAACGGAGTCGAGATCGTGGACCTCGCGCCGTCTCCCCGTATTTCATCCCCGGCGTCATGCCCAATGCCGCCGCTGCCGTCATTTCAATCCAATATGGATTCCGGGGAGCTTCGTACAACATCGCCAGCGCTTGTGCGACCGGTACGCATTCCTTGGCTACGTCCGCCATGATGATCGAATGCGGCGACGCCGATGTCATGTTGGCCGGCGGAGCGGAATCCGCCACGCGCCTCGATACCGTCGCCGGATTTGGTAATGCTCGCGCGCTTGCCCGATCGATCGATGGCGATCCGACCCGAGCCAGTCGACCTTTCGACAAACGTCGCCATGGGTTTGTCATGGGCGAAGGAGCTGGCGTCCTGGTGCTCGAAGAAGAAGAACATGCTCGCCGCCGTGGGGTTACGCCATTGGCCACGCTGGTCGGGTTTGGCATGACGAGCGACGCGTCGCATTTGACCCGACCGCATGCGGAAGCTGAAGGATTGCAGCGCGCCATTTTGCGGGCCATTGAGCGCGCGGACATCCAACCAGAACATATCGACTACATCAATCCACACGCGACGTCGACGGTTCAAGGCGATGCGGCGGAAATCATTGCATTGCGAAATGTGTTCGGCGACAGGCTGGCAAAAATTCCCATGTCGGCGACGAAGTCCATGATCGGACATCTTCTCGGTGGTGCAGGTGCCGTCGAAACCATCGCTGTCGTTTGTTCGTTGCAGGATCAACTGCTTCATCCTTCCATCAACGTGGATGAGCTCGATCCGGCCTTTGGCGAACTGGACATCGTGCGTGAGCGCAGAGCCGTCGAGAGCCGGTTCGCGCTGAAATGCTCGGCAGGGTTTGGCGGCCACAATTGCGCGCTGATTTTGGGCCGAATGTAGGAACGACGAACGTGATCACGTTTTTTCCAGCTCTAGGTCTTCCCGTCGCTACGTATTTGGCCTAAAGGTGCAAACATGAGCGGTGGTGGACAGAATCGGCTTGCTGCGGAAAAGTCGCCATATCTGTTGCAGCATGCAAAAAATCCGGTCGATTGGTTCCCGTGGGGACCAGAGGCGCTGGAGCGCGCCAAGCAAGAGGACAAACCTATCCTTTTGTCGATTGGATACGCCGCATGTCACTGGTGTCACGTGATGGAGCGCGAATCGTTCGAAAATGCGCAAATTGCCAAACGCATGAACGAATCGTTCGTGAACGTCAAAGTCGACCGGGAAGAACGCCCCGACCTCGATCACATTTATCAACTCGTCGTGCAGCTCATGGGTCGCAATGGTGGCTGGCCCTTGACGGTATTTCTAACGCCCGATCAGAAACCTTTTTTTGCCGGCACCTATTTTCCGCCCACCGAACGCCAAGGAGTCCCTGGATTTCCGACGATTCTCGACGCTGTTGCCAATGCCTATCGCAATCGTCGACATGAAGTTTTGGCGCAAGCGTCAGACGTAACGAAGGAAATCGAAGGCGCGTTGCATTTGCCCCGCGGAGAAACCACGCCCGGTCCCGAACTGCTCCGCAAAGCCAGCCGAAAGTTGCTGGCTCGCTTCGACAACCACAATGGTGGATTCGGGATTCGCCCCAAATTTCCCAATACGATGGCGCTCGATGTCTTGCTCATGCGCGGAATGCTCGAACACGAAGACGTGAGCAAGCAATGCGTGCGCCTTGCACTGACACAAATGGCCCGTGGCGGCGTGTCAGATCACCTGCGCGGGGGTTTCCATCGTTATTCGACAGATTCGCGTTGGCTCGTGCCGCATTTCGAGAAAATGCTTTACGACAATGCCCTTTTGCTGCGGCTGTATGCTGATGGATATCGCGTTTTTCGAGATACACGGTTCGCCGAAACAGCTCGGTCCATCGTGACGTGGCTCTTGACCGAAATGCGCGATGAATGCGGGGCTTTTTACGCTTCGCAAGACGCGGATTCCGAAGGCCGCGAAGGCGCGTTTTTCGTTTGGAAATTAGCCGATTTGCGTTTGGCTGTGCAAACCGATAGCGAGGCGTACGACGTCGCCCGCATTTCTTTTGGGATCACCGACGAAGGTAACTTCGAAAATACCGGCGCAACCGTCCTTTCCGAAGTTCGTCCCATCGAACTCACCGCTGCCATCCTCGACTATTCCCTCGATCGCGCACAAAAGGCCCTCGCCCGAGCTCGCGAAAAAATGCTCGCGTACCGCGCCAAACGCCCCCGTCCTTCGCGCGACGACAAGATGCTCACGTCTTGGAACGGCCTGATGATCAGCGCCTTGGCTGAAGCAGGACGCGCGATCGGAGAACCGTCATGGATCGATGCCGCAGAACAAGCCTTCGAAGCGCTGTACACGCGTGTGGTTCGTCATGGCCGGGTTCGTCGCTACTTCATGCCTGGGGAACATGAAGCCCCCGAGTCGCGACGCGGGTTCCTCGACGATCACGCCTACCTCGGCAATGCCGCGATGGACCTGTACGAGGTGACGGGAAGTTCGAGTTACGCCGTGGTCGCTCGCGTGATCGCCGATGGAATGATCATGCACTTCGAAGACACCAAAGAAGGTGGCTTCTTCTTCGCTCCAGATGATGCCGAAACCCTGATCGCTCGAACGAAGGACGTCTACGATCAAGCTGCGCCTTCCGGCACGTCGATGGCTGCTCTTCTCTGTCAACGCGTTGGTGAAATGGTGGACGACCGTTACCTCGAGCCAGCGCTAAGACAAATCGCTGCAGTCGCTTCCGCGTCGATCGACAACCCGATGGGACTTGGAAAAAGTGTCGCGGTGCTCGATCGCTTGGGCCGAGGATCCGTGGACATCGTGATCGTCGGTCTACAGTCGAGTGACGAAGCGCAAGCGATGGCCGATGCGGTTTTTCGTCGGTACATCCCGCACCGAAACCTCGTGTGGATCGACCCGAACTTGCCAGCCAGCATCGATGCAGTGGAGCAGATTGGGAGTGACAAACCAGCCGTGAA
>JBGAOI010000655.1:0-4583 GCA_044221885.1 Polyangium sp. (in: bacteria)
AGGGACAAATGGAGATCGCTCTGCAATCGTTCGAGCATGGTGAGGTTATGCCGTTCGAAGGGCATGCCCGCCATTTCGCGCAAGATGTTATCGCCGCTTTCGATTTCGTGCAATCGAAGGATCGTTCTTCGTGCTTGCTCGGCATTGGCATTGGCGAGATCGATGAGCACCTGGACCCGCAAGGTACTGGCTTCGCTCGAGGGCCCGCCGAATTGTTTGGCCAAACGAACTGCATCCTGGGCTTGGACGTGATTTCCTGCCGCAAGATGCGCTCGTGCTGTGCCGAGAAGTTGCGGTACTTCGCTTGATGAACCAGCGCGACCTTGTTTTTCCAATACGGCATGGGCGTCAGAGAAATGCTTCAGGCTCGTGGGGATATCGCCTTTGCACAATGCAACCCAACCAATACCGACGTGGGCGTCGATTTCGAGTTCCCGACGTGCGGAAGCGCTTGGCTCCATGGTTTCGAGCGCTTGACGGTAGGCATCCCGTGCCGCGTCGAGTTCACCTTTGGCCAAGTGCGCGCGAGCGATCCAGGCGTGGGCGCGAGCGATTGCGGCGATACGTTGTTCGCCTTTGAGGCGTTCGGCCGAAGCCAATGCTGTTTTTTTGCCGTCGAGGGCTGCGTCATATTGACCGTGTTCGACGAGCGTTCCGAGCCACGCGATATCGAGGTTGGCCGAAGCTTCATCGAGCGCGCCCATGAGATCGTTTATATCGGGATCCTCCGCGCGTGCGGGCGATGCATTCACGAGGCAGGCGAGGAGCAAGAGTACAGCGTACGCGGAGGACCGTCGAAGTCGCATGGGTTTTGCTTTATATCAAATCAGCTTCAGTTGTAAATGCAGTTTTTGTTGCGGAGTTGATTGTTTTTCGGGAGACACAATGCGTCAATCGACGTGTTTTACTTACCAAACAAGCGCTTGGCGTTGTTGTCTTGAATGACGACCAGGCGGACGACCTTTTCCCTTTTCGTTGCCGCGACGATCACGGGACGTTGTGTCGCACCAGCCTCCAGGATGGACAATGGGTACACGCCGGTGCAATGAAAATGGTTGCACGTATCCGATCGCAGGTGTCGCGGCAAATGGCAACCCTTGTCCGTATGGTAGAGACAACTGCCTTTGTAATGTTGTGCAGGGAGTTTTTCCAGGTACACGCGGACGATGTCTTCGAGTGACAAATCATTGTTATTTGCCAAAACGCGGGCCAAGGTTTGTCGTGTCAAATGCGCGTGTTCGCCTCCGCTATTGCAGCAATATCCTTGACATGCAGCGCAAGCATGTATGACCACGGGAGAAGGGGACGCGAGGTTTTCGGGCGCGAGTGACGTGGGCTCACGCGGGTCATTGCGTAGTTCTGTGGCGAATCGTTCGAGCCTTTGCGCAAGCGTGCGTTTCTTCTGGTCGCGCACTTTTTCCAATGGCCGATCGAATGCCGGCAGCACCGCAATGGATTGTCCGGTGGGATCGTGCCCCAGTTCGCGAAGCGTTTGCTCGATGTGTTCGCGATCGTTGCGGTTTTCGTATCTGGGAAGTTGTGGCGTTTTCTGATGAGCTTCCATGGCCGCGTGCCAATAGATTCGTGTTGGTACAACGAGAATGGGTCAATGGTCAAGGGCAACTCTGCGTTTGGATAAGATGTGCGACAGTGAGCTGCCGCACGGCGACCTGGTACATGAAGTTCCCACCATTTTCCGCTTGCATGTCACGGACGGAAGCTTGTAGCGTCACATTGGACGTTTCTTGTTGGTCATCCATTTACGTATCGTTGACGACATCGTTACGGCGAGCATCAGGAGCCTGACACATGCGCACACAGCGATTGCACTGCATCTTTGCGGCAAGTCTCACGAGTGTTTCTGCCTTCTTGGGAGGTTGTTATTCGAGTTTGCCGGTGGCGAATTATCAATTGCAGACGCAGCAGGTTGAGAAGGAGCAATGCGATGTTGCGATGCAATTTGTAAATGGTGAGAAGCTTCTCTCGGAAGATGACCTGGCGGAAGGACGGGTTTTTCCGGACCAAGGCAAAGCGAGAATCATCTCGGATCCGGTCTGCGTAAAGGCGCGGGGAAAAGCGGTCAAGATCCCGGCGCAGGTGACGCTTCATTTGCCAGACGACAACACGTGCATGGATTTGTGTGATGAAGGGACGGTCAAGCCAGTTCCGAGTCAAGGGCAAACTGTGGGTGCTCAAGTGACGTGCCGGTGGAACCTGCAGTTTCGGCACAAGTATCCGATGAGCATGGTGCTTTATGTGGCGAATCCGGCGCATGAACTTTCTCAACATTTGCGCGTTGTGCGCGTGTATCGCAATGGAAGCTTGGCGTTTCGCTGGATTGCAACGGAATCGGTGAGCAATTCGGCTTTTAATGGGAAGCATGTTTTGTTCATTCCTGGCGAATCGCTCAAGGGCGACTTCATGCCCCATCTGTCGGGCATTGATATTCGCATCATTGGTACGGAGACACCGATCGACGACGCGATCATGAAAGACGACGTGAAAGCGCGTAAAGATCTGCCCGAAGAGAGAATTCGTGCGCTTTGGAAAGGGGCTAAATCATCGGTGTTGAACGCGGCGTTCAAACAAGTGGTGACGGAGTATTTCGAGGCGTCGAAACATGCGGAATGGAAAGATTTCTTGGAGGCCATTGATGCGAAGCAACTGCGCGCAGAGTTTGCGTCGGTCGATGATCTGAGTGCCTTGAAAAGCATGGCCACGAGCAAAGGAATTGACTTGAGCAAGGTGGATTTGTCAAACGCCGACGTGGCCGAGGACTTCTTTCGGTGGGTAAAATTGCGCAGCAGCGGCGTGAAAATCGAGCAATTTCTCGACCAAGCAAATCAGTTCATGTCGCACGGGCTTTCCACCGTAGATAACGTGGAGCAGTTGTTGTCGCAAAAGCTCAAAGAGGCGGAGAATTTGCGCACGAATGCGCAGGCGCAGGCGCAATTGTACAACGACGTGTTCCAGTCGCTGCAATCGACGACGACCGTATTCGAGCAATATGCCAACAATCCGGTCGCGCTTCCCGGCGAATCGGTGCTCAATATGTCCTATTCGGACAGATTTCAATGGTATTTCTTGGCACCCTGGCACGGCATTGCGTTTCACGTGAGTCCCAAGAAGCCGTTGTCGCCGAGTTTTAATGCGACGGACCTCGTGCCGATCATCGACGGAGTCGGCATGCGTTGGCAATTCGGTCGGACGCGGTATGGTGACGTGCGTCTTGGATTAGGGGTTGCGGCGCGATTGGAGGACGCCATGGATTCATCGACGGCTACGAATGGCGGCGAGACGAATACAACGGAGGATCCCAATCAAGTTTTTTCGTTGATCCCTCAACTGAACTTGGGCGTGGCGAATTTCAAGTTTGGCGTGGGCATCGTCGCCGTGTCGGGAGGACAGTTCGACAATGCGCAGTCGCGATTGCGCTATTTCGTGGGCGCAGATTTGTACAAGATCATTTCTGGGACAAACTTGGAATGGTAGGTTGGCGCGTGGCGCAAAGAAATGGGTGGTGAGTCATGAAGAGCTTGCGATATCAGTTCGGGACGGTGTTGACGGCCGTGGGCGTTGTTGGGGCAATGGGCGCGGGGTGTGGTGGGAGTAAGGTCAATCCGCGAGGACCAAAGGATGCGGATGAACTTAACAGGATATACCAGAACCTGTATTTAGAAATTCCTACAAAGGGAGGAGCATTAGACCGAGAACTATTCCAGTTGGCATTTCCGACGACGAATTCGGTCTCGGTGTGGCATTTGTATGAAAAGGGGGCAAATCAACGCCTTGCAGACGAGGCATTTGTGATTTACAAGTGCACGGGCGACCCCACAACGGAGGGCCAAACATGCAATTCCATCGTTGATGGCAAAAAGGACGGTAAGTACATTCGGCGTGGACCCACAGCGAGTGCCGTTGCGGCGTTGGCGCCTTTCGCCCCGGAATTGCCGTTGGCCGAGCGGATTGATTTTCAAAATCTCGACCCTGGAACGTTCTACCGCATTGCAATCACGGCGTCGAATGGCGAACAAAGCTCACTCGTCGCTCAGACCAAACCTGAGAATGCACGAGATTTCACCAGCTTCCTGGCGTTGAGCTGCAATAATCCGTATGCGATTACGGACGGTCAGAAAATCGCATTTGGATCGCACGATTGGCAAAAAAAGATGCGGGAAAAGCAAAATTCACTGCGCCTTTTCGCAGACCGTGCGAACAACGTAATCAAATTGAAAGATTACCCTCGTCCCGCGTTTGCCTTGGGGTTGGGTGATCAAGTGTATGTCGATGGTGACAACAAGATGGGGAATAGCAGCGCCATCTTTACTGGTAATCAGTCAAAGCCTTCATTCGATGGGGATGCGAAACTGTTCCGGCCTCTCTTGGACGTCGTCTATCGCGCGCATTTTGCTATGCCGTCTTTTCACAAAGGTTTGCAAGGGGTTCCTACGGCGATGATTTGGGACGACCATGAGCTTCAAGACGGCTGGGAAGCGAAAAACGATCATGGAAAGTTGCTCAATTCACTCGACGAAGGATATGAAGATTATCCCAAAGCGGCCCTCGAAACTTTTCTGGGTTAT
>JBGAOI010000656.1:0-4582 GCA_044221885.1 Polyangium sp. (in: bacteria)
TTTCGTACACCTGAATCCATTGCACGAAAAGCCCGCCGGGTTCGAGCTTTTTCTTGGCGGCTTGGTAATACTCGCGCGTAAACAGGCTCGCGACGCCGGCTCGATAAGGATTCGAAGGCTCCGAAAAGATGACGTCGTATTTGCTGGGGACCGTGGGCAATATTTCGCGAGCATCCCCGACGATACGATTAACTTTCGGGTTTTCGAGGACGTTTTCATTCACCGCGGCACACCGTCGCCCAATCTCGAACATGGCTGGCTCGAGCTCGGCTACGTCTACACGTTCAATGCTTGGTACCTTGCCGAGCCATCCCGCGGAGCTGCCCGTGCCAAACCCAATGACCATGGCGTGTTTCGGATTGGGGTGCAAAATCGCGCCCAGAAGGCCGCCCATGACTTGAGTTGTTGCGTCACCTCGCGCATTGCCGTCGATTTTTCCATTCACGACCATGGCAATGCCGTCGGTTGCATCAATGGCCACGCTGCTTTCGCGACCTTCGGTTTGCCATTCAATGACGCGTCGGCTGTCTTGAAACCAAGAACGCGCCGCAGCGGGTGTACCAAGTACCAATCGGTCAACGCGTCCGGCTCCAATGGGCGTGTGACGAAGAACCGCGCTGGGTCCGTTTGCCGATAAGGCTGCAATGGCCAAAATCGAGAAAAGCGGTGCGGCGATCATCACCCGGAGCGCCTTGATTTGGAAGGCGAAATAACCGGCACCCAGGGCCATGCCCACGAGAACGAAACAAACGAGGCGCATCGAGCCCGGGGCCGTAAATGCAGGAATCAGGAAAAACCCACCTAACAAAGCGCCGCCCATGGCGCCGAGCGTATTAAAAGCTCCGACCGATCCAAGATGCGAAGCGACTTTCTTGCGTCCTTTGCCCATGAGCGCCACAAGCATTGGATATTGCACGCCGGCAATGAGCGACGCGGGAAATGCCATGATGCCAATGATGGCCAGCCAGCCCGGAATATGATGAATCAAGCGAATTTCATGTTCTCCATCGGGCACGGGACGAACCAACATGGTGAGCAGCGCCAATCGATCGCCAAATGCGTAAGGAAGAGCGACGAAAAACGCTTCGAGCGCCGCCGTGAGCGCCAATCCTCGTGCCGAGGGTTGGTTTTTTCGGAAAAACAGCGGATACAAAAGCCCGCCAAGTCCAATGCCCAGAAGAACGACGGCGAGAATGACGCCGAACGTGTAAACGGTCCCGCCAAGAAGCGGACCAAGCAATCGATACCACGCAAGTTCGAGCCAGAAAAACACGAAACCGGACAAACCTGCAAATACCAAGACAAACTTTTCTGGCAACGCCCAAGCATCGGATGCCGTAGGTGTTTCTGCGGATGTCGTCGATTCTTCGATTGTGGGCGCCAAACGTTTGTCCACGAGAAGCCCACACAAGGCCACCAACGCATTCAAGATGGCTGCGGACCAAAGCGCTGCCCGTGTTCCAAGTCGCTCGAGCAAAACGAGCGTGCACAAGGCTGCACCCGTGACGGCTCCGAGGGTATTGGCTGCATAGAGCCATCCAACGTTGCGACGTTGGGTATCGTTGGCGTGCTCGGCGCTTCGCGCAGCGGCCGGCAAGGTTCCGCCCATGAGCACCGTGGGCAAACCAATGACGATCGACGCAAGCAAGAGGCGCAAGACCGTGCCAAAGGTCATTCCAAGATGAAAAGTGCCTCCCGCCGATCGATACACGAATCGCGCCAAATCAATGAAAAAGGGGCTCGCCGCAGCCAACGCTGCAATGCCCACTTCGAGTTTGGCGTACATGAGTAACGGTCGCGGGGTCGCATCGGCTCGTCGGCCAAGCAGCAGACTTCCCGCACCAGCGCCGCCAATGAAAATGGCCAAGACGGCTGCGCTTGCGGCGGTCGACGACCCAAACACGAGGCGCAGTTCGCGTTGCCAAGCGGTTTGGTACACGAGAGCGGACAAACCCGATCCGAACAGCAACAAAGCGACAACGAAAGGGTGAGCCGAGGAACTCGAAGGAGGGAGGTTTTTCTGAGTCATCACCGATGGACCATGCGAGCGAAGAATGCGCCAAGCATCGTACACGCTTTGGTGGCGGGGACGAAAAATGCCGCGATGTGCCTCCATCGTCATACAAAATAGCAAGTAATTTCGATGTGTTGTCGCTGAAGAGCCAAGACGGCCGAAAATTATTTGTGGTCAAACGAATGAGACCATCGCTGCGGGCGACCATGGAGGTGTCCAGTGAGTGCGCAGTGTCGTCGTTTGCTTTGATTCGCATGTATGAAGCGGCGTCGCTTCGGGCTCGTTGCGTTGTTGGTGTTGGATGAGCGTTTGCCCGAGCGCGCGGGGGCGTTCATCGTTCATGCTTACACGTCTTGCGTGTTTGCCCCGATGAGCCGGCTGATTGCTGGGATTGTCTTCGATTTCGTGCATGAATGATTCGTCACTCGTCTCGAAATCACGTCCCAGATTTGGCCGTTTGGCGCGACGTTCGTGATTCGACCACGTAAGCAAGTCCCGCAAAACCTAGAAATGAAAATTCGGAAACGAACGCCAATTCCAAGACGGTTTTCGGAAGTGGCACGACGAAGACGTTCAACGTTTGAATGGTGATCAAGAGGAAAACAAGTCCAAAGAGCCAGTTGGCGCGTGTTTGTCCCGACCAGCGCTTCCATAATAAAGTGCCGGTGATGGCGACCAATGCGGTCTCGAACAAATAAGCAATCAAGCCGTGCTCCCATAGGCCCAGACCCACTTTCACATCGAGGCCCGGGGCAATGGGAACATCAGGCGTATGGACGAGCGCATCGAGGAACCAATGCGATAAAATGGCCAGGCCCAACGCCGTGCCAATATCGCGTTTTTTGGCCCAAATCCCCCAAGCGACGACGAGACCCCCGTAAACAGCCGTCATCGCCAGCGAATGACTCCATGGCATGCCTTCGAGCTGCAATGCCAAAAGCGATGGACGCGAATGATCGAGCCTGAGTCGCTCAATACCAAGCGGGACGAGAAGAAAAAACAAAAGGTCAATCGCCTGGGTCGCCAGAAATAGTTGCCAAAGCGGCGCCTTCGGATAACGAATCTTCAGCGCAAAAGCCGGAGCATAGTGGCCAGTGAACATCGATTGTCGCAATTTACACTACGTCTACGATTGCGTTCAAGCACTCGTTTACAAAAATGGCTCAACCCTGTTGCGTTCGAATTGGGTCACGCCAGCATTGCGGTGAGCATTTGAAACGTTTCGACGACAAGAACGAAATATGCGGCAAGGGGGATCAAACATCCCGAAACAAATGCCGCACTTCCGCGATTTCGTCGTCGCGTAATAACTTGCCAAGCGCTACGCGCAGCTTCTTCAAGCGCGCTGGATCATCGCGCATTCCCGGCTTGAACGTTTGCAATGGTATGCCCGTGAGCATCGACAAACGCGCAATGAAATAGGCATTGTGGCGTTTCTGAAGGTATTGGACGATTTCATAGGTCGCCCCGGCCAAAACAGATTCGTCCTCGCCAACCTGTTCGAGAAAGACACTGACCAACATGCGACCCAAATCGCGATCAGCGTCTGTGAGCAATCCATTGGCCGCTTCACGCACATGCACGCTGCGAAAACCATATTCCGTATCGCCCGAAAATCGGCTCGTCGCATGCAGCTCGATAAGCTCGGCATCCAGCACTTCGTCGAGCCACCGTCCAACCGTCATGTCGTCGGTCGAGCGATCGAGTCCCAACAAGAACACGACGCCCCCACGCCAAAAAGTTTGTCCAAATAAACTTGCCGCCCGTAACGCACGGCGCGCGCCGTACGAGAGGTGCTTCATGCGCGCTTGGAAGATCGCGAGCAACGCGTGAGGCGTCTTGCTCTCGAGTCCCGACGTTTGGGCCCGTAGGAGTTCTTCGAGAACCAGTGGATTTCCTGCGGCATCGTGCACGAATTGCGCCACCGTTTCCGCCGGCGTGTCGTGACCCAAGACTGTTCGGACAAACCGTTCGGCAGATCGTTTGCTCAACCCCGACAGCCGCAGCTCCTGGGCTCGACTGTGCCACGGCAGAGGCGTGTATTGTTGTCCCGATTCTCGCTGTACTGTCAAGACAAACATAGAAAAGTTTGTGGCCGAACGAATGAGACCATCCACGAAGCGGAGCGTCGAGGCGTCGATCCAATGCGAGTCATCGAGCGCCAACAACACCGGATGATTGCGACATTCCAAAGTAAACCAAGCTTGGATGGCCGTTTCGAGCGCGGGCCAGACATGAGGGATTTCTGGTGCTGTTTGTCCAGGAACACAGAGGTCGAGCAACGATTCCCACGCGACGGAAGAGTTCGTTTTGGTGGCGTGTTTGTTGAGACGAACTTCGAGTTTGCGTCGTTGTTCGGTTGGAGTGTCTTGGGTTGTGATGCCCGCCAAGTCTTTGAACATGCGGGCGAGCGCGCTGTAATTCGTGTTGCTTCGCGTCGGTTCTCCACGATCGTGCAGCACCGTGATTTCGGGCCGATCGCGCCGTACTCGTTGGATGAACGTTTGCAAAAGCCTTGATTTGCCCATGCCGGGAGCGCCCGTTAGGACCAGCGCGATGCAGCGTTCG
>JBGAOI010000657.1:0-4574 GCA_044221885.1 Polyangium sp. (in: bacteria)
CGAAGAGCGGCAGCGACAGCATCACGTGCGGCATCGGGTTTGTCGGGAACGTATGCACCTACGCGCGCGATCGCTCCTGCCTGCCTTGCGGCTGCGGCGACGAAAATGCCGTTCGATTCGGCAATCGATCCTGGACGTCCAGGTGTTCCCGGGGAACGAAGTTCATCGCCTGAACAAAGGATCGTCACCACTGGCCGTCGTCCTACCAAGACAAACGCATGATCGAGTGCGGCGGCCATCGCTGCATGTCCAGGCGTCATACGCGTACCTCGAGTGATCGCGATTGCGCGCTCCGCAAGGTCGGCTCCACGTTTTCGTATGCATGCAAAAGGTTTTGGGGCCTGCTTGATGCGAATCGAGTCCCCGGTTCGATCGACGTCTTCTTGAGGAAGGACAGCGTTTGTCCCGGCAGGTGTTGGGGCGCCGGTGAAGATGCGACAAGCCGAGCCTTTGGTGAACGTGGGTAGGTCACCGCCGGCCGCGCTTTCGCCACGGACAGGCAGATCCCAAGGCCCATCACCGACGAGATCACTCGTGTCGATGGCGTAACCATCCATCGAGCTGTGATCGAACGAAGGCATGGGCACGTGCGCGACGATGTCTTCGGCGAGCACACGACCCGTTGCTTCATCGACGCCGATTCGTTCGGCCGCCAGTGGTTGCACACTTCCGAGCAACCGCGCGAGAGCTTCTTGGTAGGTGATCATGGATTCAGTCGTGTTTTGCAGGCGCGTGATGATGATGTCCATGCGCGGCGTGTTTGCCGCCGCGGCCTTTGGCCAACGCAACAGCATGACGCAACGTCGGCGCGATGAGCGTGTCGACGGCAAGCTCAACCGCTTGTGGACTTCCCGGCAACGCGATCACCACGTGACCTCGTAACACGCCCGCTACGGCGCGCGAAAGAATGGCTCGTGGACCAATGGCATCCCACGACAAACGGCGGAAGGCTTCGCCAAACCCATCGATGGTCTTTTCGAACATCGGCTGAATCACTTCGATCGTGCGATCACGCGGCGCGATGCCCGTTCCTCCGGTCAACACGATCGCGTCGGCGACACCCAAGTCGCACGTGTGGTGCATGGCCTCGCGAAGCGAGTCCCGATCTTCGCGCACGATGTCATGAAGCACCACCGTGAACCCGGCAGCTTCTAGTTTGTCGCGGAGAAGTTTTCCGCCGACATCATCGGCGCGAGTTCGACTGTCGCTCGAGGTGAAAACGGCAACACGCACGGAGTCGGACATATCGTTGGTCCTCATACTTGTTTGGAAATGTGGAGATCAGCGCGATTCGATGATGACTTCGCGATGCGGCATCGTGAGGGCTTCTTCGAGTGGTTCTGGAGCGAAGTCGAAGTGTTTTTGGCGCAGTTGTCGTTCCGGGAAAATCAGACGCAGACGCACGCCTGGCGGAGCGATCGGCGGGGCTTCTTTGGCAAAGATCGTTCGCGCGATCCGTCCTTCCAGAAAGGGCGTGATCACGGTGACTTCCTTCGCGCCTCGATCCACCAACGCATCCATCAACGTGTTGTCCGCGGCGCCGCCATCGATATGCACTTCCCCGTCGATGACCGGAGGCCGCGTGTAGATGATCGGGATGAAACACGAGGCCAACAAGATTTGGTGCATGTCGCGTCGGGTTTGATTTGAATGAATCACGAGGGCATCCTGTTTGCCCATCAGGAACCGTCGGGCACGGGTCGTCGCTACGAGCAGCTCGGGGTTTGTCCCATGGAGTTTGTCCTCGGGCAAGAATCTCGCGAGGGCTTCTTCGACCACGACGGTCATGCCGAAGATGCTTTTTTCGCCGCGTAAGTAACGCCGAGAGATCACCGGCGTTCCGGCCATTTGCCGCCACATGTCCGGCCCGTGTTCAGCTTGCCCCGATACGTACGTCGCGCCAGTGAGCGAGCCTGAAGATGCGCCAGCGACGAGGTCGAAGCGCTCGCCTTGGGCAACGAGACGCGACAGCACAGCCATCTGAAAGGCGCCTCGACAAGCGCAGCCCGGGAGCGAAAGCGCACGCACGCTCCCGCTCTTATCAAACGCTCTTGCTTCCGTCACGCACGAGCTCGGGGATGTTCGGCTGTTGATGGTTGCAGTGACGAAAAGTGAGCCGATGCGATAGCGATTTTGCGCGCGCTGCGCTACGCACGTGCGCGTGGCAGAACCGCTGATCCCCTACATCACGCTTCCCGAAATTCCCCTCGGGATCTCGTTTGACGTTCCGCCGTTCGAGCTTCCGCTCCTTGGCCGCGTCGCGATCGGTCACGTCGAACCGACGATCAAACCGTTCGGCGCGCTCGTGGCACTCGGTGTGTACATCGGCTCGATCCTCTCGGTGAAACGAGCAGCGCAGAGGGGTCTCGACACCAAGAAGATGAGTGAATTTTTCTTCTGGGTCGTCGGGTTTGGATTCATCGGAGCGCACGTCTTCGACGCGCTGTTTTACCACCCGCAACGCGTCCTTCAGCATCCGTTTTACCTGTTTGCCTTGTGGGATGGTTTGTCGAGTTACGGAGGGTTTGCCGGAGCGATCATTGGTGGATTTGCCTTCAAATACGCCAAAAATGAAAACATCCTGCCGTACGCCGATTGCGGTGGATCCTCGTTCACGTGGGGCTGGGTGTTCGGTCGAGCGGGATGTGCGATCGTGCATGATCACCCGGGGCGTTTGTCCGACGCCTGGTTTGCCGTGAAGTACCCGTTTCCGCACGGACACGGCGTTGTTGGGCGATATGATTTGGGTCTGTACGAGTTTTTCTTGACGATCCCGTTGGCGATTGCCGTTTCAATCCTGTGGCGAGGCAAGCCGCGCCCATGGGGTTTTTACATCGGGCTCATGTGCACCGCGTACGCACCAGTCCGGTTTTTCCTGGATTTCCTGCGTGAGGAAGAGGTTGGACTTTTTCCGGGCGATCCTCGGTACGGAGGGCTGACGCCTGCGCAGTGGCAATCGTTCGGGCTGCTCGCGTTAGGGCTCTACTTCTTGTTGTATGTGACGAAGCAGAGTGGCCAACCTCCGCTGATGATTCCCGCCGTGAACGTGCCTGAGATGCCCGCAGTTGCGGCACCTGTGGCGACGGAAGCACCGCAAGCAGCGGTGGCCACAGAAGAACCGCCGGCAGCGGTTTCCACGGAAGAATCGGCGACAGTAGAGAGCTGAAGGAAGAGGTTAGGACAAGACAAACGAGGCCGAATGAAGATTCATCAAGCGATGGCTTCGAAGGCCAACTGCTTCTTGTTCTTGTCGTTTGTCCGAAAATCTTTTGCAAGCCAACTATCTGGGGCGCGACCGATGTTGTGGCGACGGGCGAAGTCGGTGAACATGTCGAACCATTCCAACCCCGGCATTTCCCGGACTTTTTCTTCGATTTTGGAGATGTAGGGACCATCGAGTCCGTCGAAGAGAAACTGGATTGCGTGGACGGCTTCTTCGGTTGGACACATGCCGACACCGACGGGCGTCCATCCGGCTTTGACAGCCCAACTGTTGATCGCTCGCGTGATGGCGCTGTTGACGAGCCGTTTTCGTGCTTGTTCTCGGTAAAACACGTAGTGGCGAATCTCTTGCTTCATGATGCGCTGACAGATCTTGGTGAGGATCGGGTGATTCACGCGTTCGATCAGTGACTGGTACGCGGTGAACGTCGTGAATTCTTGGATCACGCCCCAGGTCATGTGCACGGCTGGCCAGTGGACAGGAAGAACTGCGCCGAGGATCGTTTGTCCCCATTCATCGACACGTTCGCCCATGCCGCGTGTTTCATACATGTCCGAACGAAACGATGGCTCAATGGGGTCGCCGTACGCTTCGAGAAACTTTTGGAATGCACGACCGTGAAATTCTTCCTCGTACATCCAGACGCACAGAAACGGCGCAAGCTCGGGTTCTTCGAACACGGCGCGCGTTTGCATCAGGGTTTTGACGTAGTAGATCGTCGAGTTTTCCGTACGTAGGAAGTATTGGAGCGTTCGTCGCGCTGCCGGACTGACCTCGTATTTCGGAACCTCCGACCAGTCGATATCTGTCAGATCGACGCGTCCCGATGAATTCATCAAGCGGTCGATATTGAACTCCTCAGCCATCGCCTTTTTACCTCGGACGTCCTCCTAACATGGTTTGCGGCCATGAGACAGACGGCCTGGCGTACGCACCGGGGCGCACCATTTTACGCGGTGACGCAAGTCCACGAAATGCTTGTTTTGCTGGGGAATCGGACGTTTCGGAAGGGCGTCGTGACAGCCGTTGTGCAAACGTGATTTGGGGGCTCCCTTGACGCGGCAAAAGGGCCATATATCGTGGGCTGGTCCTAGAAGATCTGGCTCCGGTACATGCAGCATCGGCAGGTCTTCGAGGAGGAGCATTCGAGGTGAGCAGCAGGGCGCGCGCCTCGAAGTCGCAAGCATCTCGATGGATGCTTCGACGCAACCGGATATCGTGGGTGTGCAGGTTTTTCGATGGCTGAAGATTCTCGTAAGTTGTTCGTCGCAGGCTTGCCCGATTCAATCACCGAAGATGTTCTCCGGGGTCTTTTCGAGGCCACGGGAGGCAATGTCGTCGAAGTGAGTCT
>JBGAOI010000658.1:0-4568 GCA_044221885.1 Polyangium sp. (in: bacteria)
CATCGCCGAGAACACTCGCCGCGCGCAATGCGCGACGCACGAGCGGATCGAGACGCTCGAGACGCGTTTGCACCATCGCCACGATCGTACTCGGCAACGCATCACTCCGATGTTCCGACGTCGTACGAACCAGTTCTTCCAGGAAAAACGGATGCCCGTCGGCCATCGAAACAAGGCGATCCACGAGCGCGGTGCCCACGGATTCACCGAGCACATGCCGCACGAGACGCGCGCTGGCCTTGGGGGAAATCGGTCCAAGCGTCAGTTGTTGTCGACCGTTGTCGGACCAAAGATTTGGGAAAACTTGCTCGATTTCAGGTCGCGCCGTCGCCACGACAAGAATGGGTTCGTCCGCGAAATCTCGCAAAAGTGTACCAATCGCCGACACCGATGCGTGATCGCCAAAGTGCACATCGTCGAGCACCAGCAAGAGCGGACGACGCGACGTGACCGCTCGCAAAAAATCATGCAACGCAAGCTTCATCTGCTCGCCGCAAAGTTCCGGATCCTGACGCGCGGCACGCAACGGCAAGCTGTCTTCATCGGGATACGAAACACCAGCAAGTTCACCCAAAAACTCCGTGATTCGCCGCCGATCTTCTTCCTCGACAAACCGTCCGACGAACGCTCCAAATTTCTCGCGCCTCACGTCCATGGACGCACCTGGACCAATGCCTGCTGCCCGTTGCAACGCGTCGGCCATGAGGCCAAACGTCGAACCAGCTCGCTCTGGATCACCTCGTCCGATCCAAATCGCCACGGGTTTGCCCGATTGACGGTTTCGTTCCACAAACGCTTGCAAAAGGCGTGATTTTCCGATACCAGCAGGCCCAGAAATCACCACGGCAAACGCCTCGGTCTCGGACGTGACGTGCGTCAGCGATTGATCGAGCATCGCCAGTTCGCGTTCACGACCCACGCATGCGGTGACTTTGCCCAAGAGAGGTCGCGATGTGTCGAAAACATCGCGTTCACCACGAAGTTCGAAGCCGTGTTCGTCTAGATCAACCACGTCGAAACGCGCATCGAGAAGCCCTGCGGTCGTGTCGTCGATCAAGATACGCGGCGACGTTTCAATGTCTTCTTCGCGCGGCGTGTACAAAAGCTGAACCGCACGTTCGATCGCTTCGCCCACGGGCAAACCCCGCCCGAGTTCCCCCCAGCCCGTCGTAATTGCAATCGGAGCGGTCGGCGCATGCGTTCGTAACGCCAAAGCACAACGCGCAACTTGCGTCGCAATGTCCGTCGGAATGCTCGTTTGATCAAAAATGACCACCGTCGTTCCGTCCGCAAACAATTCGAGATGCGCGCCAAATCGAGCAATGACCGACTTCAATTCAATGGGGGACGCCAAGTCCATCGTGACCGATGCCGTAACGTCTTGCGGCGTCGACGGGGGTTTGCCCAGCAATAACACCCCGAGAAAACGTCGCTCTGCGCGGCCCATCGGCTGCGACGCGCGATCGCCTTCTGGAAATATCGAAGGCACCGCGGCTTCGAGGGCTCGCGCAACCTCGGCTCCATTGCGTGGTCGATGCGCCGGATCTTTCGCCAGCATTCGTTCAATGAGTCTGTCGAGCCAAACAGGCACATCGGGCGCGAATTCGCTGGCTCGTGGCGCATCTTCAAAAACGACCTTCGCCAATACCGCAACGATATGCTCGGCAATAAATGGCGGCTCGCCCGTGAGGCATTCGAAAAGCATACAACCAAGCGAAAACACGTCGGCCGTGGCGTCGACTTTTCCCCCGGAACGAGCTTGCTCGGGCGCCATATAACTCGGCGTACCCACAACCGTTCCAGCGGCCGTGACCCGCGTGGCATCGGAATAATACGCAATGCCAAAATCGAGAATCTTGGGCTGATCGAGTTTGCCGTCGACAAGAAATACATTGGACGGCTTGAGATCCCGATGCACAACCCCTTGCGCATGCACCGCGCCCATGGCCGATGCGATGCGTACGCCAAGCATCAACACTTCGGAAACGGACAAGCGACGGCGCGCCAAGACCGACAAAAGATCTTCGCCCTCGAGCCACTCCATGACGAAAAAAGCTTCGCCATCGAGGCCCACACCGTTCGCGACGTATTCGACAACGTGCGGATGATGAATCCGCTCCAGAATCTCCGCTTCGCGCTGAAAACGCGCTCGATGCTGAAGGGAAGTGTCAAGCAGGATCTTGGCAGCTACGGGTTTTCCCGTGGATAAATCCGTTGCGCGAAAAATTTGCCCCATCCCGCCCGATCGCGCTTGCGCGTCGATTCGAAAGCGATTCCGGAGGACACTGCCAATCCTGATCATCACCCGCGATGATACAGATTATCCCGCCCGGGGGGCAAACCACGGGCCAACGTTCTTCAAATGTAACATTTTTCACATCCAATTTTTCTTACCCATCGTCACGTCCACCCGTTGACAGAACCGTGAACGATTTTATTCTTCGTTCATTCCTCGCGAGACGGCCATGTTTGGTGAGCCGGACGAGGAATACCTATTTCCTCTCTGAAGGAGCCTCACGATGACCACGTTGCGTGATAACGCCTCTTTGCCCTCTTCCGCCGTTCCTGTACTCCCGCTCCGTAATGGTGTTCTCTTTCCAGGTACTGTAATCGCACTTCCTATTGGCCGCGAACGATCGCTGGCGCTCGTTCGGACTTTGTCCAAAGGCGATGTGATTGGCGTGGTGACGCAGAAAGATCGCGCGGTCGTGGATCCATCAACGGATGACGTGCATCACTTGGGCACGTACGCACGGGTGGTGGAAACAGGGCGTATGCCAAGCGGCGATATGCGTTTGGTGATCGAAGGGATTGCGCGTTTTCGATTTGGAACCTTGGTGCAGCAAGATCCGTACTGGACGGCTGATATCACCGCCGTGGAAGAAACAGGCGGCGACACGGAAGAAGCTCGACTCTTTGCGCGAGCGCTGTTTGACCAAGTTCGGGAACTTGGGCGCGGCATCGAAAATTCGATTGGCGTGACAACTGCCGATGAAGATCCAGGCCGATTTGCCGATCGTCTCGCCGCTGTGCTCGGTATGTCGTCCGACAAAGACATCCGCGTTCTGGAAGCGCTCGACGTCGTCGAACGATTACGCCTCTTGGCCGGGTTCGTCTTGGAACAAAAGTCGCTTTCGGAAGTCAAGCGCAAGATCGAGCAAGACGTACGCCGTGAAATTGGCAATCAGCAACGCGAAGCGATTTTGCGTGAGCAACTTCGAGCCATCAAAAAGGAGCTCGGGGACGATAAAGGTGAAGGCGACGTCGAGGGGTTGCGCGAACGGATCGAAAAAGCGAACTTGCCCGAAGAAGCCAAAAACGTGGCCAAACGCGAGCTCGACCGATTGCAGACGCTTTCGCCGCAACAGGCCGAATACAATGTGATTCGGAATTATCTGGAGTGGATTGCGGATTTGCCGTGGAGCGTCCGTGCAGATGCCAAAGACGACATTGATGCTGTCTCCAAGAAACTCGACGACGATCACCATGGACTCGAAGATGTAAAGAAGCGCATTTTGGAGCATATTGCCGTCTTGCGCCTCAAAGGGACAACGAAGGGCAGCATTCTTTGTTTGTCAGGGCCGCCCGGCGTCGGGAAAACGTCGATTGGTCAATCGATTGCGGAAGCGACGGGTCGTCCGTTCGTGCGTATTGCGCTCGGCGGCGTGCGGGACGAAGCGGAAATTCGCGGACATCGACGCACGTACGTGGCGGCATTGCCGGGACGCATTTTGCACGGAATGAAAAAGGCCAAAGCGAAGAATCCGGTGGTGCTTTTGGATGAAATCGACAAACTGGCTGTCGGTTGGGCGGGAAATCCGGAAGCCGCGTTGCTCGAAGTCTTGGATCCCGAACAAAACAAGACGTTCCAGGATCATTACTTGGAGCTGCCGTTCGATTTGTCCGAAGTGCTCTTCATTTGCACGGCCAATGATTTGAGTCAGCTCTCGGCGCCTTTGCGAGACCGCCTCGAAATCATTGAAATGAGCGGATACACGCTCGATGAAAAGGTGCACATTGCGCGAAAGCATCTGATTCCGAAGCAGTTGGCAGCGCATGGCATTACGGAAGGATCGATGTCGATGACCGACGACGCTTTGCGGAGCATCGTCCGCGATTACACGCGGGAAGCAGGCGTTCGTCAGCTCGAACGGGAGATCAAGAAACTTTGCCGCGCGTTGTCGTTGGAGGTGGCTCGAGCAAAAGACGAAAAACCGCAACTCGAAGTGGCGGAAAACAATCTGCGCAAGTATTTGGGCAAGGAGAAGTTTTTCTCGGAAATGGCGGAACGTACGGCGGTGCCCGGTGTAGCGACGGGAATGGCATGGACACCTGTCGGAGGCGACATTCTGTTCATTGAAACGAGCCGCATGCCGGGGAAAGGTCGGGTCGAAATCACGGGGCAACTAGGTGACGTGATGAAGGAATCCGCAAAAGCCGCGCTTTCCTACGTCAAGAGTCACGCCGGAGAACTCGGGGTTGATACCGACAAACTGGAAGAACAGGATTTGCACATTCACGTGCCGGCAGGAGCCGTTCCGAAGGACGGTCCGAGTGCAGGAGTAACG
>JBGAOI010000659.1:0-4566 GCA_044221885.1 Polyangium sp. (in: bacteria)
TACCTAAGCCGCCTCCTGAATTAACTTTCGCCGCTACCACCTGCCCCTAAAGTCCCGCCCCCAGGGGGGCACCACCACCCACGTAGATCCATGTTTCGCCAACAGGAACGACTGTGGAAACCGTGTTGTCGGCGACCCACGCGCTCGTTTGCCAACGTCCCGCGGAAAACGCATTCGCGCCCGTCGTCCACGTGCCGACCGTTTGTCGCCCATTGGCTTCAATCGTTACGGGCAAGTATTCGTACGACGTGACGGATGCGCCGGTTGCATTCATGCCCAAGAGTGAGTACACGTAAAACTTGTTCTTGGGATCGGCCGGATCGGGAGCAATCGCTGCCGCATGTCCTTTGCGCGGGGTATTCATTGCTGGCAATACGCTCCAAGCGCCGGTGCTTCCTGTAGGCAGTGGTTTTTCCGTGCTCGGCATCGCCGTGCCGTCGTCCGTGAATTTGGTGACGCCTGCGGCGACTTCGGCAATACGCACTTCGTCACCCGATACGCCATTGACGGTCGGTGTGCGGTAAATGCGATATCCCGTCACATTGGGCAACGGCATACCCAAAATATCGACCGGCGGCGCCCAGCTCAAGAGAATCTTGATTTTTTTGCCCGCCAAAGCCGGTACTTTGAGCAACAACGGATCACTCGCGAGCGATTCGCCATTCGGATTGTCCGGGTCATTCGCTCCGAAAACGGCCGCTACGCGATAGATCCAATAACCACCATCGAGACCCACGTCCGAAGGCACGATGTCGTCAATGTTGACTTGCGGAACTTCGAGCGGATCGAGGATACGCGCTCGTTCCACCGTCGCGACCGTGTTTGTCCCGTCGGTACCACCGGAAACGTAGATGTAACGACCTGCCGTGACACCGCCCGCGAAGGCTCGTGCCGTATTGAGGCTGAATCGTTGATTCTCGAAGGCTCCGAAGTTGCCGAAAAGGTCGATGCCCACGGCTTCTACGGAGTTGAACGGTGCATTGGCCATCGCCATTCCCCCGTCGCCACCGATGGCATAAAGGAATCGCGCTGCGGCTGTCGCATTACCCGCGGCAGCGACGAGCGCCCGACGTCCCGTGTTCATCACCGGACCAACCTTCGGATTCGATAGATTGAGCGATGCGTTCGTTACGCCAATCGCCGAATAATCGTAATACGAGCCATCGGAATTGGTCAGCCGCAGGACGCAAACCGAACCGGCAGGAACGACGCTTCCGTCAATCGTTGCCGTTTGCGTACAGTCATTGCCATTGCATGTCGCCATACCCGACGTGACGGTTGGCACCATCGTCGCATTGCCCATGTCATCTTTGCAGGACAATGAAATCGTCGACATGTTGAAGTATTGACCTGAGACGGTAACGGCTTGGTTTGTCGCCGAAACGATTGACGACGGCGTTACGTTCGTGACAATGGGCGGCGGAACCGTTTGCACCTTGAATGCATCCAGCAACAGGCCCACTTTGCCGTCGGGATTGATGACGATCATGTCGTAGTTGTTCGCGGGTTGATTGCGAGGAACCACTGCGGTGAGCGTATCGGCATTCTTGAACGAAATCGATTGCAACTGAATCGCAATGTCCGTCGGTTGCGGATTGGCCGGATTCAAAAACACGCGAGGTGTCGCGACAAACGGTTTGTCTCCGGGCGCTGGAGCCATCGTGTCGCGGAAAATCGTCACGTCGGTTTGGCTTTGCGTATATCCAAACGGCGGCTGCACGGACTTGATCGTCACTTCGAGCGAATCCGTTACCGTGATCGCTTGTTGCAGCACCGTCGAACAACCCGTCGCATCGTTCATGTACAAGTCATACACGCCCGGTGGTTGATTCAAGGGAATCACCACCTGCACGCGGTTCGGGTAGTTTGGCACGGCATTCCATTGCAACTGCGTCACAGGCATCGCCATGCCCGTCGGAACGATTTCCACCGCATTGGCCGGAAGCGGGAACGCGAGCGTCGTTGCATACACCGTCACGCGCGTATTGATGCCATTGTAGACGACATCCGGATCCGCAAAAAATGCAATCGGTCCGGGCGTGATGGTCACCTTCAAATAGGGCGGATCGTCTTTGCAACCATCGCCATTGGAGACGATAGCATCATAGACATCGCCGGGCGTTCCGCCGCCTTGCATTTGCGCCGTCAATGTCGTGCCCGTTGGATTCACCATCGTGCTGATGGAACTCAGCGTGGGCAAACCCGCAGCTTCGAGCGTCACACTCGCGGTCGGGGCAAACCCCGTGCCCGTAAAGGTCAACTTTCCACCACCTGCGCACAGCGATGCCGGAACGACCGCGGTGACATTCGGAGGATCCCGCACTTCGATTTCAATCATTTCGGTGCTGGAACAATCCGCCGGCGCCGGGTTTGTCACAACAACCGGGTACGTTCCGGCCATGAACGTTCCTTGCGGAATCGTAATGGTCACGGACGTACACGCTTGGACATCGCCTTCGACGAACATGCCCGCAACCGGCATACATCCACCGACGGCAGTGGCCGTGAACATTTGACCGCCAATCGATACGGTGGGTAAATCCATACCAATTTGCAAGAAATCGAGGCCATCGAGCGTCAATTGCGTGTCGCCTTGCGCATCGCATACGCCGATCGGGCTTGCCGATGTAATCGACGGAGGCGGCGCGACATGCAGGTTGATGGTTTCGGTGCTCTTGCAATCGGCTGGAACAGGGTTTGTGACGACAACCGGATAATCGCCCGCTGGCAATGTTCCCGCGGGAATCGTGAATTTCATCGACGTGCAGCTCTCCGCGGCGCCTTCGACGAACGTCCCGTCAATAGGCATACAGCCTTCGACGCTTGTCGGGGAAAACACCTTGTCGCCGACGGCAATGGTGGGATCCGTCATGCCGAGCGTCAAAAAGCCTGTACCGGTGACGGTCATGTTTTCGTCGCCCTGGGCGTTGCACACGAGGTCGGGGACGATCGATACGACCGACGGAGGCGGCACAATGACCACTTCCACGGGTTTGCTCGATACGCAATTGGCCGGCTCGGGGTTTGTCACTGTGACATCATATTTGCCGGGCGGTAGCGTTCCTTGGGGGACGACAAACGTGGCGCTCGTGCATGATTGCACGGTTCCAGCCGAATGCGTGCCTGGTACCACTGCGCAATCACTCACGCCGGTCGCTGGAAAGTCTTTATCGCCTACATGCACGACGGGTAGCGTTCCGCCCACATCGAGCAGCGTTGTTCCGGTCAATTTGAAGGTTTGGTCTGCTTGATCGTTGCAGGCAATGTCCGGTTCGATCGTTGTAATCGTTGGAGGTGGTACAGCAGCCAAACCACCTTCGAATACAGCTTTTTGCTTGTTGTCCGGGTTCGTCACGGTAATGTTGTACAAACCGGGCTGCAACGCCAATTCCGGGAACACTTGGAACGACATTTGTTGTTCGCTTTGCCAAGTCACGCGACTTGCCGCGGGATTTTTCGGATCGTCGGGAATCTTGACCGTGCCCGATTGCGCTGCACCGGCAAGGTCCATCGTGCGATCCAAGGTAATGGAGGGCAAAACCAAGATACTCTTGTCGGTCAGCGTTTGCTCGGGCGCTGGCGTAAAACCGTCGCCCGTGAGCACGACCGTCGTCGTCAATTGTTCAGTGCATACAAGGTCGGGGGCGACGGCATTGGCTTTCGCCGCCGGACTTTCTATTTCATGGGAGCAGCCTGCTCCAATCATCGTCAAGAGTACGGCCGAGGTTGCATAAGTCGAACGGATCCCTCGCATGGGGCCTCCTAACGTGCTTTTTCCCGATTGACTTCTATCCAATCGGATTTTTGCAGTTGCGAAACGTCTCGAATCGAGAACCCAAAGGCTCGGTAATTCCTGCCTGTGGTTGCGTTCGGGGCATGTCCAGAACGCTGCTCGTCGGGAACGATATCAATTCAGGCGATGGAAAGGTTAAAATTCGTCATTGCTTCCACATTCTTTTGACGCGCATAACTGCACTATCGAGTTTCCAGGTGGTCAATGTATTGTCCAGGTATATGTGCGGAATCAGGCAGAAATGCGCGGTGGATGTTATGGCTGTCAATTTAATGACGGTATGTATTTGGGGCAATCGCAGAATGCAGTGCGCTCTTGGACAAACCTGTACCGGTATCATGCCCCAAGCGGGACTCAATCTAACGAATGACAAATCCTACGCGGAACTCGTGAACGCCGCCGCTTCGCAATGCAATGACGGCCATAAGCTCGTTTTGCCAGGGGATCCAGGCGCGAGTTACATTGTCGACAAAATGACCGGCGTGGATCTCTGCTTCGGAACCAAAATGCCGAAACTCGGCAACGTTCCGTCGGCACAAGTTCAATCCGTGGTCGATTGGATTTGCCAAGGCGCTCCGAACAACTGAAGCACGCCGCGCGATGCTGCTCAGATTCCCAGGTGCCCCCTGAATATCCCGCTTCGCAACAATCGTTGCAACTTTTGGGCATTCTCGACAACTCCGCGCTATCATCCCATTCGTGCACGGTTTCTCGCGCCACTTAGCTGACTATTTCCGCGGTGCGGCACCATGAACCTCGTCGTCAAGCAATTT
>JBGAOI010000065.1:0-20420 GCA_044221885.1 Polyangium sp. (in: bacteria)
GGATATTGATACCGCCGGCCTTCATAGTCTCTTCGTTTTCGCCGTCGACGCGGCGAATCTTGCCTGTGGTTGGGGAGCAGCGTATGGCGGAGGGAACCACCCAGCAGAATCTATTTCTATTGCGGCAAAACATGGCGAAAGATTGTATGTCAGTGGCACGTACACGGGCGGCGTTGCAGGTGCCACCAATCTACCAATCAACGAAGGCGCTTTTCTCGTCCAAATCGATCTTGGTGGCACGCATGGAATTACGAACAGCCGCGGCTTCACTGGTGCAAGCGGGTCCGCGGGGAGTTTCGCTTCCATACGTGCATTACAGGTCGCGCCAGACGGGAACCTATATGTAGCAGGTTCGATTGCGGGCTCGGTGATTGACGGTACAGCGAGTTCTTTCTACAACGGACCGGCAGATGCGGGCAAAGGCGATGCCGTTGTGGCTTCATTCAACCCAACGTTGGCTACGAATTGGGTGCACGCATTCGGCGGAGAAGATACGCAAGTTGCCACGAGTCTTGCTCTGCGTGGCCCTGAGTTGTTCCTGACGGGCATGACAGATAACCAGATGTCGCCGACTCCTGACATGCCCGCTGGAGTCGATGGTAAGTTCTGCGCCAACGGTCGAAAATGCTTCTTCTACTTCCGACTTGGCCTGAATGGCATGATCCTCGTTGACGGGGACGCGGCCGTTTATCGGAATCCAGACATGAGTGAGCCCTCGGGCATGCCAGTGCTGTCAAGTCCGTTCATTGCGGTCAATGCTGATTCGAGGGCTATTGCAGCAGGGGCCGGCGGACCCGTCATGATGAAAGTCGGCATGGACGATAAAGCCGACGAGACGAATGCAGACAACGAGCTCGATCTCATCATCGGCCATTGGTCCGCGCCCATCCCCCCCCAATGAGTTCGTCTTAGCAAAACGAATACGACTCAGCCATGCGGCTCGTCATTGCCCGCACGCGCCCGATTGCGAGCCGGTCGCGAAAATGACCTGGCCATTCCACAAGCATTGCATGTTCGATCCCGCATTCGCTTCCGCATTGAGCGCACAGTTCGCCCGCGCTTCTGTACACGAAATGTTGTTCGTCATGAGAAACGGACTGCCCGAAGGATACAGCGACGAACTGCAGAAAAATCCTTCATAAGTGCCGTTTCCGGTTTTTCCTGCACAAACATCGACCGTATCCGGTGGAACGGGCGGAGCGGACGTGCACGATGTCGACACCATGCTCGTGTGCCGGTAGCCCATATTTGTCGCGCAATTCGAATGGGACACCAGATTCGGACCAATATCGAAATCCGATGCCGCATAACAACCGTGGAACGAATTGACCTTTTGTCCCATGTGTTGTTCAACCGCCGCAATCAATTCTGGCGATTCACATCCACTGTGCGGATCCGTGTCGGGATATTCGTAGCCACAACCAAGAAACTCGCCTGTTTGCGAAAAATCGAGCGTATCGACAGGAACGCCTGCGGGGCCATTCACCGTCACCGCGTCATAACCACTCGCGGTAATCGAAACGATTTTCGTTGCCGGTCCTGCCGTTACGGTCCAATTCGTGGCCGTATAGGACGACAAAAACAAGCGAATCGACCCAGGACGCGTGATATGCACCGTCGCGGGGCCCGTCGTGTCCGTTGCATCGTTGTAAGGATCGTAAATGCCAACCACGTGCAATTCGGTGCCATGGCAAGGACCAGGGCCTCCGGGCGAAACCACGTTGGAGGGTGAACCTCCTTGAGGCGCCGGTGCTGTCGGGGCGTAAGGATTGCCATCAGGGCTGGATGGATTCGGGCTCGAGCCTCCAATGACGTCTATTTGTGGGGCACAAGCCGTCGTGAGGGTCGCGAGCGCCAAACCTATGGAACGGAAGGAAAACAAGATGTTACGCATGTTTCCATGCTACATCGTCTTGCGTCCTTTGGGAAGAATTTTTTGAGCCGCAACATCGCCGCGCAACAGGATCAGAATACGCTCTTGGAATGCCCCGCAGCCGCTTGATATCGTCGTGTCACATGCTGCACCGCAGCGGCCAAGCGTTCATCGTCCGATCCCAATTGAATCGTTTGAATGCCCTCTTCTTTTGGCATCGGTGCACAATATCCGTCCCATGAACACGCGCCGCTCGCACATTCCGCGTGCGTCAGACACGCCGGACGAGCCATGGTCATGGCTGGGCAGCCCGGAAAATCGGGCGGACAATCCGCCGGATCGTGACAACGCGTCGGTTTGGTTTGTCCGGCCAATGTTTGCCCTCCATCGGGCAAATGACGCACAATCGTGGCCACGTGCGGCCATTCCGACGAACCACTGCTCACGACAGGCGTTCCTTCGGCATCGAGCGCCAGGAAAAAGTATCGCGTATCGCCCGTGATCGTACTGACGTCGCGACATGAAACCTCGCCATTCCAGGCTTGGCCTTCACGTTCGAGCTCCATCACTTTCCAGTCGTGCGTTCCCCACATCAGGACAAACACCAACACGTGCGCCGCGCCATAACGCGTGGGTAAGCGCACGCGTAGGGGCAAAGGCGTGAGGATTTCTTGGAGCTGCACATGTTCGACGACAGGCGCTGAAGGTTCGGGTTCGGCCATCGTTGGTGGCGGCGTATTCGTGCAAGACGCCGAAAGCAGCGTCATGGCGATGGTGAGTTTCGTGAGCGTCGAAGGGTTTGTCCAAGAAGAGAACGTTCGTCGCATAGGTTCCTTGTAGCGTAACCCGCGAGGCAAGGAAAGCTTGGGCGTTGAAGTTGATCATCTGCGGACGATGGGCGCGAATGTCGTTGACGCGGGAATCGTATCCTGCAACAAGGCGTTTTCCGTCGCTGCGCTCTGGATCTGCCATGAGTCATCCATCCTATTCGCGTTTCACCAGTCGATTGGCGGCGCTTGCTTTGTCGAGCGTCGTGATTGTCGCGTGCAAAACTTCGGAAAATCCCACGCCGGCGCCAGTGGTATCGGCGTCGAATACCGCCGCCACGGTCGCTCCGCCGCCGCCGGCGCCAGCAAAATGTGCCGCCAAATCGCCCAAACGTGTCACACGGGCGGCATATCCTGGTGCATCGAGCGCTTCGGTCGAATTGGCTCGTGCGGGCGGGCGTACGTACGCGTTCGTGGCCGATAACGACGAAAAAGCCATCCATACCGTCGATGTGGAATCGATGCAGCAAATTGCCGTCACGTCGCTCGAAGGACATCCGGGGCATGTATTGGTGCTGGCCGATGGGCGTATTGCCGTCACGTTGCGCGATACCGGGGATATCATCTTTTTCGAGGCGACCGACGAGACATTACGAAAGCCCTTGGAAGAAAGGTGCAAAGCGACATTGAGCGCCGTGGAACCTTGGGCGATGGCCGAAAATGGCGACAAGCTCGTGGTGACGAGCGGGTTTGGCGCGGCACTTACGGTCCTGAATTCCGGGGATCTCAGCGTGATTCGCATTGTGCCGCTGTCCCGAGAACCTCGCGCGGTGATCGTAACGAATCAAGGCAAAACCGCATTTGTCACGCATGCCGTGGGAGGTATTGTTTCGGCCATCGACCTTGAGAATGCTGAAAGCAAGCCGGAAACGGCGTCGTTACAAGCCGGGCGTCGAGTGCTTCCGAATTTGGCGGGTTTCGACGATAAAGATCCGCGCAAAGCCACGCAAGGATATGCATTGGCTCGCGTGGATGGGACGCGCAAAGATGGCAGTCGCGATGCATTGCGGATTTTTGTTCCGCACACGAGCGTCGATCCGGGGGCCTCCGCGTCGGTGACGACGGCAGGTTATGGAGGGAGCGGAACGGGTCCACGGGCCATTGCGCAAATCATCAGCGTCGTGGATCCGATCGAAAAGAAATCGATTACGAATCACGTGGCTGGTGTATTCAACAGTCCGTCGGCTCAGGATTGCGTTTTACCAAGAAGCGCTGCGGCGGATGACAAGAGCTTATTTGTCGCGTGTATGGATATCGATGCCGTTGTAGAATACGACCCCTGGGTCGGCGATCCAACGGTTGCCGAAAAACATCGTTATGCCGTACCGGCAGGTCCCGGGGGATTGGCCCTGGATGATGCCGGGAAAAACGTTTTCGTGTGGTCCGAATTCGATCGCAATGTGACGCGTATCGAACGAGAAAAAGGTGAATTGAAGTCGGTTGTGTTGTGGCAACGTTCTGGCGTCGAGCGCGATCCGAAAATCGATCGTGGGCGACGTCTATTTTTTACCTCGCGCGACGCACGTTTGACGCAAAGCCGGGCATGCGCAAGCTGCCATCCGGAGGGGCGTGATGACGGCCTTGTTTGGACGAGTCCCGATGGGAAGCGACAAACCATGATGCTTGCCGGGCGCCTCATGGGTACCGAGCCGTATGGCTGGTTTGGCGAACACAAGGATACGCGCATTCACATCAAAGAAACATTGCAACGACTGGGTGGCACCGGATTGAATGATCCTCCGTCGAAAGACGATTTTGACGCGATTGCGGCATTGCCTGCGCCGCCGCAGTCTAAACCGACCGATGCGGACCTTGTCAAACGCGGCAAAGAAGTGTATACATCGTTTAATTGCCACACCTGCCACAAAGAAGGCGGCACCGACAAAACGCCGCATGATGTCGGTAGCGGCGTTCAAGGCGAACGAAGCGCATTTTTCGATACGCCGTCGCTCATGGGCATTCGGGGAAGTTCACCGTATTTTCACGACGGGCGATATTCCACGCTGGACGAGTTATTGTCCGAGAAAAACCAAAGAATGTTCAGCGGCGTGATTTCCGCGCCTGATAAGGCTGCCCTGATTGCGTATTTGGAGACGTTGTGAAAACGAACGTAGCCACCTTGTCCGTTTTGGTTGCTGTTATGTCAGGACAAACGGTATGGGCCCAGGAAGCGCCAGCTCCGCCAACTGGCTGGGAAGTGCCGCCATCGCCTACGGTGTCGACTAACAAACCTGCGAAAGCTAAAAAGAAGGTTGGCCCTGCATGTTGTACGTTCGATTCGACATGTTGTTCGCGACAAGCTGATATTGATGCCCACGCGCATCCGCAAACGGTGGCGCGCGTCGTTGTGGTGCGTTTCGCCGATTTGCCCGAAGCGAGGCTGCGTGAAGTCGCGGCCGGTGAACCTCCGATAGAAGACGCACCTCCTGTGCGGCTCCTCAATGAGGATAGCCAGCCTTATCCTTGGTCTAAAGCGCCAAAACAGATTCGAATGTTGCCGCCAGGACCGCTCGGCGACATCTCTTGGCATTCGGAATGGTCACTCCCATCGTTTGACGAGAAGGAATTTCAGAGTTTGGGCTGGGGAACCATCCATTATGTTGGCGAGCAACCTCATTTTGCTCCTGATGCGGAAATCGCGGGCAAGATGCAATATACGTCGGTGCAGCAAGGTCCTGACGACAAACTGATTTTCGACAGCGTGATTGGGACGGTTTCGGGTTCACCCAAGGTGAAGGCGACGTACCATTTGCATGCGGAAGCGGTACGACTTGTCGATCAGGTGGTGCATGGTTTCCTGGTGACGACGAAAAAGGACAATGAAACGACGAAATGGGTGCATTTCTTGATGCCTCAAGTCATCGATGGTTTTGAATCGAAGGATGCGAAGCACGAGGGCGGTTTTTTCCCGAGCCGTTTTTCGCGCTCTTGGACGTACACCGTGTACAAATTGCCATTTGGGCCAGGTCGGAGCAATCTGGCGACATTTCGAATGGACGATGACGACAAACGTCGTTGGCTTGGCGTGCCGAAAAAACGTCCGCCCAAGATTTGGATGCGCAGTGTGCTCGTATCGGTCAGCCAAACCCATGTGGAAAACGAACCCGTTCTACGCATCATGTTTTTTTCCGAGTTCGCGTTTTGAGCAGTAGGAATCAAAAACAATCACAATCGTATCAGCACGGAGGATGTAAATTCTTGTTGCATCCGGGACGAAGCGTGCATTATGGTTCGTCTTCATGACGAGACAAACGTTTCCCGCTGCGTTGCCCCACGGCAAGATCGAAGAAGTTTTTCCAAATATTTATTTCGTCACCGGGACCATCGGCATGCCGGGCCCGTTGCCCATGCGCTTCAGTCGAAACATGACGATCGTGCGCGAGGGCGAACGGCTGATCCTGGTAAATACCGTTCGTTTGTCCGAGGACGGATTGCGAGACCTCGATGCGTTGGGGCGCGTGACGGACGTCATTCGTATCGCCGGTTTTCACGGCATGGATGATCCGTTTTACAAAGACCGCTACGGCGCCAAGGTTTGGGCGATACGAGGCCAAAAATACGTTGAAGGGTTCAAACAAGATGCAGCCACGTATTTCGACGCCGACGAAACGATGGATGCGTCGACCCAATTGCCACTGTCTGGTGCCAAGCTATTCGTCTTCGAAAGCGCCAAGGTTCCCGAAGGTTTGCTGCGACTCGAGCACGACGGCGGAGTCGTCATTTCCGGCGATTGCTTTCAGCATTGGCACACGGCGGATCGGTTCTTCAATTTCCCGGCCAAAATCATGATGCGGGTTATGGGCTTCGTCAAACCTCATAACATCGGCCCAGGCTGGTTGGCGCAGGCCAAACCCAGCCCGGACGAACTTCGCAAGCTTCTCGATTGGCCCTTCGAACATGTGTTGCCTGCGCACGGAGCCGTCGTCCGCGGCAATGCGCGCGACAAGTATCGTCCGAGCATCGAACGAGTTTTACGGGGATGAACGAATGTTAGGCGCAACCCGTTGGGGGAGGTTTTCGGCGGGCTGCGCCAGGTGCACGAGGTAGGGAAGGGAATTCAATTCGATTGCACGATGGCCGATGTGCGGGACGCACCAATTTGCGCAGCTTGTGAGGCGTCTTCTTTTTTCGTCACGACAGCGCTCGTGCCCGTGAATGCAACATACGTCACGCCGCTATCCACGCCGCCCGAAATGGGGCTTGCTGGAATGCCGAGTTTCTTGGCCATTGCATAAGATGCTTCGCCAATGACGCCCGTCGGGCCCAAATCTCCAATGATGCCGTACATGATCTTGTTCTGGTAAATCACGCCCACGACACTGCCGAGCTTCAATCCGGCGGTCTTGTAATCGAAACCGTTGCTCGGCAAGGGTACCACGACAAACGGGAGCGTCGAAGCATCCAGCGGATTGCCCAGCGAATCTACGCCGGAGGTTTCCGCTTGATAATACGGATCGCTCTTGCATTCTGCGCCTTTGCCCCCATCGCAATCTACGTCCAGATCTGCTGTCCACCAAATGGCGCCATTGAGCTGACACAGCGGAACGGTTTTCGCGCCCCCCGAATCTTTCGCGAACTTCGTCGTTCCCGCAACCTGTTGGCAATTCGTCAACTTGGCCACGAGGTCCGTTGGGGCGTCGGTTGCATCCGTCGAAACAACCGGAGGCGTCGGAGCTTGCTTGTAATACTTGCCGGAACTCCAGCCGACCAGACCCTTGTAGTCAATCTTGTAAAACCCATTTTGCGGATTCGAAGCTTGAACCGTCACTTCGCTGCCGGAAAGCACAACATCGAGGATCGTTGCCGATGTCGATGCTGTCGCGCGCAAGTTGACGTTGGTTTGCGCAATCAGCTTGGTTCCGAGCGCCAAGGCACCAGCGACGCCACCTTCGCTGGTGGCTGTGTCTTCATCGACGCCGACGACATCGAGGTCGTCGGGCTGTGCGATACAGGCAGTGAACGAGAAAGCCGCAACGACAACTGCAGCGAGACGAGAGAAATGCGAAATGGGATGAGTTCGGTGCATATGCGGACTCTCTGCAAAAACGATGCCTTGCTGAGAAATTTCGTTCGCACTTTTTCCGCACCTTTTCTAACGCTTCTTCAGACCGTATGAGCCGGCGACAGTTCACATGGATAACCGCTGATCCATCTCGTTTGGTCCATGTGTCAATTTTGAAACATGCCTGTGGCCAATTGGCCACGAATTTTTTGCCTGGCCATTTGGCAATTCCACGTCATACTTTGTGATGATGTCGTCCTGTTCCATTGAACCTCGACGAGGTGTCGAATGGCGCGTTTCAGCGCCGGCACAAGTTTGCACGAGTGTCGAACATTTGTTTGCCTCACAAAAAACGCTCGAGGACGTTGTTCGATGGGGTCTGGCCCAATCGCCCATTCAATTGGTGAAAGATGTCATTGTGCAGGACGAATACACGCACGACGTCGTTCTATTTCATCCTGGTGGCGTGTGGCTCGTATACGATGTCACGTGACTCGGGGGTTTGACGGCGGTCGCCGTCTGGGACCATCAGCCGAACGCGGATGAATTGCTCGATGCGCGTGTCGCCCGCGGTTGGGAACCAACGCCGACGGGCACAAAGGACGGTCCGCAAATTCTCGGACACGCCAAGCGTTTGGCTTTATAAGCTATTTCCAAATTACGTTTTGCTGGCGCATTCGATGGCACACTTCAAGTCCGAAGGTGCGCATTGGCAAGAGCGCTTTTCGGGTTTTTCCGGAGCGGGCGCCTCGTCCGATTTGCATTGGCCTCGTTCGGCGTGTGTATGGTCAGGACAATCCAATACTTCATTGCTGCGGTCGACGAGGAACGAATAAATCAACTGCAATGCGGGTTCTTTGGGCGGTGGTGGACTGTCAGCAAAAACCCCATAATATCGAGGTCCGCAGTTGATGCAATCGCTTCCGGGTAATTCGCTTGGGGAAGGGGGCACAAACGATACCGGGACGGATTGAACGCATTCGTTGATCGCGGGATTGTCTGGGGCTTCGAGTTTGACCGTGCCGTGACCAAAATCGATGCGCGCGACGATCGTCGCGTATTCTCCGGGATTGGAACACGCACACAAAGCTTGCATGGCTGGATTCATAGCCAAAGCCATCATCTTTCCCGGAATACGCATGACCGAACCAACGTCGTGTGGCGGGAAAAACAGCGGGCAAGATTCGGGGGCTTGTGGCTTTCGCCGCTCGATGGTTTCCGGCAATGGTTCGCGGGTGGCTTGTTTTGTCGCGTGTTCTGGCGCGTGTTCTGGCGCGTGCGGGGAGAGTGTGGGGACGTTCGGCCGAGGTGCGGACGGGCTGCATCCGCACAAAATGCCGACCAAAACGATGAGCGAGACGCGCATGAGGCGCAAAGACACGCCCACGCGTCAAAAGTTCGCGAAAAATGAGGCTGTCACGATCAATCTTGAACGCAGGCTTGGAGTTCCTTGCCGCAGGATACAGCAACGCACCCTAAACAGGTTTGATCGGGTGTACCGCCGCCTTGGCACACGGCGCTGCATTGCATCGGGCAATTCTGATTGCATGTGCAACTGTAGAGCGCGAAAATCTTTTGATCCGAACCAGGGCATGGTGTTCCCAGATTGCCCTGGAGGAAATCGCCACATTTCGAGCACATGGCTCCGCTGCTGGAGCTCGAGCTGCTCGAGGTGCTCGAACCAGCGGGGCACAAGCCGCCGCAATCGTTGGTGCACGATTTACACGTGCAATCGTAAATCGGTTTTCCTTCGGGAAACTTCGTGATGCAATCGTTCGCGCATACAGAATCCATGCAGCCTTGAATGCAACCGGCGAAACCCTGGCAGGCTTGCCCGCAGGCGAAAATCTCAGCTTGGCACGCTTGAAATGAACAAGTGCCACATGCTTGCTGATTGACCCCACCCGAACTGCTGGAAGTAGCGCTCGAACTGGAACTACTGGAACTCGAGCTGCCCGTTTTGCCGCCTTCGCCGCCCGAACCCCCGCCACCTTTGCCGGCTTCGCCCCCCGAGCCTCCCTTGTTGTCACTTGGATACGGCGTGGAGAAAACCGAGTCGGCTTCCGAGACGCAGCCGGCGAAGACCGCCAAACCCAGTGCCGCGACGACAACGACTGCTTCCTTCGAAGAAAAACGCATGAACAAGCCTCCTACGTCGGCACATCATAGCGCGAATTCGGCAACGTACCGATCTTTTCTACGCAGCGCGTTTCTTTTTCCAGACGCTTCCCGTTGCTGCTTCCTGCCTCACGTCCGGTGCTGCACCCGAGAAATCATCCATTGGGCCTTTTCAACGGCGGCCGTCAATTCATCACCAACCAACACACGTTCGAAATCGTCACGTTGCAATTGAGCGACGATGTCTCGACTTGCGCGATAATAGGCTTCTTCGCGTCCCGCCCATTCACCCCAGAGTTCCAAGTGTTTCTCCGGATCTGCGCGATCTTCGAGCTCTTCGACCGTGAGAGCATCGAGTTCAGTGGGAATTGCTGGAATGGTCGCCCCGAGAACGCGCGCAGAATATTCGGCCAAGTGCCGTTCGGCGAGGCGTAATACGGATTCAATGGCGCGCCACATGGTTTCTCCGTCGGTTCCCGCGCTGTGTTTGCAAAAAAATGTCGTGCATACGGAATCCCGATGGCGCCAAATCGAACAATTGGTAGCATCGGGACTAAAATATGGGCAACGCAGAATCAGCGATCTGCCGAAACTCGTTTTACGGGACGCCAAAAATAGCAAGGTGTATTTGCGAGGTGCGGCCAGCCAAACGGGCCCGACGCCGATTTTCGAGGCAATACGCGCGCGGACCCGCTCACGACCTTCGTTCATATCCAGACGATCGTCCGCGAGAACCGCGCCCACCAAAAAGTTTGGTAGATTCGGGTGAAAACTACAACATTTGATGTCGGGCCGGAAAGCCCCCTGAGGTGTCTGTTCAGGTAAAACGCCTGGTTGCACCATTGCACAGGCGTGACATGTGGCGAGCGATTCCTCCGGTATCCGTTCGTCAAACAATGCCGGCAAGAGATGTCGATGCACTTCAGGAAGGATTTCTCGTAAAACCATCATGGCCGAATGACCCAGTCCATCAATAATTTGGTTGCCGTGACCGCTCGCGGAATCAGTTCGTGGGCTTGTTCTTCCAGTTGCCACTCGCGAAGCGCGCGCCCGAGACCCAACCATCGATAAGCTGCGCGTCCCCAAGGCGTTCGCGTCGTATCCGCGGGAAGAGTCCAAGCTGATACAGCCAAAATTTCAATCAATTCATCGGGATCGACCTTATCCATGTCCACGAGTTCGACATGTTGGAATTGATCCAAGTGTGTTTCCAGCCAAACTTCGAGCGGATCTCCATCAAAATGCCAAACACGGCGGGTTCGCGCCGGAACCGCAATGTCACCGAGCAGATGACACGCTCGCCCGAGCCACCAAGCCGCCCGCCGTTGGTTTGTCTCGGATTGGGCTTTGCGGACAAACTCGAGGCACCTCCGTTTTGCGGAAGGAAATCCGAGTTCCCCAAAATACCCGCCAGGAACGTGGGTGTGCGTCAAACCCGCCGCTCGCAGACGCCAATTCACCAAAGGTACAATATGCACGTCTTCATCGTCATTTCCGCGAAGAACGTCTTGCCGAAATTCCCGAGGCCACGACCCGCAACGGTCAATGGCCTCGTTGATGATCAGGTGATGCGTTTGGCGCAGCATGCCGAGCGAGCGATGAGGCTAAGGGATCAACACCCGGGGCTTCCGGGACACATGCCTACTCGAGGTGTGGCGCTTCCGGTTCCAACGCCGCACCAGTCGGGCATGGATGCCGGAATGCCATTGGCATAGGGGGATTCGCCAGCACCCAGCCAATAAGGATGGTCCAGGACAAACTGCCACATGGGCGCGTAGGTGGACAAACCTGGTGCAGCATCGAGCGGCGGTTCTGCATGGCCGCAATTGTGGATGCACTCAACGAAGAAATGGCCGCGAGCGTCGAGGTTCTTTTCAAGATCTTTCGAGGTTTGCTCAAAGTTCATGACCTGGAAGCAATTGTCCATTGGGCCTCCCCAAAGCACCACCGCGGGCATGCGATGTTCCGGATTGGCAAACGGCTTGATCAACGCCCCGCCCGTACCGCCGGAAAGAACGACGATGGACGATAGATAGTCGCCGCGGAAGCCTCCAAGTTGGCTCGTGAATAATGCTCCGGCACTGACACCCGCACTTCCGACGCATTCTTTGTTGACGTTGAATTGTGCCGAGACGCACGAAAGCATGTCATCGAAGAACATGAATTCTTCGTCCATGCGCGCTTGGCTTTGCGTGATGTCAAACGGCCATTTGAATTGGCCATCGCCTTTGGATTCTGGGATGACGGCAATGAAACGCTGGGTGTCGGCCGCCATTTGAATTTGCCCACGATCGTAGAAATCATCGGCGCTTCCACCGAGCCAATGCCACAAGAAGAGAATGGGCAATCGCTCGTCGGCTTTCATGTCAATCGGCAACACGAGGCGAAAATCGCGCATCGCATTGCCGCTCGGAAATGCGTTGTGTCCAGCCATGAGCTGCGGGCACACGCCAGCCGAATATTTCTTGGGATCCGGGGCCAATTTGGCGCCCGCAGGAGGTGCGTCATTACACGACGCCATGACGTATTTGTAGTTTGGTCCGCTGCCGCCCATGCCGCTCGAACTGCTACTGCTGGTGGCGTTGCCCGAGCTGCTCGAGCTCGATGCTCCCCCAGCGCCGCCCATATTGCCCGAACTGCTGGAAGTCACGTCGCCGCTCGAGGACGAGCCAGGTCCGGATGTTGTTTTGGCGATGTCGCCGTCACCCCCACAACCATACGCCATTACGACCGTTGCGGTTAACGAAAGAAAGATTGCCCCGTATCTCATGCGCCACACCTCCAGAACGAAGTCAGTGCCCGTTTGTCGTGTTCTTTTCAGGGAATTGGTTTGCAAACGCCATCTTTGCACGTCTCACCGGCGCCGCATTGATTGTCCATCGTGCAAGGTAGCCGTTTGACTTCGGTTGTCCATTGTGCAATGTGATTGCCGCTCGCCGTCGATTGATAAGGGAACCAAAACGCTGGAAGGCTTGGATCTTGGCCGGCGGCAGCTTTTTGCAAGTCGAAGCCCATCATCCAGATCTGCGTTTCTTTCCCTGCGGCAAGGCGCAGCCCGTACGCCCGGGCGCTTGAAAACGTCGCCCAAAGAATTTTGCCGCCATAATAATCGTTTCGTACAGGCGCCCATTTCGGCCACGACAACGCTCCTGGATTGCTCGCGACGCTCAAACGAATGGGCGTGCCACCTTTTGAAGAAACCACCCAGAGTTCGCCGTCAGGCACCGTGCCTGCATTCGGGTCAGGAGCCGCATTCGACATCGATTCTGCATTGCTCGGCGAGCGATTGAAGATGACCCAGTCTCCTGTGGGCGCGAATGCGGGGTAATAATTGTTTTGCCCGCCAAACGGAACGAGCGTCGTGGGTGTGTCCCAGGTGGCCCCGTTCCAATGCATCGTTTCGAGCGAAGCCGACGAAACGCCCGGGGAGGCAAATGGAATGCCTTGTTGAGGTTTGGCATAAACCATGACCGTCCCATCGGGAGCCCAATCGGGCATCGTGCCAGAATTGACGATCTTTTGCACGACGAATGTGCCGTCCGATATGCGCCGCATTCCGATGCTCACGCCGTCCGATTGCAAAAAGTATTGTTCGTTCGGGGAAAACGAAAAGAAATTCGATGCTCCGGTGAACGGTTGCCCATTGACCTGTGCGGGTTTTTTCGTGGCGACATCGAAAAGCACATAGGCTGCGGGGCCAGGAATGTCCTTGCCCACGAGCATGCGGTTGCCTTGGCGCGACATGACGTGACAACCCACGCAGGTAAAGGCGCCAGCTTCGGGGGCCGTCATGTAGAGTTTGGCCGGAACGTTGGGAATGCCGAAATCATACCGTTGCAGGGTTCCTGCGTCATTCCAATAATAAATGCCGCCTTTGATGTCTTGCTGCGCGAACGCAATCGTTCGCGTTACGGAAGACCCGACGGATCCTGGGTTCGACCCATTCACGCCGCGAATGGTGTACGTGACCGCAGCGGTACCGCGCGCGTATTCGACGAGATTCGTCCAAAACGTTGCATCCGATTGAAATACGCATCCTCCATTGAGCGGAGCACACGTTGTGTAAATGGCCATCGACTTGGTTGGCGCTTGGAACTTGATCTCGAAGAGCGTTTGTCCGGGCGCCGGAACGAAGTGCACTTCAATCGATTTCATGTTCGGTGGAACAACGACACCGTCCGGCGGATACAAAACCGTAGGCTTTCCATTGGGATCGTTTGCTCCGCCAAACTTGTTGGGCGACGTCGAATCCGCACCAGGGCCGAGCACCACTTCGGTGGTGCCGTTTCCAGTCAGAGGCGGCTGATTGGGCAATGCCGGCACCATCCATGTGCCCACATCGATACCCCCAGCTCCTGAGGAACTCGATGAAGATGAAGCACTCGTTGACGACGACGACGATCCTGGTCCACCGGAACCCGACGATGACGAGACGCCCATGCCTCCGAAACCGCCGATCTGGCCAGCCCCTTCGCCTCCAGAGCCCATGCCGCCAACGTTTGTCCCTCCACTACCACCTGTTTCGCCAGTTGGTTCATTTCGCGTGCCCGTGGCCGAGCATGCGACCACGACAAACGAGGACAAGATAGCAGCCGAAAGAATGACGTTGGCGTGTTTCACCAAGTCAGGATCGACGGGATTTCGCGGGGTGTCAAGCGGTTGTGCAAGCCTTGATCATGACGCTGCGCGTCGGACGAAGGTCACTTTCCGAGCACGCGCACTTTGAATCCCAATTCGAGCGACAGCGCGACCATTTCGTCGAAAATGTCTCCGTAAGCGACGGCAACATGGTTCGACAAATAATGTGCCATGAGTGTATCGCGACCGATGCCCATGTCTGCGGCCATGAAAGGCCATTGACGGGTCGTACCTTCCCACCACGCATCGCGAACTTCGGGCGGCAATTTTACAACTTCACCTTTGCCGATATCCATCCACAAGACGCCTTGCTTGATGTACGCACGAGCCCACGTCATTTTTCCGGGCAAACTTTCGCCGGCAAATGTACCTCCAGGCTGCGGGAAATACATCGAAGGTTGTCGATACGAATGCACACCGCGCAACGTGTCTTTGTCATGATTGAAGGCGTACGCTCCGCACGAGCCCGAATTCAAGAGGACCCACAAAAAGCGGCCGTCATGTTCGGCGCCCCAACGCACGTCGTGAAACATCACCGCTTCGTGAAGTCCTTTTTCCACGAGCAGCCGCTTCATCATTTCCATCGGCACGGCATTGCCTTGATCCGCTTCCGTCGAACAAATGATGGGCGATCCCGACGATTCTGGACGACATGCAGAATTCAACAATCCTTCGGCAAAATCGCTTGGGGCGCGTAAGGGCACGAGGCCCAATTGATATTGCCACCCAATACAATCCGCCTTGAATTCATTGACCATATCGAGAACGACCAAGTAGTCGCGCAATTGTTCGCGCGTGGCTCGTTCGTCGAAATCTTCCGCGTCTTTTTCACCCCAATGGAACGTAACGCCACGATCTTTCACGAATCGAAACGCATCGTCGATACGCGCATCCGAAATACGCCGCCCGCGATCGATGATCCAAGCCTGATCCACCTTGTGCTCGGTAAAACCATATTTGTTGAGCAAACGCGGACCAAAATAACCGTTGATCATGCCCATGGACGTATCGCCAAGCATGAGGAGTAACACGCGTCGACGTCGAATTGCATCCGCGACCTTGCGCGCACGGGCCGATGCTTCTGCGCTCACGGGGGCGTGGTATGCGATGTCGTTTTCCGGCCAAACGATTTTCCCCGTTTGACACCACTCGGACAAGCGCTCCATGAACGCTTCGTCTGTCGTCCAATCGTCAACGTCGGTCCAAATGCGCGAAAACGGCCGATCCAGACTCTCGAGACACGCGCCTGTATTCAGCAATCCGACAAGCCCCGGAAAACGGCCGGAAAAGTTGGAAGCCAAAAGAAGAGGATTGTCTTTCCCAACCACACCGTCCGTCGTGTGCGGTCCGTAAAACCAATGCACACAGACGCCAATCATCGGATCGTCGATCGGTCCGAGTTTGTCAATCGATTCATGCGGTTTCGACAAAAATCCTTCGACCCGGTACGGCTCACGTCCGAGTTTGCGCAAAGCTCGTTCGAGTTGGTCCGTTGTTCGCGTGATGCTCGGAATCGCGACTTCGTTCGGCTTTGTCCGCGCATCGCCGGGCCAAAAGAGTGCAATCTTCTTCATCGAAAACTCCTCCGCAACCGTCCTGTAGACTTTTGCTGGGTTTTACCCAGACTCACCGATGGCTCCGCGTTCGAACCAAACGGTGAACTTGCTCGGCGCCGTTTCAGCACGGTTTGAGGCGCGTGTCAAGAGCGCTCGAACAAACGTCCATGCAAAACCCCAACGGCACGAGCGATGTCCGCTTCGGCGACCAGCATCGTCAAGCTGATGCTCTTGTGTCCAAAGCTCGTCATTTCCACATTGACGCCCGCGTCGGCCATTGCCTGAAGAATCGCCGCCCCAATGCCGACTTGCGTGGCCAAACCTTGGCCTACGACCACGAGCAGGGTTTTTCCTTCTTCAATCCGAACGTTGCCCAATTGTTGCAAGTCGGAAAGTGCTTTTTCCAATGGCTCGCGGCGATCCGTCGTAAAGGAAACGCTGACTTCGGAGGTGGCAATCATATCGACGACGACGTCGTGTTTTCCCAATACGGCAAACGCTTCGGCGAGAAATCCAGCCGCGCCAAGCATTCTCGGCGACGAAATCGTCACTGCAAATTGATGCTCACGATAAGCAATGCTCGTTGCCGCCTGATCCCGCGGAGGTGTGGCATGGTGAATGACCGTCCCGGGATGTACCGGCTGGTTCGTATTGAGCACACGCACGGGAATGTTTTTCTCCATCGCCGGGACCAACGTCGACGGATGAAGCACCCGGCTACCGAAATAGGCGAGTTCAGCCGCTTCATCGAAATGCATGGCGGCAATGGAACGAGCTTGCGGGACAAACCTCGGATCGGCCGTCATCACGCCGTCCGTATCCGACCAGATTTCCACCTCTTCGGCAGCGATTGCCGCACCGACGAGGGTCGCTGTCAAGTCGCTGCCATTGCGACCGACCGTCGTGATTTCACCGGATTCCGTTTGTCCAACGAATCCCGTGACAATGGGAAAAACGCCTTTGGTCAGGCGTTCGGCACAAAGTCGCCGCATATTGACTTCGTAACCGGGTAGGGGACGGGCCGAGCCAAAATGCGCGTCCGTGATGAATCCGAGGTCCCAGGCATCGAACGCTTGGGCAGGATATCCGAGGCGCGTGAAAAAATCGGCAATGACACGAACCGCCATCCGTTCGCCGAAGCTGGCAGCGTAATCCAGGCTCCGGGGACTTAGCTCGCGTACGAGGGACAAACCTTTGTAAAGTGCGGCGATTTCATCGAAAAAAGGAGCGAGCAAGCCATCCGAACAGCCGCATTCTCTAGCAATTTCGAGCTGGCGCTGAATTGGGTTTTCCGGCGCATACTTTCCACGGGCGGCGTCTTTGGCCCCGTTGATGAGCGCGTCGGTCATGCCTTTGTGCGCGGACGACACGACGAGCGGATTATGGGCAGCGCGAGAACGCACGATGGAAAGGACTTTTTCGATTTGCTTTCGATTGGCGACGGAGCTGCCGCCGAACTTCATGACGATCATGGCGGCGCGAACTTAGCGCACTGCGGCACGATGTCTACAAGTTTTTCGCGCATGTCACCACGAATTGGGTCTGTCGCTCACTGCCGCGTGTCCAGCTCGAGCTTCTGGATCTTCACATCGTACAAATCGTGACCGCCCAGTGATTTCGCCCTTCGATATGCTTCGAGTGCTCGGAGTTTGTTGTTCCACGCCAGCGCGCGGCGGGCTTCGAGGACCGCGAGTTCTTCCGGCGAAACCGCCGGCATCATCGGGGGCAGGTGTTTGTCCGAGTAGCGTTGAAAATCGTACATGACCAGGTTCCCTGCCAAACCATACGGCGTCGAATATTCGAAGGCCGGGAAAAGATCATGCAATACAACCGGCGCGTCCGCACCTTCTCGATCCGCCAAATATCGGTCGAATTCAGTGTCTGTCGTGTACACACTGCGTTCTACGAGGGCGAGAGGCGAATCCATTCCGTGATGGCCGAGCACTTTGCGCACGAGGGGCGAATCTCCAAGCGACTTGACGAGATCCGGATCGATGACGAGTTCGCTTTTCGAGGCTAGCAAAAACCCCTGCGAATACCAGGGATCGGTATAAAAGTGTACGTGTGGAAAAACCGTCCTCAGGGTATGCACCACCGACCGGACATCTCGTGGAAATACGTGGTGCACTTGAATCCACAACATGAAAACGCCGTCGTCTTTGAGCTTGCTCGATACAGCGCGGAAAAAATCCCGGCTGTAAATGTTGCCCGCACCAGCGAACGCCGCTCCCGAAATGGCAATGGCGATGTAATCCGAAAGCTCTTGCGTCAATTGAATGCGATTTCGTCCGTCATCGCAGACAAGGTTGACGCGCGCCGAGTCCTCGAATGCGGCTTTCGAAAATTCGGGAAATTGTGCCTTGGCCGCTTCAATGATGGCCGGGCTGTATTCAATGGCTTCGATTTTACGAAATGGCATCGCATGCAGCACGGCCAGTGTACGCGCTGGACCCATACCCACGAGCACCGCGCGATCGTAATGCTTGAGGTAAAGTCCACCAAACAATGCGAAAAGATCCTGAAATTCACCAGGTTCGCTGTTGCCTTCGTATTTGCCATTCGTGCGCATCGTGAGTTTTCCCGTACTCTTGGCTTTCATCACGGTGATGAAACCGCTCTGCGCGTCTTCACGAACCCATTCGACTTCACTGTCGCGTGTCGCCTCCGGCGGCTCCCAATAATAATGGCTGCCCAAGGTCAATTGATAGATATCCCAGCCGCGAAACGAGACAATGGAGCCAAGACATATCACCGCAGCAATGGCTACGCCCACGCGCTCGCGACGACTTGGCGTTTTCTCCGACTTGGACCGCATTCCCGAATAAAATGCCCCAAGCGCCAAGACCAGCGCCAAAACCGCTCCAAAGGAAAGAATACGTTCCGAGCCAAACCGACCCAGCAAGATGAAGCCGCATACCGTGGAACCTACAATCGTGCCCAGCGTATTGGCCGCAAAAAGTCGACCGACCCAAGCGCCGTGACGCCCATCGCGCTCGCGTGTGCCCGCTGCAAGCGCGGGAAGTGACATTCCGAGCGCCAGTGTCGTTGGTAGAAGAAGCACTAGGCAAAAGCCGAGGCGCACGGCTTCGCGCGGAAAAAAGTTTCCTGGTTCCCTGAGTTTGTACGTTTTTTCGATAACAACGGAAAAGTCATCCCACCCATTCAAGGAGATGGCCACGCCAAACGCTGCGAGCAACATGGCGCAAACAAAGAGGGAGGCTGAGGACAAACGCGTGATTCGAGCAATCACCGGAAGCAGAAGACTGCCCAAGCCAATGCCCAATAAAATCGAAAAGAGCATCAGGGCAAACGCGTACGTCGTGACGCCAATGACCGTCCCAATCAAATGAAACCAAACCACTTCGAGGACAAACGCGAGGGCTCCTTGGGCAAACGCCAGCCCCAGCGCCAATCGCGGCTCCAAATACCACGTGCCTGCGGCTTTCTCGGGTTCCGCATCGACCTTTGCGTCTCGAGCTTCGTTTGTGTGCGCGATAGGACCCATGCGCCGCGCCACGAGCGCACTCACAATCGCAATGGCGAAGTTTATCCCGGCACAAGCATAAAGTGCTCCGTCCAGCCCAATACGCGGAAGCACCATGTAACTCGCCAAAAGCGCCCCTATGGCGGCCCCAAGCGTGTTCACTGCATACAGGAGAGGAAGGTTTTTCTCGAGCGCTTGGCCGCGTCGAAATGCCGCAACGAGCGTTGGCAGCGTTCCGCCCATCATGAGCGTTGGGGCAAATACCAGGGCAAAAGACAGGACAAACCGAACGATGGTCAGGGCGATGGGTGAATCTGCCAGTGGACTCGTCAGCGAAATCCCAAGTTTTTGAAACGGAATAAAAATGAGCGGCAATACGGCATAAAACACGCCGACGGCGAATTCCAGAATCGCGTAGGCCAGCACTGGGCGCGCCCGCTCGTGTGCCCGTTTGCCGAAGAGCCACGCACCCGCGGACAAACCTGCCATGTATGCGGCGAGCACGGTCGACGTTGAAAGGTGGCTCGATCCGAACACGTAGGTGAGCAGCTTGTTCAGAACGACTTCTGCCGTGAGTCCGGTAGCGCCGGACATGAAAAACAGCAGCGAACCAATGGCAATGGATTTGCGGTCCGCAGGCGCGTTCGTCATGACTGAAGTGCGCACGGTAGGCGGACTCAACGGCGCTTGTCAAGGCTTTCTCGAGAACGCGTTTGCGACGTTGCTAGGTCGTTTTTCTCGTGGCGAGCGATTCGGCTGCCCCGTCCCATTCTTCCCAGAGCGTGCCATCTCGAGACCGACGTTTGCCCGCCAAATCAAAGTATTCCAAGCCATCTTGGTCGACAGCAGTAATTTCATTGCCGCTGGCCGCGATGTCGAGCCGCTTCCATTCACCGCTGAAGTAATAGGCATATTCCAATTC
>JBGAOI010000660.1:0-4565 GCA_044221885.1 Polyangium sp. (in: bacteria)
GCCAGGCGTCGGCGTTCCAGTTGAACAGCAAGCCATCCAGAAGCGGCTGCAGCACCGTCGCGGAGCCGCCATAGTGCGTGCGGTTTTGCAGCCGGGCGAGCACCACGTCGACCGCGGGCTCGATGGAGAAGTCGGGCCGGAACGTCGTCTTCGGAACCATTCTGGAACGCTGCGACAACCGGCGCACGTTTACGGACGCCTCGAGCCATGATCAAGACAAACCTTGCTTCGCACAACACCGGAGCGGTCAAGGTCAAACGGGCTTCGATCCCCTTATCCGGTTGCGCGTCGATCGCGGCGACCAACCGATCATCGATCGATACTGCGCCCGTCTTCGGAAACAAGGACGCCACATGCCCGTCGTCGCCAATGCCCAACGTCAGCGCATCGAATGCAACGGCTTGTGCAACGCCAAAGGTTCGTCGGAGCAAACCTTCATAACGCAACGCTGCCGCCGTAAGATCCTCGGCTTCACCTTCCAAGCGATGAATTCGTGCGGCAGCGACGCGTCCGAGCTGCAAGTCCTCGAACGTTGCGCGATAGTTTGAGCGCAAATGATCTGGTCCGACCGCTCGTTCATCCACCCAGAACCAGTCGATACGGTCGAGCGGAAGTTCGTAATCGGTAAGTTTTTGATAGACCGGACCTGGCGTCGTGCCGCCCGAAAGAGCAACCCTCGCGCGCCCCCGGGTACGCACCGCTTCGTCGATCGCGCGCGCCAAGAGTTCTGCCCCGAGCAACGCGTGCTCCGCTTCATCCTGGGCCCGGACGACGTCCCATCCCGTCGAAGTGACGTTCATCGCCCGCTCCAATCCGCAGCCATCGTGAGTGCTTCCCGATAAACTCGGTCACTCTCCATTGCGTCGATCGCTTTGACGAGAACCCAGTCTTCACCACGTCGTCCAAGTGCATGTTCGTGGGCTGATTCTCTTGCGCCACTACGCAGCCAGCACACTTGCATCGGATGCTCACGTCGCCGACGACAAGAAAGCGACAACGGAGCGTCGCCCACGCGCGTTTCAATCCACACGTCGGTTATTTCACCGGCCCCGAGCCCGTCGACCTGTTCGTCTTGGAGAACTATTTCGATGGGTTTGTCGTGCCGGTCTCGACCCTCTCGTCGCGTCCAGGAGTTCGTCCAATCGTAATCTTGCGAATCGCGTCGAGTGCACCCAGATCATCATCGAAGAAGCGGGCAATGAGTTCCCGCCAAGAGTATGTCCGGACAAACTGACGATCGCTGACCGGTGCGTGCGCGAGAGCTGCGATTTCAGCAGCACGCGTGACGTTCGTGTGGGCAGTATCGACGATGAGACGATCGGCGTATCTCGCCACCGCACCAACCAACGTGCGTGGAGCGCCGCGACCCACTTCCACCACAACGGGCACTTCGGGAAGCGCTAGCGAACTCACGATCGAACCCGCACGTTCGCACGCCATTGCGCCGAATGTGAGCTCGATGCAGTCGTGGCAGATTGGCTGTGAGCCACCATCGAGTCGACATGCCATACGCACATCGTGGGCGACTTCCCATGGAGCGAATCGGCCATCGACGGTCAAGACAAACGCGCGTCCAGGGTGCGTTTCGACAACGTGTTCCGTCGACTCCCGCGCACGTTCGATGTCGCTTTGGTTTGTCATGACCACGTACGTCACGGTGGATGACCGGACCTTCGTCATGGGTTGTCCGGACTGTTCGTCCGGTGCAGACCAGAACGCAGTGAGCTCGGCTTCGATTCGACCGAGCGCTTCATTGACGGGGAGTGCCGTCACGGTCGCCTCCATGCGTCACCCGGATCGAGGAGTTTGTCCGCTTCGCGCGGGCCCCAGCTTCCCGCTTCGTAACTCGCAACAGGGGCATCGAATTCGCGCCAACCATCGAGGATCGGATCGATGAAACCCCACTGCGCTTCGACTTCATCGGCTCGCGTGAACAACGTGGCGTCTCCACGCATCGCATCGAGGATGAGTCGTTCGTACGCTTCGGGTGTGCTCGAGCCAAACGTCGTTCCGTAGCGAAAGTCCATCGCGACATTGCGCATCGACATGCCTCCACCGGGAACTTTCGTGGCGAAGCGTAGCGCGATGTCTTCATCGGGCTGAATACGAACGACGAGGACATTGGGTTCGTCTTGACCACCGGGTGCGTCGCGGAACAATCGATGCGGCAGTGGCTTGAAATGCAAAGCAACTTCCGCCGATCGTTTGGCCAAACGTTTGCCCGAGCGAAGGTAAAACGGTACGCCGCCCCAACGAAAATTGTCGAGACGAAGGGACATCGCGACAAACGTTTCGGTCTTCGAATGCGGATCGACGTCCGGTTCGTTTCGGTACCCAACGACTTTGTCTCCACGAACCGTGCCGGCTGCATATTGAGCGCGAACGGTTCTTTCGAGAACTTCACGCCCACGAATGGGTCGAAGTGCACGAAGCACTTTCACTTTTTCATCACGTACGGCGTCAGCGTCCCACGATGCCGGTGGATCCATCGCCATCATCGTCAGGATTTGCAGCGCATGGTTCTGCACGATGTCGCGTGTGATCCCGATCTGTTCGTAAAACTTTCCGCGACCTTCGACGCCGATGTCTTCAGCGACCGTGAGTTGCACGTGGCTGATGTGTTGGCGGGACCAAAGCGGTTCGAAGATCGTATTGCCGAAGCGGAAAACGAGCAGATTCTGCACGGTCTCTTTTCCGAGGTAGTGGTCGATGCGGTAGATCTGCCGTTCGTCGAGGCGGGCCAAGAGTTCGCGATTCAGGGCCCGAGCGCTGGCCAGATCTTCACCAAAAGGTTTTTCCACGACCACTCGTTGGTAGCTCGCATCTGGGTCTGCTGATGGAGGCACAACGATCTTCGCGTCGCACAAACCTTTTACGATCGAAGGAACTTCCGTTGGCGCAACGGCCAAGTAGAACACTCGATTCTGCGAAGTTCCGCGATCGCGTTCGAGTCGTCCCAGTTCGCCGGCGAGGTGGCTGTACGTCGCGGGATCGTTGAAGTCACCCTGAACGTAGGCCATGCCTTTTTCGAGCTCACTCCACGTTGCATCGTCGAGCGGTTTGCGCCGCGAGAACTTGGCAACGACATCTTTCATCTCGCGCGTGAAGTCGGGTTTGGCGCGACGCGCGACGCCCACGAGAGCAAATCCGCCCGGTAGCAGGCGGCTCAAGGCCAAGTTGTAAATGGCCGGCAGAAGTTTGCGTCGAGTGAGGTCACCTGATGCACCGAAGATGATGAGCGCGGTGGGTTTTACCGTGCGTTCGTCCGGCATTCCTTCACGAAGCGGGTTTGTCTCCCACACCTTCATCGTCGCCTCCGATTCCTCCGACGTCGCTCGTCAAGGCACGAGTTTGTCGCGCGACAGGCTACCAGAGTGTTCAGCGAGTTGAAGTGTGGCGCATGAGCCGTCTGTGACGGATCGACGTGAAGAGTTCGTCCGATATTTTGGCGATGACGCGTTGGGTGATTACCCTCGCGGGCCGTCATGACCCAAGGAAATCTCCCGCGTGTGCTCGTGCCTCATCCACATGTTCGTTGTGATGGAAGGATTCTCGGTGGAAGTCCGCATGTGGAGGGATCGCGTGTGCCCGTGCGTCGTTTGTGGGCGTGGCATCGCGGAGGCGCATCGGTTGAGACGTTGCTGAAGCGGTATCCAAACCTTGGTGCGGCAAGGATTCTCGATGCGCTCGCGTTCGCGTACGACAATCAGGAACTCGTCCAAGCTGACATCGATCGCGAGCAAGCTCTGTTCGAGAAGCAAGGTGGTCCTACGGTTGGAGCTCGTCCGTTGTCGCAGCTTTCGTTGCCCTTTGGCGATGAGCCTCCAGCACCGGCGCCGATTGTTTCGATGCCTGAACGGATTGTCCCGATGCAGCTCTCCATCCCGGATCGAATCATCGAACGCGACGCCATCGAACGTGAAGAAGAAGCACCGCCGGTGCGCAACAAGTCAACGCGCAAGAAGTGATCGGGACATGAGCACGAATAATGTTGCTGAGCCTCTTTACAGGCCTCGGTAGCTCGTGCAAAAAGGGGCCGCGTTGGGTGGGTACAAGTGATTGCCTCGCGCTCGAGCTTTGAATTGCTCAACCATGTCGAAAGGTTCGGCATGGCTGCATCGATGATGCAAAGCGCGAAGATTGAAGTGGCACCATCGAGTGCCGGAGGTTGTTTCAGATGAGCGTCAATCGTTGGAAGTTGTTCTCTATGCCTGTGGTCGTACTCGGAATTGCATCGCCGATGCTCATCGATTGCGGTGGCAAAATCCCCGGTGGAAACGGCCTCGGGGATGCGCTCTCGGATGCCAAGGGGCTCGCTGAGGGCTGCGACGAGTTCAACTCGGGCAACTTCGGATCGTTGGACATCAAAGGAGATGCCAAGGTTCAGGCCAAGGTCAAAGCGTTCCTCCAGGTGTCGTACGACGTGAACAAGACCGTCGTGACTCTCGAGACGGACCTCATCACGTCGTGCGGTGCGCTTGGCAAAGATCTCGGCATGTCCGATGCGGATCTCAAGGCTGAAGCGGGTGGCGGCAAGGGTGCAGAGAAGGTTTGCAACGCGGTTG
>JBGAOI010000661.1:0-4560 GCA_044221885.1 Polyangium sp. (in: bacteria)
CAGTGCTTGCCGCACCGGCCCATCACGCAACTTCCAAATGACCCCATCGAGCAAAAAATGATGTAAATTCACTGCGGAAGCGACGAGCATATCCAGGCCCGATTCGTGCGGCATACGGCTCATCCCGGTTTTGTTCGTTAGGAGCACCGGAAAAACCCATAACGTCGCACCAATTGCGATCGCCAAACCGAAATACCTAAACACCGACGCTCGAGTCGCTTCCGTGCGTCCCGCCATACGGGCAAAATGCAAAGAGATCCACAAATATTGCGCGCTATGCGCGATTGCGACCCAAATGAAGTGCAGCGCCGCCGGCCCTGTCGGAGCCACCCATTCCGGCAGCGTTTGTCCAAGCCCAACCGGCACGACAAACCACATGCTTTGGCTCAACAAAAGCGCAACCGCCGGCGAACCTTGCACACCTTGCGTTCTGCGCCCAATCCCCACGAGAGAAATCACAGTGGCAGCCACGTACGAAATGCCAAGACAAACCAGAAGTATCTTGGCGATTCCGTCGGGAATACCCAAACGCACGAACTGCACGGCATCTCGAGCCGCGGACGCAGCATACAACGGATCATTTACGGCAAACGGAGCATTACGATGAATGTTGACGAACACCAGCAAGAACGAAAAAACGAACGAAAGCCAGATGAATCGTCGAATGCCATCAGAAATACTCGCTCCGGCACGACGCAGAAACATCATGACCAAACCAAAGTTTTGCGCCGCGTAATGCCACGGGCTCCAGGTCAAATACAACGTCACGAGCCACGAACCGCCACGTTTCGTAATGACTGTCGCGACAAACGCGCCCCACACAATCAGCCCAAACGCCAAGGCATAGCGCCCATATCGCTGCCGCGAAGCCGGTGTCGAATACACCCGCTCCAGAGTGGCACCATAATGCGGCAATCCCGTGAAGAGGATGAGAAATGGAAGCCAACCTTGAAGCGAATCCATCCGCGGACGAACAACGGCTAAAATCAACGTGAGGACGGCGTACCCTACCCCGCATCCGAATATCAAATCGATACGTGGACCAAAAAGCCACGGTCGAGCGATGTCCGTCGATGCAGAAGCAGCAGGACGAGTCACGATGCGTTACGAAAAACGCGAATCATGCCGGCGTCAAGCATGCACTTGTTTCGCCTTCGTCACGCGGCTCTTGGACGGTTTTTCCACGACCACTTCGAACGACCCGAGCTGCCAGTCGAGCCCCCCAATTCGCAAGTCGATGCGATATACTCCCGGATGGTGCTTTCTTATCGTGCGATCAACCAGCGATATTTTCGCTTGTAATCGAACACGTTGTTTGGGCTCGATCGTCACACGACGCAATTTGAACACCTTGGACCTGGTTTTTCCGGACGCTCCTGGATGGTGCATCACGTAATCCACCATCAGATCCTGCGATTTCGTCGATTCGGAAACGAGATCGAACGCGAACAAAACGACCGAGCCCAACGTTGGTTTTTCCGGGGCTATCTCCACCTTCTCGATGCGTACCTTCGGCTTCGTACCTCCACCGAGCAATCCAATGGCCCCGATATGACCTCGTTTCACGAGCCACCGCAACGCATGCTTGATGATCCACTTGCGTTCTGCATTGGCCCCGACAAGCCATTCTTTGCAAATTTTCACCACCAAATCGGGGTGATCTTTGGCAATGTCATTGAGGTTGTTCGCGACAGACCTACGCACATACAACGATTCGTCGTCCCGCAATCGTTCCAACAATTCCAAAACAGGCGCCGGGTCTTTGATGAATTCGGGCAAACGCACAGCCCACGGCAATCGAGGACGAGTTCCTTCCGAAACGAGACGCCGCACATGTTCACTGGGATCGTTTGCCCAGGAACGCAACACCTCGAGCGTCCGCTTCGCATCCCGCAAAATGAAGTAACGAATGGAGAATTCCGCGGTAAACCTTTGCGTGAGCGCGTGCTGAGCCCGCATCGAAGCGTCGAAGTGATCCAAACCCCGTTTCGCGACAAACGTCACGTGCGGAAGGTAAAAAAACGAGGACAAACTGCCGCCTTCCCGCGCCACGGGAACCTCGAGCGACCGCAAAAGAACCTCGATCGCTTGCTCGTAATCCGGCGGAAGCACCACCGCCAATGCCTCCGCGATGTGTTTGCCCCGATCCAGAAGTTCAAAGTTCGACAAACCCGTTGTCGCTTCACGGACAAACGTATCCTCGGAAAAACCCGCATAAACAGGTTGAATCGTGCCCGCAATACGTCGCACGAGGTGTTCGTCGAAAAAGTCCTTGAGCTGTGCAGCCATGACGCACCACTGCCCATCTCGACTCGCGGTGTCCACAGAAAACGTGCCGTGACGTTCATCGCCCCGCAACGCACTGCGCTGCGCGATGCTCCGCACGTTCGCTCGATCCCATGCTGAAGCAGCTCGCACGTTGACGATCGCGTTGCATGTAGAAACGTCGATTTTCCCCCGACTTCGACGATTTCGCGTAGTCTCGTTTCCGCCGATGTTGCCCGAATCAAACGAGAAGGCGGAGCGGTTCGAAATACTCGAACGAGCCGGCAGCGGCGGGATGGGAGACGTCTACAAGGCGCTCGATCACGCGTCGGGGCAACACGTGGCGCTCAAGGTTTTGCGCGACAGTGCGACGCCAGCAGAACGCGTGCGGTTTTCTCGAGAAGTCGCGATTTTGGCCGATTTGCGTCACCCAAACATCGTGCAGTACGTCGCCCATGGAACTTGGTCCGACGGCCGCATGTATTACGCGATGGAGTGGCTCGACGGCGAAGATGTCGGACAACGCCAACGTCGAGCTCCGCTCGGAATGCGCGATGCGGTGGAAGTCATCCGGCGTTCGTCCGCGGCCATGGCGGCCGTACACGCGCGCAACGTCGTACATCGCGATCTGAAGCTCTCCAACATCTTCCTCATTCGCGGCAAAGGGACGGCGATCAAGCTCATCGACTTCGGCGTGGTCAAACCCGCCGAACCAGACGAGTACCAAACCGAACGCGGCACGATCATCGGTTCACCGCACTTCATGTCCCCCGAACAAGCCCGCGGCGGTGACGACATCGATGCTCGCGCAGACGTGTATTCGCTAGGCGCTGCGCTGTTTCGACTCGTCACCGGACGCAACATCTTCGAGACGGAACACGTCATCGCGCTGCTCAGTCGCTTGGTGCTCGAAGATCCACCGAATCCCAAGACGGTTCGTTTCGACGTACCCGACGCTTTGGCCGAAGTGATTCTTCGAGCGATCGCGAGAGCACGAGAAGATCGTTACGAAAACGGCGGTGAACTCGCCCGAGCCCTCGCCCGCGTAGGCCAACTCAACAACGATCCTCCAGCGACCGATCGCAGTGCATCTGCGCTTCGAGCCATCCCGGTCAAACCTCCTTCATCGACGACCATCACCGAAACGGGAGCAACCGCTGTTCCCGCATCTCGCCCGGGCTCGGCGGAACGACGCGTGGTCGCGGTCATGCTTTTTGATCTCGGCGGCACACGACTCGATCCGGAAGTCGAACGACGTGTGCGTGAAGTTCTTGGCGACGACGCGCGTCTCGAAACGCTGCTCGGCGAGCAGCAATTGGTTGGCGTTCTCGGTGTCGAGCAATCACGCGGAGACGAAGTGATGCGGGCCGCGCGAGCCGCGTTGGTCCTGACGCAATCGTTGCCGCAAGGTCGAGCCGTCGTCGCGATTGGGCTCGCGATCCGCGGGCGTCAGGATTTGGCCGGACAAGCTCTCGAACGTGCCGTTGCGCAAATTGATCTGACCGCACGAAGTAGTGTTCGTGTCGATTCGAACGCCGCAAGTGCGCTCGAAGGGCGGTTTATTATTCAGAATGACGCGCGTGGTGGCGTGCTTTTGCGTGAAGACACGCGTGGCTACGTAGCGCGACAACTTCTGGGTCGACCCACGCCAACCGTCGGGCGCGAGAAGGAAATCGCTTTGCTTCAAGGCATCTACGGCGAACTCGTCGAAGATGCCGCGCCTCGTGGCGCCCTCATCGTGGGGCCAGCCGGCATTGGCAAGAGCCGTGTACGAGGCGAACTCATTCGTCGTCTCGAAGTGTCCGCAGGTCGTCCGGACGTACTCATCTGCCAAGGTGATCCGCTAAGCCAAACCTCGAGTTTGTCGGCGCTTGGTCGAGCCTTGCGGGCTGCGATGGGCTTGCATGACGGCGAAGACATCGCCGAGCAAGTTTTGAAGTGCAAACGGCATGTCGCATCTCGTTTGTCTCCGGAACACCGTCACATTGCCGCGTTCCTGGGCGAACTCGTTGGTGTCCCCTTCCCCGATGACGGTGACGAACCTTTGCGCGCGGCTCGAGCGAGCGCCGAGCTCATGCAATCGCGTTTGCGCGTGGCTCTCGAGACGTACATTCGCTCCGAAGCTGAACGAGCGCCGCAGATCCTCATCATCGAAGACGTGCACTGGGCGGATGACACCACGCTCGACTTGGTTGATTGGCTTCTCGGCTGCCAAACCTTGCGGTTTGTCGTGTTCGCGTTTGGCCGAGTGGAATCGGGTTCGCGCCTTGGAGCGATTTGGGATCGACGGAGCAT
>JBGAOI010000662.1:0-4558 GCA_044221885.1 Polyangium sp. (in: bacteria)
GTTGCTCATGCTCGTCGTGGGCGTGGTCATTGCAGCGAGCGGTTCGAGCGATTCGACGGACAAACCGGCTACGACGGAGAATTCTTCGGCGCCTCAAGGCGTCAAGGTTCCTTCGGCCGAGCCATCGAACGATGGGCAACCGATGGCTGCGGCATCGGGCACAGTCGTTACACCGGACGAAATTGCGTCTGCGGTGCCTGATGAATCGCCCGTGGAAGTTGTTTCCAACGAACCACCGGTACCGACACCGTCCGCTACACAAACGACCAAATCGAACTGGAAGCCCATTGGTAAAGGTCAAACAAGGCTGCTGGTCAAGTCGACAGGTGGCGTTTGTAAGATCACGATCAATTCAACGTACTACGGCGTCACGCCATTGGACGTGGTCGTGGATGCGGGAAAAATTCGCGTGTTTTGCCGAATGCCTACGGGATCGACGCGTTCCAAGGAGCTTCGCGTGCCGGAAAACCGCATCACGAAGATCGAGTTCGAAGTGAAGCAATGAGGCACGATTTGACGTGCCATTTCATCAATGACGAAAGTCGCCGAGAAAGCTATAGGTACGGTCGACGACGTATTCGCGATTGATCAAGGCCCAGTGAAGAACGGAAACAACACGAAAGGTCTGGCGGACGAGCTCGATATCGAAGCGCAGGAGCGTCACGATGTGCGCGAGTTCCGATCTCGTTCGTGGACGCCGGCTGCGCCGATTGGGCCTTTTGAAGGCACAGGAGCGTGTTTGTCCGAACTGGGTGTCGCGCTCATCGAGACCGACGCGAATGATCGCGTGACGCGTATGAATGCGGCCGCCGAACGGCTCATTGGCGAATCACTTGCGGAAAAACAGGGCAAACCTTTGGCCGAGGTTTTTCGCATACAACCCGTTGCGGTGACGGCTTTTGGCATTCCAACGACCGCGGCTGGTGTGGCTGATATCCCGACGACGACGGTTGGTCATACCGCACTTTTGCATCGAAAAGACGGACAAGTTTTGGCGATTCGGCATGCGCTCGGGACCAACCCCGAGGGTGATCCCAAGGGCAAACTCGTGGTTTTCCGCGACGCCAACGTCGAACAACTGTTGTCCCTGCAGATCGCCCGGCAAGCGCGATACGACACGCTGACTGGACTTTTGAACCGCCAGGCTTTTTGCGAACGCATCGATCTAGCGCTGGTTTCGAGCCGCGAAAAAGGCGCTCGACATGCGCTCGTGTACTTCGATCTCGATCGGTTTCGTTTGGTGAACATGACGTGTGGTCATGACGCTGGGGATGATCTTTTGCAGTGGGTCGCGACGCGTCTGTACGAAATTGTCGGTCAAAACGACGCGGCTGGGCGCATTGGTGCCGACGAGTTTGTCCTTTTGTTGCATAACCGGGACCTCTTGGACGCCGAACAAGTTGTCCGCAAGCTTCAGCGAACGCTTCACGAGTTCCGGTTTGGATGGCAAAACAAGACGTTCACGGTGGAAGCGAGTATGGGTCTCGTGCCATTCGGGGCGGAATACATGCGTGCTGCGGACGTGCTTGGAGCAGCCGATCAAGCCTGTCGCATGGCAAAAGACAGCGGTCGCAGCCGATTGCAGATTTACATGGCTGAAGACCAAGAAATGGCGCGGAGTCGTCGAGCCATGCAATGGGTGGCGAGCATTCAGCGGCATTTGTCGGAAGGTCGATTGCAGCTTTATGGGCAAGAAATTCACCCGCTCGTACCGGCAAAAAAACACGGATTGCATTTCGAGATTTTGGTACGCGTGGTGAGTGACGAAGGGCGGCACGAATCGCCTGTGGGCATCATTCAAGCGGCTGAAGACAGTCGGATGATGGACGAAATCGATCGATTCGTCGTGCAACGGGCATTGCAAACATTGGGGGCATTGTCTCGTGACGAAATGCGCCGTTTGCATACGTGCGCCATCAATCTTTCGGCCTTGTCCTTGCTTCGTGAAGGACTTTTGGACTTCATCGTCGAGCAATTTGGCAATTACAAGGTGCCGCCGTCGAAAGTATGTTTTGAAATTACCGAAACGGCTGCTTTTGCGAATTTGAAAGAAGTCTTGTGGATGATGCAAGAACTCGGCGCGATGGGTTGTCGGTTCGCGATTGATGATTTCGGCAGTGGACATGCGTCTTATGGGTACTTGGAGAGTTTGCCGGTCGACTACGTGAAAATCGATGGCATTTTCGTGCGCAGCATGCTCGACAGTCCATTACATCGGGCGATCGTGGAAAGCGTGCAACGCATCGGCGGTATGTTGAATATCGATACCGTGGCCGAATCCGTGGAAACGCAACCAATGGCGGACATGCTGTCGACGATGGGCATTCATTATGCGCAAGGATGGCTGTACGGAAAACCCAAGCCGATTGCCGAGGTTTTGGGGGGGTTGAATGGTGGCGTCAAACGGTGATGTCGTCATTTCACCCGTTCGTGTACGCGCCATAAATACCAACATGCAATCGATCGGTACGGACGCCACTTCTTGGCCACTTTGATCATTTTATCGGCCGTCGGCACTTCCCGCATGTTGTAAAGCTTTTTCATGCCTTGCTGAATTCCTAAATCCTGCAATGGCAAAACATCGGGGCGGCCCAGCCGAAACATCAAAAACATCTCCGCCGTCCAACGACCAATACCTTTGACTTGCCGCAATCGCTCGATGACGTCTTCGTCCCCCAAGTGCTCGAGGTCCGTCAGCACAACCCGCCCATCGCTCACTTTTGCACACAAGTCATGCACGTATTTCACTTTTTGCCCAGACAAACCTACTTTGCGCAACGTTTCTTCTGGAACATTTGCCAATTCCGACGGCGGAAGCAATTTGCCCTCGCCCAGCGCCAAGACTCGACGGTAAATCGTATCCGACGCTTTCACGGACAATTGTTGACTCACGATCGATTCCACGAGGGCTTCGAACAATTCCAGATCATTCGCATGACCCAGCGAATGAATACGTAGTTTGCACGGACCCACGTCTTGGATAATGGCCGCCAATTTGTCGTCCGCTGCGCTCAAAACTTGCATCGCTTCCGCGTGCGGATGGTCTTTTGTCTCGTGTTTCTTGCTCATTTCTTCTTCCGAAAACTCGCTCCCCAATCCCAACCTTCGACGTTTTGTACCAAATGGATATCGGGAGAAATGCCGCCCATGACCCGCATTTCGCCCAGAACGCCCAATTGCATGTTTTGCGTCAAGGCGCGAACAGGCGTGTGGGGCAAAAATTTGGGCGTTCTGAGCGCCAATTCCTTCGCCCGCACCGGATCATCAGCGGCAATCAAGGATGCCCACGCCCCTTGGACGCCTTGTGTGACAGGACGAACCAATTCGAGCGACAGACCAACCGGCCCTTTGCCGCGACGTTTGACGATTTCTTGCCTCAGCAAAGGCACCACCGTGATTTCTCGACTCGGTTGAGACAGAATCGTTGCGAGGGTTTTGGCAACTTCCAGCATATACGCCGAAGATTCATCGACCCAAAGTTCCATGGGCGGACCGCCCCACGTAATGGTTCCAGTCGCTCGAGGTAATGGGCCCAGGCCCAAATGCGCCAGGCGTTCCGGAGCAATGGAATCGAGCACGCGTTGGGCCATTCCCGGTGCGCCGAAGCTCCCAATACGAGGATCGATCCACAAAACAATCCATGCAGCGCGACCGAGATCAAATCGCACCGCTCCTTGGCGGTCGTTATGCAATCCCAAACCGAGCCATCCCACGTCGGCTCGTTCGGCTTCGAATTGGCGCAACGACGTCGCCAGATCCTGCGCTCGCGTCATTTCGATTTTCTCGAGAAATGCCGGCCCTCGGGCGGCGAGCGCATTACGCGTGAGCACAAGCTGTTTGTCTGAGCAATCGGCTCGAAAGGGACCTGTGCCGTCCGGCGCCGAAGGGTCAAAATGGCGGGGCAAAATGGCGGCCACGGGCATTGTGAGAATACGCGCGAGCTTATGCGGATCCATCGAACCAAACACCACTGTCATTGGTTCATTTTTCACGGCCGTGGGCGTGGGGACTTCCACAAAAACGGCCGCAGCGCCTCGTGAACGAGCGCGTTCGATAGAAAAGACCACATCTTTTGCATCCAGGTTTTTTTTGCGCGCCGTGACCAATCCTTGCCGCAATCGTACGACGGTTCCGCGACTTTCTTTGATCGGAAGTGCCTCGGCCAATGCCGGAGAAACAATTCCCGAAGGATCCATCGAATACAACGGATCGGAAATCGCTGTCGCAAAAAGAGCGGCCCCTGCGTCGCGAAGATCATGCGGGTCAATGCTGCGTGTAGACCATGGCAAATGAAATGAAACGCGGCCTCCGTGCGGTGTTCGTCCCAAAGCGAAAACATCGCGCGCATACGCGCACGCACCACATGCCAATGCGGCTGTGACAAACGTTCGCCGAGAAAAACGTCGTTCCTCGGCACGGGTCATCGCGCCACCCATATCTCGTCTGCCGTCGCGACGACAAATGGCGCTCGACCTGAACATTCCGGCGGACAAACCGCCAGCGCTCGAACACCGGCAGCGACAGGAAGACGCATCATCTCTTTGGGCTTGGGTGCCTC
>JBGAOI010000663.1:0-3248 GCA_044221885.1 Polyangium sp. (in: bacteria)
CGTGGAGATGACTTGGCAGCGTTGCGTCTCGATGCCCAGCTTGGCGATGTTTTGCCACGTTTATGCACGGCCCTTGGGGTTGCCGTGCACAGTCCGTGATCGCCGTCAAACCCGAGCCGGCCCTCATCTTGACAGGCTTTTGATGCTGTCTGCACATTTCGGTCCCCATTTGTTCGATGTGGTGCTAAAAAGCGCGCGTATCCATGGCCAAGAAAACCATTCTCACGGGCGTCAAGTCCTCTGGACATCCCCACCTCGGTAACTACGTCGGCGCGATCAAACCGGCTCTCGAACTGGTCAAGAATCCCGATCACAAGGGGCTGCTTTTTATTGCCGACTATCATTCACTCACCACGGTTCACGATAAAAAGGTGTTGCGCAATAGCACCCTCGAAGTTGCGGCGACTTGGCTTGCTTGCGGGCTCGATCCCTCGAACGTCGTGATTTTTCGTCAATCGGACATTCCCGAATTGTTCGAACTCGCATGGGTGCTTTCGTGTTTTACCGGCAAAGGACTGCTCAATCGCGCGCATGCGTACAAGGCGATGGTCCAGAAAAACGAGGAGGCTGGTCACGACGTCGATGCCGGTGTGAGCATGGGGCTCTACAATTACCCGGTTCTGATGGCTGCCGACATTTTGATGTTTGACACGGACCTCGTTCCGGTGGGCAAAGATCAAATGCAACATCTCGAAATGACGGCCGACATGGCTGGTAGTTTTAATGCGGTGTATGGGCCGATTTTGAAAATCCCGGCGCCTTACGTCAACGAACAAACCGCGCTCATTCCAGGTCTCGATGGACGCAAAATGAGCAAAAGTTACGACAACGAGATTCCCCTGTTCGGCGACCCCAAGAAGCTCCGTAAATTGGTTATGCGCATCGTGACGGATTCACGCCCCCCCGAAGAACCCAAAGAGCCAGAAACGTCGCATATTTTCCAATTGTACTCCGCGTTTGCCACGCCTGAACAAGCCGCTGCATTGGCCGATCGATATCGCAAAGGAATCGGCTGGGGCGAAGCAAAACAGGCGCTTTATGAAGCGTTGGAAGCATCCTTGGCGGAACCTCGGAAAGTTTACGACGACCTCATGGCGCATCCCGAAGTCATCGAAAAACACTTGGCTGAAGGTAAAGAAAAAGCCCGAGCCATTTCTTTGCCCATTATTCAGCGCGTACGTGAAGCGGTCGGCATTGCGCGCTGAATGCCCATTCCCTGGCGAATTTTGGCAATGCCGCTCAGCGCCGCACGACCAATCCCAGCTCGAACGAATGTTGCAATTGCCGCGATTGTCGAGGTCGACCCCGTAAAACCAACGTGTAGACGGGTTCAATTGAGACAAACATCGCTGGGGTGATGCGCACCCCGACAAAGAACGAATCATTCACAAGATCCAGCAATTGAAACACCGCAGGAGAGCGCTCGGCTTCGGCTCCGTGGGCGTAACCTCCGCGCAAGTCGAGCCCCGAAGTAATCGTGCGCCCCCCCGACAAACCAAACGCTTGCACCCAACGGCTCGACGAGTCATCCGTTGAGGTTCCCACCTGGACGTGCGTCAACCAGTACGTCGCGTCCAAGCGAAGTTTGTCGCGGAACGTATAGCCGGCTGAACCATGCACGCCATGGGTCTCGACATCGTCGGCAAATCTTCGGAACGAATACCCCACAACGCTCGAAAGCCATGGCCGCACTTGCATCGCGAGTTGCGTCTCGAGCCGCGCGACCGGCACCATCACCGCCGGCGCTCCCAACGATGCGCGCACTTCTCCCGTCCATCCGGGGGCAAACGTCCATGCGCCCGCCACGCCGTACATGGCTCCATAGGCCCATCCAGACGCCAAGGACGTCGCGCGAGCTCCCTGTTCGGACTCGAACGAGATCCGCAATCGATGCACAGCTTGAGACAAACGTAGATCGGTTTGTCCGAGCATTGGCGCCCCGCTGTTGCTCGTGATCACGCGTGGCGTGATGCTTGCCCATTGCGTGACGATTCGCGCCTTTTCCGCAGCGAGTTCGGCGTTTTTCGGATCGACGCGTTCCCCTTGCGCGATGAGACGACGAGCTTCAGAGACGTTTCCTTGCACATACGCAAGTCGTGCTCGACGTCCAAGAACGGTAGGGTGGTGTGGGTTGGGCGCTTCGGTAAGGACAAACCCAGCTTCTTCCCAACGTTGCGCCCAAATAAGGACATCGACGAGCCCAGCGCGCACATCGATGTCCGTCGGATGTCGCGACAACACCTCGCGATACGTTGCCGCTGCGACAGCATATGCACCTTGCCAAGCATCGAGCCGCGCAAGGCCTGTCCTCGCTTCATCATCACGTGCGTTGATGACGAGCAGTCTTGCGTAGGTCTGTCGAGCTGCATCGAACGCGCCCGCTTGTGCAGCTTGTCGCCCTTGTTCGAGTAACGCGTCGCGTGAGCTGAGGTTTGTCGTCGTTCGCGGTGAACGTTCACGTGCCGTGCAGGACGTAGTGAGCGTCGCGAGAGCCGTCATCAGCAGCGTCCATTGCGGAAGGAGCGCTCTGCACCAGCACCAGATGCGGCTGGATAACACACGGCAAGCATCGCATCGACATGCCAATGCAGCACGTGGCGAGCACGAAGTGTAGGTTTGTCACGTCCACGACGAAGGGGGACGATCAGTGGAAGCGATAGCCAACACCAATGGGCAAACCGACAGCAAATCCATCCGACGTTTTGAGGAACGTCGGCCATGCATTCAGCATCAGCGAACCTGTGGACAAGCTCTTCCCGTTGCCAAACTCGGCCAGGCGCAACGACACTTCGGCGGCCAATCCAAACGACAACCCATAACCAACGTTGTCTTCCTCCGGAATCGAGCTTTTGACCTTTTGCGGGTCTACGGCAACTTCGTCCGTGCCGTTGTAGTCGACCCATTCCGACGGAACCGTTCCGATGGCCCCAGTGATCCGTGCGTTTTGCGCGCCCCATCCAACGAGAAGCGTGCCACCGACCCAGAGTTTTTCCGCGACCTTCGCGGAAAGAGATGGCCCAACAAGCAGCGAATAACCGCCCGTTGGCATGTATGTCCCGAAGAACCTTCCGCCAACGTGCATCGTTTCTTTCAATGCCAACCCCACGAAGAGTTGACCACCCACAGGCACACCAATCGACGGGTCAATCACGGCTCGGCACGTGGACGAGTTACACACGCCGAGTTCCGCAGCATCTCCACCAAGCGGATCGGTGACGCGATATTCGTAGGTCAGGCTCGACAAAGCG
>JBGAOI010000663.1:3258-4558 GCA_044221885.1 Polyangium sp. (in: bacteria)
TTCCGCCTCCGAGCAACAACTGTGCGCCGCCCGTGATCCCTACATCGACGACGATACGACCAGAACGATGAAGCGAGCCTGAAGGTTGTTCCGAACCACCCGGAGGCGTGGTTGTGGATCCACCGTCGTTGGGTTTGTCTGCGGGCGTGTCGCCAGGTTTGTCGGCAGGCTTGTCCCCGGGTTTGTCGGCAGGCTTGTCCCCAGGTTTGTCGGCGGGCTTGTCCCCAGGTTTGTCCGCTGGTGCGCTTCCATCGCTGGCCAGCGCCGGAATGACGACAGGTTTCGATTGCCCTTGTTTGACCGTCACTGACGTTTCGAAGGGTTTACGTCCTTGTGCAGTCGCCACGACCTTGTGTTCACCAGGATCGACCGGACGCCCCTTTGCTTGCGCGTTGGGGTCGATCTTTTGTCCGTCGATGGCCACTTCCAAACCCGGAGTTGCCGCAGCTACGTTGATGACGATGCGCGGCAACTTCGGCTCGAGAGCTTTGCTGTTGGCTCGAGCGCGCGTTTCGACGTCCGAGCGACCAGCCTTGCGCGCATCGGCCTCGGCATCGAGAAGTTCACTCCACGCCGTGGTCAGTTTGCCTTGTTTTTCATGACAAAGTGCCAGGTCGACAAGCGTGGCCGGGTTCTTGTTTGCCGCATAAGCGTCGGCGAACTTCGGGCACGCTTCGTCGTACTTCTTGGCCGCCATGAGCTTCTTGCCATCGGCGATCAGTGTGTCCGCAGCGTCAGCAGCGTATGCCGACGATACAGGCAAGGCACAGGCCAAGACAAACGCAGACGCGACCGCTCGCAAACGAAAGCGGCGAACATGATGTTGCAAAGAGTTGTGCAAGAGCATGAGGGCAGAGGACATCGGTTGCTTCGTCGAGATCATGGGGCAGGGAGGGCCAATAGCCGAACGTATCGCTTCGTGAACCCATCGGGCCACGGTCATTTGCACCGTGACGACTAACGCTTCATCAAGGCCCTGAACCAACCAGTTGGCGCTTTGTCTTTCTCAGCGTCAGCCGTTGGATCCGGACCTTCGAGTTCATCGCTCAAACCGGCAAACGTGTCGTCCGTATCGAGCAACGAATCTCCTGCTGGCGGCGCACTACTTGCCGAGTTCGCACCGGAAAGTCGGAACAGATCGTGCGGCAAACTCGTCGGTGCGTCCTGTTGCGTCAAGGATTTGAACTCGAGCAGCATGAGGTCGAGCATCTCGCCGATGGCGGCCAAGCCGTCCACCTTCTTCGCCGGGGCTCCAGCAGCACCAAGGACGAGATGCGCCACGTCGTATTCGCTGACGGGT
>JBGAOI010000664.1:0-260 GCA_044221885.1 Polyangium sp. (in: bacteria)
CCAATCACCACCGCCGCAATGACCTCGAGTTCCAAACCCATCGAATCGGTTGGATCACCAACGGTCAGCGTCGAATACTCCATCACCCCGGCCAAACCCGCCAAACATCCCGCGGTTGCATAGACAAACCACTTCACTTGCGAAACAGATACGCCACAAAGCCGCGCCGTCGCTTCATTCGACCCAATCGCCACGATATGTCGGCCGAGACGCGTGTACACGAGCATGAGCGCTACGAGCACCGACACGACAATCATGAT
>JBGAOI010000664.1:270-4551 GCA_044221885.1 Polyangium sp. (in: bacteria)
GGAGGAAAGATCGCCCAGCCAAACCCCTCGGGCAGAGGCGCCTGCAAAATATCCAAACCTCGCGAAGGCGCATCGATCTTTTGGCTGTCCGCAAGACCCTTGGCCAATCCGCGAATCGCGCTCATCGATCCCAGCGTCACGATGAACGGCGTGATTCGCAAAACCGTCGAAAACACGCCATTCACAAGACCCACGGCGAGCCCCGACATCATCGCCACCAGCGCCGCCATGGGCCCAGAAAAACCCGCCCGTAAACACAACGCAGCCACGACCGTCGACAACGCTACCGTGGATCCAACGGACAAGTCGATTCCGCCCAGCAAAATCACCAGCGTCATCCCTGCCGCAGCAATCCCAACAACCACCGTTTGTCGAGCCATCGTCGCGAGATTGTCCAGCCGAACAAACGAAGGCGGCGCGAAGAGCGCAAACAATACGTACACCAATACAAGCGCAATCAACGGCCCGAGAAATGGATACTTGCGTAAGATTTTCATGCCTTCACCTGCTCGGATTGCACCGTCCCCGAATCGCCGGCCGCGCCTTTCGCCCCCACCCCCGATTGCTCCAGCAAAATCGCCTGCTCATCGAGCAAACTCACCGGTTTCGCTTCTCCGAGCCGTCCTTTGTGCATCACCGCAATGCGATCCGAAATACCCAATAACTCTTCCACCGAACTCGATACGACGAGCACGGCTTTTCCTTCGAGCGCCAACTGATCAATGATTTGATAAATCGCCGCACGACTGCCTACGTCCACTCCCCGCGTCGGTTCGTCCAGCAAAAACACATCCACGTCGTGGTACAAAAGCCGCGCGAGAGCCACTTTTTGCTGGTTTCCACCAGACAACGCCCCCACGCGCATGTCGGGTCCCGAAGCCACGATGCCCAATTTTTGAATGAACCGATGAGCAACATCCCGCATTCGTGAAGGCAAGACAAACCCGCGCGGTCCCAACCCCTCGAGGCGCGACAACGTCAAGTTGTCCATGATCGACAACCCCAGCGCCAATCCTTCCCCACCGCGATCCTCACTCAAGAGGCCCATGCCCTGCCGCAAACGCTCGGCCGGCGAAGCTGCCCCGGAAAAACTCGCCACGCGAATCTGACCACGACGAACCCCATCCAAGCCAAAAACGGCGCGCAAAAGTTCGGTTCGTCCGGACCCAACCAACCCCGCAATTCCCAGCACTTCGCCCCGCCGCAACGACAAACTCGCCCGCTCGGGCAAACGAGCGCCACCAAGATCTCGTAACTCGAGGACAACGTCACCCGCGCGACGCTCCGATCGCGGATAAAGATCCTCGACCCGCCGGCCCGCCATCATTTCGACGATGTCTTCCATCCGCGCATCGGCAACATGTCCCGTACCGGCTGCACGACCATCACGAATCACGGTAAAACGGTCAGCAATGCGCCGAATTTCGGCCAGATGATGCGAGATGTACACGATGGCCATACCCGCCTTTCGCAAACCATCCACCACACTGAAAAGCGCATCCACCGCATCCGCACCCAGGCTCGACGTGGGTTCGTCCAGGAGCAACAACCGGCAACGTTCATCGGCAATGGCCCGAGCAATCTCGACGATTTGTTGTTCACCCGGCGCAAGATCCGCAACGCGAACCTCTGGCTGCAGGCGGTTTGTCTTGGCGCCAGACGTCGCGATGGCCGCAAGAGCTCGATGGGCGCGTTCGCGCATTTGCGCGCGGGCAACAACGCCATGACGAACCGGTTCACTGCCGAGAACGATGTTCTCTTCCACCGTCATATGTGGGCAAAGAGCGCGTTCTTGATGCACGAGACAAACGCCAGCTTGCCGAGCTTCCGCCGGATTTCGTGGACGATACGTTGTCCCCTCGAGCGTCAGCGTTCCACCATCGGGCAAAACGGCTCCCGCAAGAATCGACACGAACGTACTTTTACCAGCACCATTTCCGCCAAGCAGCGCGTGCACTTCGCCCGCGCGAACGTCGAAGTCCACGCCACCGAGCGCTCGCGTGGCGCCGTACGATTTACTGATGCCGCGCGCCGAAAGACGCGTCGAATTCGCCGTCACTGACCCAGCCACGGCGTCAAATCGGGCGCGAGCAACGCCTTGATTTCGGGCGATCCTACGTTGCCCCGCTCGACCACGGTGGCCCCGGTATCGATGCGCGCTTCGACGGGTTTGCCCGCGATCACTTCGGCCATGATCCGCACGGACTCGTAACCAATCTTGAACGGATCTTGCACCACGAGCGCCGAGATATGCCCTTCTTTCAAAGCGGCCACGAGTTTTTCCGAGGCGTCGAATCCGACAAACGAAACCTTGCCCGCGACGTTGGCTTTGCGGAGTGCGAGCAGCATGCCGAAGGTCGTCGATTCGTTGGGGCAGAAAACACCTTGAATGCCGCCCGTGGCCGCGTTTTGCGCCGCGAGCAGGCTTTCGGCCTTTTGGAAGGCACTTTCCGTCGTTGCTCCGCCGTACTGATTGTCGCTCACGATCGTGATCGTATCGACTTTGCGGATCGCATCGATGAACCCTTGTTCGCGCTTGTTCGTACTCGCCGAACCTTCTTGGTAACGCAAAACGGCGACTTTTCCGCGACGTCCGAGGAGCGCCACCATCTTGTCGGCGGCCATGCGTCCGGCAGCTTCGTTGTCTGTCGCGACAAAACTCTTGTGTTTGTCTCCGGCGACATCCGAATCGAAAATCACCACGGGAATCTTGGCGTTCACTGCGTCGGCAACGGGTTTTTCCAGGGCTTTGTCATTGAGCGGCGCAACGACGATGCCCGACACACCTTGCGCGATGAAACTTTGCACCACATCGATTTGCCCCTTGAGATCATCTTCTTGCAGCGGCCCTTTCCAGACCACTTCAACGTTGAGTTCCCGCGACGCTTTTACGGCGCCCGCATGAACAGCCTTCCAAAATTCGTGCGTGGTTCCCTTGGGAATCACGGCGATCCGAGTTTTACCGCTTCCGCCGCGATTGCACGACACGACGAAAAACATGGCGACGAACAGGAGGAGAACGCGAAGGCTTCGGAGCAACATGGCGGCGCGAGTATACGCATGGCCCACACGGCCGCGCGAGTTTCCGACAAAGGTTTCGCGCGCCGAACCTTGCGGCTCCTAGATCAGAACTCTTGACACCTGCGTCCTGCCTTGTTCCACTTCGACGAACGTCATGCACGACCGTCACTACCTTGGAATCGATGTCGGCACGGGAAGCGTACGTGCGGCCATTTTCGATGCGCGCGGCACACGCCTTGGCTTGGGCGTGTGTCCCATCACGTTGCATCGCCCAGCACCAGACTTCGTCGAGCAATCGTCGGACGAGATCTGGGAGGCGGCCTGCAAAGCCACGCGCATCGCGCTTGCGGAAGCGGGTGATCATCCCGAACGCATCGTCGGAATCGGTTTCGACGCCACCTGTTCATTGGTTCTTCTCGACAACCAGGACGCCCCCGTCACGGTGAGCCCAACGGGAGACGATCGCTGGAACGTGATCGTATGGATGGATCATCGGGCGATCGACCAGGCCAAACGCATCAATGCGGGAAACCACGATGTACTTCGGTACGTCGGAGGCGTGATTTCACCCGAAATGGAAACGCCGAAGCTCTTGTGGTTGTCCGAGCATCTTGGGGCGAGTTACGAGCGTGCGGCGCGATTCTTTGATTTGCCGGATTTCCTGACGTACCGCGCAACGGGCGTCGATGTTCGTTCTTTATGCACCACGGTGTGCAAGTGGACGTATTTGGGCCACGAAACAGGTCGCGAAGGAAGCGTCGGCCGGTGGGACGATGTTTATTTCCGAGCGATCGGCCTGGGCGACCTCGTCGATGCCGGGTACGCCCGCATAGGGACGCGTGTGCGCCCTATGGGCGAACGTGCGGGAGGTTTGTCCGCGAAGGCAGCTCGAGAACTTGGTTTGTCCGAAGGAACCGCCGTTGCCGTTCCGATCATCGACGCGCATGCTGGCGGATTGGGCCTCATTGGCATTCCTGACCAAGGCAAGGCTCTCGACGACTCCACGACGGACGAGCGATTGGCGCTCATTGGCGGCACTTCGACGTGTCACATGGCTTCCTCGCGTGAACCGCGCTTCGTGCCTGGTGTGTGGGGCCCGTATGCGTCAGCGATGATTCCCGGTTTGTGGCTCACGGAAGGTGGGCAAAGCGCCACGGGTGCCCTCATTGATCACGTGATTCATGCGCATGCCCGAGGTCCCGAGCTTATGGAAGAGGCTCGGAAAAAAGGGACGAATGTTTATTCGTTGCTGAACGACCG
>JBGAOI010000665.1:0-4539 GCA_044221885.1 Polyangium sp. (in: bacteria)
AAAAACCTCCGGCGGCGAAGATTGGCGACGAAGGGCGACAAGCGGAATCATGGGGAGGACCGAACGGATACGATCCTCACGGGTATTCGTTCCGATTTGGCGCGAATGCTTGCGTCCGCCGATGAGGGTTTGGCCGGTATCACCATCAAGCGGTCGTTGGCCGATGCGTTACGGCAACCATGGTCGGACAATCGGCGGCGAAACTGAAGCGCTGATCAGCCTTGGCTGCACGGTGAGTCCCAAATGAATGATCACGGGAGATTGTGACGCGATTTGGGGGACCTACGCCCACCATTGTCCGACACGCCGAATCGCCTTTACGACATCAATGGCCGCTTCTTGTCCGCCGAGTTCGACGATGAGAGCTGACATTGCACTGAGAACCATCAACGCGTCGGCGCGCGTCTCAGAACGCCCCTCCAACGTATCGTGGACGAGCTTTTTGAGTTTGTCGTGCGGTGGACGTGGGCGACGCATACGCTCGGCTGCAAGCGCTCCCAGCCGGTCGATCCGCTCGTCATGCGGACGGCCCCAAGACTTCTCCGCTTCGACATCGGCCAATCGTTCATCAAGCTCAACGTCGTCGAGTTGTGTGGGGTCGAGATTCCGATTGGGAATTGGCGGCATTGAATTCGAAAAAATTCCGCAATAATTAGGCGCGTGAAACTTGGCGAGCATTTCGCTGTGCTCAGGTTCAGGAAAAAGGTACGCGACTGTGCGACCACGGAAGTTTTGCATATCTTCAGAAGTATGATGTCGAGACGAAGGGATAACCTGCGACATGAGTGAATCGGCAAGCTTGCGCTGTTCGGCGTCGGGCAAACGCCGACCAACGAATACTAACGTCTCCATTCGGCGATGAAAATCCTCAATCATGGCCACCATCAACATTGCTTCGGAAACCCATTGCTCCGGCAAGTACCCCGTGATAAGGCGTAGAATTTCCGCCGCATTTCGATCGATATCACGAGTCGTCCGCATTGCGTGGTCGCTCTCGAGATGTGCTCCTGGAGGTAATCGCACGTAGTCTTGGAGCTCTTCGCGCGTCAAATCGAGCACCTCGCGCACGAGTGATTCGCGAGATGCAGGCGCTGCTAAGGCTACGAGTTGGGCGAGCCAATACGCGCGACCGTGTATCCTTGTTTCTTGGCCGGCCGTCCGCGCAGCTTCGAGCGCATTGCCCATTCGAGCACTTCGTTCCTCGGGACATTGGGTGAGCAATTCAATGAAGGTGTAGGCGCGGTGCTCGGCATCCGGAATGTTCGTGACGCATTCGACAATTTGGGGAATCTCGTGAGCTGGGAGGTATGCAGCAAATGCGATCATGCATCGCGCGCACTCGCGTTCGTCGCCAATTGCCGACGTTGATTCGAGTGCCATTCGCAACAGTTGATTTCGACGCGCTCCTGTGTATTGCTGGGCAAGTTGAATCAAATGTTCTCGCCGTAGTGCCGGCTGTGTTTCGGCTAAAATCAAAGTCGAAACTTCGTCCAGCAATTTCTCCCGACGATTTCCAGTTTCGCATTCGGCGAGGTCAAAAAGCTTCATCACCTGCACATGATGTGGCTCATTTTCCATCACCAAAGCGCGCACGGTATCGAGAACATGTTTTCGTCCCTCGCCTGCGAGTAATGGTGCCAGACGTTCCAGACTCGAGACGAGCGAACGTGGATCTCCGATTTCATCAATGGTCGCAACGAGAGCTTGAAAAATCTCCTCTTGTTGTGATGGTGGTGCCACACGAAGCAACGAGAAGAAACGTTCGGCGCGTGTTGGTGGGGATGCAGCTTTGGCTGCGCTAAACGCTTCGATGACAATTTCCTCACGGTCGTCGACTGGAATTCTCCATGCAAGGAAGCCGAGCAACTCGGATCGAATCCATGGATATCGTGCTTGGCGTGCGGCAGCCAGCGCTTTGTCGATGGGTATGATTGGGAGAAGCTGGGTCAGAGAATTATGGGAATCGAACGATCCTTCAGATTGCAAATGCCCCACGACAGCCGACCAAGAAGGTTCGAGCAGCGACCACGCTGTTTCTTGAGAAACGTGCGGTTCCAAAGCGGCAATTACGTACAGTTTTGCGAATAAGTCTTGGAAAGTCGGAATCGTTTTTCGGGCTCGGTTTGCTAATGCGGGAAGGTAGTTACGTAGCGTCTTCCATTGTTCACGATCTTGGAGAAGCCCCGAAATCGCCCAAGCCCGCTGATTCTCAGCGGCGATGGACTCGATGAGGGTAAATGCTCGCTCAATCCAGTATGGCTGCTCTTCCTGTGGCATATGCGGCAAAATGCGAAGACAAGCCCCCCAGCTCGCACCCGCGTCATGTGTGCGCACTGCTATCTTGAATTCTTCGAGCACAATTTCTCGCAAAGGAGTGCTTGACGCAATGACGAGTTTTTCGATGGTAAATAAATAATTCGCCTCGCGTTGTTCACGAGCATTGGAAATTATCTTCGCAAGAGCAGGTTCTTGAAGATCGACTGGCAAGTGCAGAATCAAGTCGCTCAACGTCGCGCCCAGTGAATTCGGATCCGAAATATGCAGCGCGAGTTCGAACGCTTCACGCAGCAATGACTCCCGCAAATCCGCCGGCATTTCCACCGCAATTTGTTTGAGCACATAGGAACGCTGCTCCGGGCGTTAGAGTTGCCTCGCAAATGCAACGGCTTCATCCATGAGAGTTGCCCATTGCTCCGGTCAATACTGGGCAAGATCCTTGAGCCGACGCGCTTTGGTTCCTGGAGATTCAATTCGATTCAGCGAAGCCCGGACGATGAATGGATTCATCGCAGCGAGCTGTTGCAAAATGTTTTGAAAAACATCGTGATCAAGACGTCCGACCGGATCATTCTCGAGGTCGCATGCGATTTCGAGAACTTGCGGCAGGAGCGAATCAGGTAGACGCGGCACGAGCACTTTCAACAAGCTACTGCGTTGGCCATCCGGGTGATTACTTCGGGGCGCGGCGCGCACATACGCAAATGCCTGCTCGGACGTCCAAATGCCCTCGTCGAGCAGCAGTTTCAGTAGCTCCGGCGTTATCTGCGCCAGCGTACTTCCAACGCTTCCCCGCACGAGGGCGCATAACGCTTCGTCGGCAAAGTGTTCGCCGTCGGTGGAAATGGCTTTCCACGCGGTATTCACATCATTAAGAAATCCGCTCGGTCCCGGCTCGTGCGCTTGCCACGCCTCGTACCATTGGCGTGTCGCCAACGACATCCACCGCTCGTGCGACGCTCGTTGCTGCTTCAAATGCTCGACGCGATGTTGCACGACATATCTGGGTAAATCTTTCAGCGACAAAGGGTCGGCAAAAAAATCGTCAGTGGTCTGCTCAATCCATGTCGCAACTCGCTTTTGCCACTTTTGACACGCTTGTTTTCCAATTTGCTCGCGCCAGTATTGCCCGAATCCAGGATGCCCAAGAACGTAGCCGTTGGTGTGGCCATCGCCGTCAATCAATCGCGATAAAGCGTGCAACGTATCATTGAGCGTTACGCCATCACGTATCTCTTCGGACAACAACGCCAATACATCCTCTCGTGTCAATCGACCATCCGCGACGGCCAGCAACTCGAGCAATGCACGAGCAGACTTTTCGCGTCGTGGCGTTTCTTCATTCCATTGATTGCGTTGTTGCTCCCACCATTGCTGGAAATACCCCGCAAGTCCAGCCGGACGAGCACGCAACTCCTTGACATCCAGCGCGACGGCGCGTTCTCCGAGGTTTACGATATCGATGATCATCAGCCAAAGCGTCAACGGATCTCCAGCACATAGGCGCTGAATCTCGTTCACGATATCGTGGCGTAGTGACAAACTGTCGAGCGGGGAGGGAAGCCGCTTCAATGCCTCTTCCACGTCGCGAAGTTCTAGCGGATGCAGGAGCAATCGATCGGCAATCTTGGGACCTATCCATCCCAGGTCACGAATCCACAAATCCCCCGTAGGATCATCCGGTCGATGTCGTGCCGAGACAATGATTCGAATGGAGTCCGAATGATTGGGTGGCAAAAAGCCCGACTTGATGGCAAAGCCCACCGCCTCGTCGAGCCCGTCGAGCATAATGACGAGCTTGCGTACTTGGTCATGCGGCTGTGTAAGCTCATCGTGAAGCATTTTTTCCAGAATCTCGGTGTTCGTATGTTTGAGATCTGGGGGATTGCGTCGCCGTAGGCGGGCAATACGTGCAATCAGCGAGCCGAGAAATACGTCGGGACGGTTCGTGTCATAACGAGCGCTCCACGGAATGAAAACGACGTCGACATCATCTCGAGAGGTCCATTTCATCGCTGCCCGCACGAGCAACGCGGATTTGCCTCGTCCCGCCGGTGCGGTTACCAGTAGGTTTGGCGGGACGTCCTCGCGCTCGAGCCACCCAAGCAATCGCTCGACATCCTCATCTCGACCGCAGAAAATATTGGGGCGCTCGGTGGTACCGACGTAAGCATCAATAAAATTCCGGATTCGGCCGGCCCACGGCGACGGTAGAGCGTCAATTCCCTCGACCAATTTGTCTCGCGGAGATAAGCCGACAAC
>JBGAOI010000666.1:0-4527 GCA_044221885.1 Polyangium sp. (in: bacteria)
GGTGATGTCATTAAATCGACGGGATCTTTGGCCATTGTTTTATTCCAGGGGGAAGGGGAGGCCCTCGAGTTTGCCCGAGCGGCCATTCGGATGCAGCGTACCCTGGGCTTGAATGCGCGTGTTGGCATTGCCAAAGGTGACGTGTTCCTGTTTCCGCTCGCAGGTGGCGGTCGCGACATTGCAGGTAATGCCGTGAATGTGGCTTCGAAGTTGTCCGAAGATGCCGGTATTGATGGCATTCTGGTCGAAGCATCGGCGACGACGCCCACCATCATCGAATTGGGAAATCACTTTCAGTGCACGATTTCGGGCGTCGATATTTCCGGGCGCGTCATTCAACCCTAGGCAAACCATTCGAATGCGGTACTTCGGGCTCGTGCGTGTCTATTCGAGTTTGGCGGCTCGAGCCGCATTGCCCGTGGGAACGCCACTGTATTTCGGCATTTTCGTTGTCGCATTCGTCGTTTTTGGACCCACAGGCATGCGCGCTGCAGACCTTGTTTTTACGCTGCGCTCGTCGCCCCCATTCACGCTTCTGTTTTGGCTCGGTTGGCTCGTTCTCACGTTTCCTGTTGCGCGTTTGGCCCTCGTTCCGCCGTCCTCCGCGTATCTGCGTTGGCTCCCGGCTCCGCGCAGCATTCTGTATGCCTCGGCAATGGTTTGTGCTTTCATTGTCGAATTGCCGCTCGGTATTCTGTTTTTCCATGGTGAAGGAATCCGATCTGGTTTGTCGGCGGGGCTTGCTGCCCTGGGTTTACATGCTGCCGGCAGCACTCGACCGCTTGGATTTCAACACGTGATCATTGCGGCGGGCTGGACAATGGCCACGTTTGTCCCGCAACCTTGGATTGCCCTCGCGGCTTCGTTCGTCACGGCCGTTTATGCCGTGAAGTTCGCCGTCGATCGCGCGCCGGAAGTTCACGCCATGGCGCGCGGAAAAACCCGTCTCTTGCATCCCGTCACGGCCTTGACCCAGACGCACCTGCGATACGTCCTGCGTCAAGAATCGAGCGTCTTCGGGCGCATGTTCATCTTGTCGTGTTTGGCCGGGGTTTGCATTCCCTTGGCCGCGCGAGGATTCGATATCGAAACCCCGGAACAATTCGGCACGATGACGCTCGTCTTTTCAATTGTGGCGCTGACGCCTGCGCTTTCTGGTCTGAGCGGCGCAATCCTGCGTTCCGAACGACAAACTTCTTGGCTCGCGGACGTTCTGCGCACCCCCGCGCACGTACGCGTGTTTGCAACCGCGATGGCTTCCGCGATCGGCGGCGCATCCGGCGCCGTTTGTCTTGGCTTGATCGCGTGTCTCCGCCTGCGTGATGGAAATTTTCTGCAAACGTTGCGCATTTTTGCGAATCCCCTCGTTTGGGCCTGTTCCGTGGGCGTTGTTTTGACGAGTTTGGCGCGTGAAGCGCAAGCCTCTCCGAAACGCGGCGATCAAGGAATGGTCGCCGTGCTCATCATCGTGATGGTTGGTCTTGGACTCACATCGTGGTGGCGGGAAACAACCTTGCTGGTAGCAATGTTCCTATCGCTCGTCGCGCTCGTTCTTGCGCCGCAGCGGTGGGAAGTTTTGCGTCGTCGTCGAGGTACCTCATGACATTGTCGATGGTCGGAATTTCCAAGTGTCTCGGCGGACGCAACGTTCTCGAGGACGTGTCGTTCGAGGTTCAGTCAGGTGAAACCTTGGCGCTGTTTGGCGAAAATGGTGCGGGAAAGTCGACACTGCTGCGGATTCTTGCGGGTATCATGGATGCCGATGCCGGCAAAGCTAGTCTGGACGGACAAACGATTCTCGAACATAGATTGCCGGGACGAACCGCTTTGGGCTACGTTCCGGAAGCGGCCGATGCGCCGCCGCACTTGACGCCGAGGGAACTCATTGCGCTCGTGGCTTCATTAAAACGGACCCGCGTTGTGGATAACGACCTATTGGCGCGCGTCGGCGCCGACGCGTATGCCGATCAACTCGTGGGCAGTTTGTCGCTCGGACAACGCCGTCGTACATGCCTTGCCGCGGCCCTGGTCGGTGACGTGCGCTTGTTATTGTTGGACGAACCCACGAATGGTTTGGACGTGGCTGGTGTGCAACTGCTCGCGGATGTGTTGAAAGAGCACGCGGGACGTGGAGGTTTGTCGCTCGTGGCGACGCATGACGATGCTTTTGCAGTGCGGGTACAAGCGCGACGCTTACGGCTTGTTTCTGGGCGTTTGACCGAGTGACTGCCTGGACAAACTTCGTGTACACGGATGTGTTTGCCTGAAACTCAACACGTTCCACACGAATTTCTGCGTGCTGTTGCAGATTGTTCGTCATGGACGATTCTTGTCGACACGCCAAGACAACCATGAGACGATGCGCCGAACCTGACGTGTTCGCATTCGGAGGCAAGGACGATGTCGTTAAAAGTCTTAGGTGCGGGTTTTGGGCGTACGGGAACGTTGTCGCTCAAGCTCGCTTTGGAAATCCTCGGTTTGGGCCCGTGTTACCACATGATGGAGGTTTTTAAGTATCCTGGTCACTCCGAGCAATGGTCCGCGGCCGCGGATGGCAATGTGGACTGGGAAAAACTTCTTGCCGGTTTTCCGAGCACAGTCGATTGGCCTTCGACCTACTTTTGGCGCGAATTGGCCAATGTCTACCCAGAAGCGAAAGTCATTCTCACCGTGCGATCGACAGAATCGTGGATCAAAAGCGTTCACAATACGATTTTCCGGCACATTGACGAGGACACGCCAGACGCCAGTTCCGCACTCGCTGCACAAAAGCGCATGGTTCAGAAACTTGTTCGTCAAGGAACGTTTGCCGGAGACCTGAAAACCCCCGATCATATCGGGAAGGTCTACGAAGCACACAACGAAGAGGTTCGTCGAACCATACCAGCCGAACGGCTCCTCGTGTACGAATCTGGTCAAGGCTGGGAACCGCTGTGCAAGTTTTTGGGCGTACCCGTGCCAAGCGTCGAATACCCCAAAGCGAATTCAACGGAAGATTTTCAAACGCGCGTCGCCGCTATCCAAGCAGCGCATAAGTAACCTCGCTACGACGCACTTATCTGGCAGCCTATCGCTTGAGCGTTGTTTCCACCGACGGCAAGTACCGCGGCGTGCGGCGAGCCTTGGTGGCTTGTTCGTACGCGTACGCCAAATCCAAAAGCAACGATTCGCTCCAGGGTTTGCCAATAAACGAAATTCCCACGGGCAATCCCAGACAATATCCTGCGGGCACCGTGATGTGCGGATATCCCGCAATGGCCGGCGGAGACGCCGCGGAAAACGTTTCATAATCTCCGCTGGCGAGGTCAATCGGCCAGGGCAAACAGCTACTCGGAGCCACGAGCGCATCCAGTTTTTGCCCATCGAGCAACGTGTCGAGTCCTCGTGTTTTCGCCAAATCACGTAATTTTTCGCGAACTTCCAGGTACGCCTTGTTCGTCAAATCGCCACGCTTTTCTGCTTCAAGGAGCAAATCTTGATCGAAAAACGGCATCGTTTCGTCGCGATGTTTGTCGTTCCAAGCGATGAGCCCCTGCATCGTTTTGATGGGCGCTCGTTCGCTAAGGGTTGCCAAATAACCTTCCAGCGCCGGCTTGAATTCGTGCAGCAACGCTTCTTTTTCCAATGGCCAAAGATCGGCTATCGAAGGTACATCGGCCGGATCCACGAGTTCCATTCCGAGAAACTTCAAGTCTTTCAGCGCTTCTTCGAACACAGCATCGACTTTGCTGTTTTTACCCGACAAATCTTTGCGCATCACGCCGACGCGTAAACCTTGCATGCTTCGACGCCCCAAGGTTTTCACGTAATCGCGTTGCCCGAATTGTGCCCCTTGGCTGCTCGACGGATCGCGCGGATCCGCGCCTACCAGAACCCCCAGCAAAATCGCGGCATCCATGACCGTTCGGGCCATGGGCCCAGCGGTATCTTGGTTCGGCGATATCGGAATGATTCCCGCGCGGCTAATGAGCCCCAGCGTGGGTTTGATGCCCACGAGCGAACAACAAGACGATGGAGAAATAATGGATCCATCTGTTTCGGTTCCAATCGCCGCCGCCGCGAAACTCGCCGCAATGGCTGCGCCTGACCCGGAACTCGAACCGCTAGGCGTTCGATCCAGCACGTAGGGATTGCGGCATTGGCCACCGCGGCTGCTCCATCCGCTGGTCGAATGGGACGAGCGGAAATTCGCCCATTCTGACATATTGGTTTTTCCGAGCAAAATCGCGCCGGCATCTCGAAGCCGCATGGCCACCGTCGAGTCTTTCCGCGGAATGGATCCCGACAACGCCAAAGAGCCAGCCGTCGTCGTCATTTTATCAGCCGTGTCGATGTTGTCTTTCAGCAAAATCGGAATGCCATGCAACGCCCCGCGCGGACCTTTGGCGGCGCGTTCACGATCGAGCTGTTCCGCGATCTCCAGCGCTTCGGGATTCAATTCGAGCACCGCGCGCAATTCGATCCCGCGAAAATTCATGGCCTCGATACGCGCCATGTATTTCTCGACCAACGAGCGCGACGTTTCTT
>JBGAOI010000667.1:0-4524 GCA_044221885.1 Polyangium sp. (in: bacteria)
AGCCGGTCATGTTCACTCCGAGATCCGCGAGAGCGTGGGATACGGAGCAGACCGCAATAAGTTCTCCGCCCCCAAAGACAAACGCAGGCGTTCATGATCGTCGGATCGTGGTGTCGAGGAAAGAGTTTTCGTTGGCTCGACGAATCGATTTCGACCTTGCCTGTTCGTAGACAGCCGTGGCTGGGCGATGTTAGCGTGGCGCCCGATGCGACAAATATCGCGCGAAACGATCGGCCGACTTCGCTATCGGCAACAATTCATCGATGCCGATCGGCGCCACATGGCGATTCTCACGGGATTCTCGACATTTGCGCTCGCGCTCACGACGGCAAATGATTTTCTGCTGCTCCGCGGAACACGCGCGCTGTACTTCGCTCTGATTTGCCGCGGCGTACACATCTTGTGCACCATTCGGGCGATGGCGGTATTCCGTCAAACGAGGTCAATACGAGAATTCGAGCGCACGGTAGCTGGGTGGAATCTCGCTACGACTGGACTGCTTCTCGCGATCGCTGGAACCCGAGTTTCGCCGCGTGAATTACAAGGTCCCTTTCTTGGAGTCGTTGGCATTCTTTGCGTTTATTATTTCGGCGAACGTGGATTTCTTTGGTCCCGGACCCTTGCCAGCTTGATCATTTCGATGCCGCTTGCAGTCCGATTGGCACAATTTGCAGGGAATGCATCCCCAGCGGCGCGTCTGACGGGAATGGTTTTAATGCTTCTCATGAATGTGATTGGCATTTTGAGTGTTCGATCCTTCGAGCAGCAGCGGCGCAAGCGATACGAAGCCGAGCGCGAAGAAAAGCGGATGCGGTTTCAGTTGCTGGGCAAAAATCGCGAGCTCGCCGAGCAAAAAGAAAAAGCCGAAGCCATGTACCGGGCGCGCACGGCATTTCTTGCCGCCATGAGCCACGAATTTCGGACGCCGATGAATGCAGTCATTGGATTGTCGGATGTGCTCGTGAATGCTCCCATTGAATCAGAATATCGTGAACACGCGCGAACCATTCGCGACAGCGCGTCGTCATTACTTGTATTGCTCAATGATGTGCTCGATTTTGCCAAAATCGACGCTGGAAAACTCGCCCTTTCACCAGCACCGTTTCACCTTCGACGGTTGCTCGATTCCATCGTGGAAATGATGCAACCAGCAGCCGCGGCCAAAAATATCGTCTTAAAAACTCAATTTCCATCCAATCTACCGGACTACGTCGTCGGCGACGATGCACGTTTGCGCCAAGTCGTAGTCAATCTTCTGTCGAATGCCATCAAATTCACGTCCCAAGGCTCCGTCACGTTCACCGTATCCAGCACCCCCCTCGACAAACTCAACCATGAAGTGGGTTTCGCCGTCGAAGATACGGGAATCGGCATGTCGCCCGACGTATTATCGCGATTGTTCCGACCTTTCGAACAAGGCGAAGGAGGAATCGAAAGACGTTATGGAGGCACAGGTCTCGGATTGGTCATCAGCCAACAAATCGTCAATGTCATGGGGGGACAAATCCACGTTGAAAGCCAAACTGGCAAAGGATCAACGTTTGCATTTCGGATCCTCTTGCCGCAAGCCGAAAATCAAGACCCGGTAGCAGACGAAAAATCAGAGAATGCACAACAACCGCTCCAAGCTTTGGCGATTCTCGTTGTGGACGACTTAGCCATCAATCGCACGGTTGCGCGGGTCATGCTCCAGCGCCTCGGACACCAAGCCGACTTTGCGGAAGATGGACTTCGCGCCGTCGAAGCCGTCATGAGCAAGAACTACGACGTTGTTTTGATGGATTTGCAAATGCCGAACATGGGTGGCATCGAGACGACAAAAGTCATCCGCGAAAAACTCGCCGATCGGCCGATGCCCAAGATTATGGCCATGAGCGCAAGCGTTTTCGAAGAAGACCGGGAGGCGTGCAGAGCTGTGGGTATGGTCGATTTCGTGGCCAAACCCATCGAACTCGAGAAATTACGCGCCACATTGACCCACATTGCAAACCGCAAAGGGGCTCCGTCTTCCGGCGTCTTTGCCGTTCCGAAAATCGATTGACGCGAAAAACTGGACTGGATTGCGTGTCGGGTCTGAAGCCTCCGCGATTATCGAGGAGGCTTCAGTTTATTGAATGAATGCGTACGGCAGTGAGGCGATCACTGCACCGTCATGACGCCGCTGTTTGCGGCATTGAAGTCGAGCCCGACATTCGAGCCCGCGCCGTCTGTATCGCAATACGTGTAGTTGAGCCCGCCGTCGAGGCTAAAGCGATACACGTAACGATACATGCCCACGGTTGCCGGCGCCGTAAACGAGAGCTGGAATTCATCGTCATTGACAACTTGGGTGTTGTACGTGGCCATCATGAAGCCGCTCGTTGCATTTTGCGTCAATGGCGTCCATGCGGGCGGACCATAACCAAGTTCCGCGAGCACGCCAGCAGGAGCGCCCATTGGCTGCGTCACGGTATCCTCGAAAATGCGGCCGTAGATGGGTGGCGTGGGTTGACCCGCCGTTACGGTGAATGTGGCCGGGAATTGCAAATTGCAGAAGTCGGCCTCGCCGGGCATACCTGTTTCGTTGAGCACGCCCGTGTAGGTAAAGCTGTTTGGCAAGGTAAACGTGCCCGCTCCGACCGACGCCACGTTTGTCGCGGTAACGCCGACGCGAGCCACCGTTCCAGCATTTGTTGGGGCACTGCACGTCATTTGAGTCGAGCTGACGTATGTGCACGTAGACGCCATATTTGCACCAACGGCGAGCGTCATGCCACTGGCCAAATCCGTGTCCGTCACGGTGATTCCCGTCGTCGCGGAATTCGCGAGACCATCGTCTGGCGTGATGGACGTGATTGTGAGATTGACGAGGTCATTGGCAGCACCTGGCGTCGGGGATGGATCTCCGTGGAAATCCGCGAGATTGCTGTCTGTATCCGTGCTGGAAATGTTGCGCGCCAAGCTCGAGTTTATTGGTGGAAAGAACGTCACCGCCGTCTCGTACATAGCGAAACCGTTAGCCGCCATGTTCGACGTGAAGTTCGTCCCCGTTGGAGAATGACCAACCGCATCGAGCAACACGTTGCTTGCAGAGATGAGCTGGATGGCGTCACCTCCGCCATTTTCGTAATCGAGGTCGTTGAGGATTACGTCCGCCGGCGTAAATCCAGGCACCTGTGTCGTCCCCGACGTCCCGAGTTCGTCCGCGGCAAGCAGAATACCATCGACCGGAATTCGAACTCCGGCGGGAATAGTCATTTCCGCGCCATTCGTGCCGCCCGTCGGTGCCGTCGTCCCCTCGATATCATTCAGCTTCATGCCCGCAACGAGACCGCCGCCGGGACCAGCGATTTCGATAAAGGCTTTCCCATCATCGCCGGCCGATGGATCAATGAGCGCTTCATTGATGACTGCCACTTTGCAACTTCCATTCGCCGCACCTTTGGTGTCCGCCACCTTTGCGCGAACGCCCGTCGCCGGATAGAAGCTCGTGCACCAATTCGCTCCGCTGTCATTGCCTGCAGCCGTGAGCAACGTTGGCTCGACCTGTGTGCTGACGTCGGTGAAACCCGGAAATGCCGTCGCCGGCATCGCCGCCGTCGGATTGGCATGGAAGGACGTGAAATCAACGGTGTCTTGCAAGGTGAGACCTTGCGCGCCATACACCGAAATCACATCGCCCGTATCCCCCAGCGCCATGCTCGCGCCCGGTGCACCAATTACGAACGCGGCACCGGCAGGAATGCTGGCTGCGCTCGCCGGATTCACGACGCCCCATGCATACCCATTGGCTGGAATCGACACCGGTGTGGCGCTGGCATCCGTCGGATCCGATGCTGCGCGAATCGAAAGCGCAAGGCTCGTTCCCGAACGAACGACGTAACCACGGATATCAACGGGAGACGCCGACGAGTTGTGAAGCTCGACGAATTCGGTCCCGAGCGCCGAGAATTCCGTAATGATGACGTTTCCAGCCTGGTCCGCCGGAATGGCGGGCATGCACCCGGTCAAATCGCAGACGTTTAGCGGTCCACACGCCGAATCGTTCGTTACGTGCGATTCTCCAGTCATCGGATCGCATGCGTCAATCGTGCACGCAACCATATCATCGATATTGATGGGCGTATGCGAAATACCCGTCATTGGATCGCACACATCCGTCGTACACGCATTGTTGTCGTCGATATTCACCGGCGTATGCGACACGCCCGTCATCGGATTACACGCGTCCGCCGTACACGCATTCCCATCGTCGACATTCACGGGCACATGCGTAATGGCACCCGTCATTGCATCGCAAACGTCGACGGTACAGGCATTCCCATCGTCGACATTGACCGGCGTATGCGACACGCCCGTCATCGGATCACACGCGTCCGCCGTACACGCATTCCCATCGTCGATAGCAATGGGTGTATGCGAAATACCTGTCATCGGATCACACGCGTCCGTCGTACACGCATTGTTATCAGTTGTCGAAATAGGCGTATGCGACACGCCCGTCATCGGATCACACGCGTACGCCGTGCAAACGTTGTTATCGTC
>JBGAOI010000668.1:0-4521 GCA_044221885.1 Polyangium sp. (in: bacteria)
CCAAATGCTACCGAACCAAACGAACCCGAATTGATGCCGCACGTCGTGCCATTAAAACAAGCTCCGCCGCCTTCGAGGTAAATCACGAGTTTGTCCGAACCCGATTGCGGACGAATGCCAAATCCCGTGGCCGAACCGTCACGACACTTGGCTCCATCGACGCCAATCCACGACCATTTGCCTGGCGGAGCGTCAATCGGCTTGATCGCCGGCCCATCCAAAGGCCCTTCGGGCATGCACATCGGACCGCTCCCGCCACTGCCACTCGACCCGCTCGAGCTTCCCGCTCCAGACGAACCTCCCGCCAACCCCGTGGTAGTGCCGTCACCACCGCAACCAAGCCCCACTACAGAGCCACATAGCAAGAGCACCCAAAGCGGACAATTGTTTGACTTCATTCACTTATTCTATCAAACACGGGTGCAAGTAGCAAGAATTCGCGGTTGACAAATATTTGACAATCGGTGTACGTTCGGGGCCTAGCAAACTACCCGCACCATACGAACAATCACGCGGTTACCCATGGAATGAGGGGACAAGGATGTCGACACGAGCCCTTGACAGTTTTTCTGCTTACTGGGCGAGTTGCCCTGACGTTGCATGTGTTTTGGATGTTGCGGGGCGAATCTTGGCGGCCAATTCGGCGTTTGTTACTTCGGCTGGGGACTTGGTTGGAGCCATGTTCGTCGAGCATGCAGCGATGGAAAGTCGCGCGGAGGTTCAGGGGCAGCTCGATAAACTACGTAATGACGAAACCGTGGTGTCGTTCTTTACCGTATCGTACGGGGAACAACGCGAAGCAACGTTGCTTGCATGGCGCGCATGGCGGACGGACTATTCCGACGCGCCGATCATTGCAGCGGCATCGAGTGCCAAATTCAGGGGCATGGGCGAGGCGCACGTCGACGACATACTTCAGGCGCACGAGATCATCGATACATCACCGATGTTCGTCGTGGCCATCGATGCGTCTGGAAAAACCGTTTTCATGAATTCCACCATGCTCGAGAGATTCGGGTATACGCGTGACGAAGTTCTGGGAAATAACTACATGCAGCAGTTCGTACCGGAACGTGAGCACGCCTTGCTTGCCGAAATCTTTGCCAACTTATCGGCCAAGGACAAGTTGACACTCAATGACAATCATGTGTTGACGCGCGACGGTGAAGAGCGACGTGTGCAATGGCACGGGCGACCCATTTTCGACCGCCAAAATCGTCTCCAATACTTCTATGGATTGGGCATCGACGTAACAGAGCAGCGTCGCACGCAAGACGACCTCCTTCGTTCGCAGCAGCGGTTCGAATTGCATTTCAAGCAATCTCCGCTGGGAATGATTGAATGGGATCGCGATTTTCGCGTGACGGATTGGAATCCAGCGGCTGAACGCATGTTTGGATATTCCCGCGAGGAAGCCTTGGGACAATATGGTCAGGATCTCGTCGTTCCCGAGCCAGTCCGGCCGTACGTTGCCGATGTCTGGCAAAAGTTGCTGGATTCTCGCGGCGCGGTCAATGCCTACAATGAAAACGTGACCAAAGATGGTCGAACGATCGTATGCGAATGGTCGAATACTACGCTCGTGAATGCGAGTGGCGAAGTCATTGGCGTTGCGTCATTGGTCAATGACGTGACCGACCGCAAAAAAGCCGAAGAAAGCCTGCGCGAACGCGAACGAATCCAAGCCGAAACCATTCAACAATTGTCCGTACCGCTCATCGACGTGTGGGAAGGAATCATTGCGTTACCCATTGTCGGGTCCATCGATGAAACTCGCGCCGTCCGTATGACCGAGGAGTTGCTCAAGACAATCGTGGTCAATGGTACTCGATGTGCGATTCTCGATTTAACCGGTGCGAGCACCATGGATGTCGCCATCGCGAATCGACTGGGTGATATGGTTCGTGCTGTGAGACTCGTGGGCAGCGAATGTTTTATCTCCGGCCTGAGTCCACAAATTGCCCGCACGCTCGTCGAACTCGACATGCCGCTCTCCGTTCGCACATTCGGCACATTGCGTGCGGCGCTGAGCCACGCCATTGGTCAGCACACGCGCGAAAATCCGAACAATTTATCGCGCGGCCGAAACCAAATAACCTCTGGTAAACGATAGATCCGTCAGGCATACTCCGCCCCGTGACACCTCGTTGGCTCAATCGACTGCTGCGCCAATGGTTTCGGCATGAATTGACCGTTTGGTACGATCCGGCGTATCGTTTGCCGCTTGCGGGACTCGAAGGCCCAACCGGCATGGAGCCGCGGCGCGCCGATTTCGTAGCGTGGTACTTGCTCGACAAACAGATCGTTCCGGCCCAGGCATTACGCGCCCCCACGCCCATTTCGTATGCGGATCTCGGACGTGTACACGATCCATCGTGGCTCGAATCCTTGGCCACTCCAACGACGCTTGCGCGCATCTTTGCCGCACAATCTGAAGAAATTCAAGTTGATCCGATTCTCACGACGGTTCGTCTCGCTTGTGGCGGAACGCTCGAAGCCGCACGTTTTGCAATCGAACGAAAACGAGCCGCGCTGAATCTTCTTGGCGGATTTCATCACGCCGGGCGCGCGACGGGTGGCGGATTTTGCGCCGTAAATGACATGGCTGTCGCCTTGGCCGTTCTTCGAGCCGAAGGTTTTACAGGTCATACCACTTTCTTGGACTTCGACGCGCATCCTCCAGATGGCACGGCGGACTGCTTGCTGGGTGATCCCCAAGTTTGGATTGGCTCGCTTTCGGGATGCGATTGGGGAAAACTCGAAGCCGTGGACGAAACCGTGTTGCCTGAAGGAACGACTGACGCGCCCTATTTGGAAGCCCTCGATGCATTGCTCGAGCGTATGCCCCAAACCGACTTGGTGTTTGTCATCGCCGGAGGTGATGTTCTCGCCGGCGATCGTCTGGGCAAACTTGGTTTGTCGCTCGCAGGTGTGCGCGAGCGCGATCTCCGAATCATGCGCAAACTGCGAGGACTTCCAAGTGTGTGGCTGCCAGGCGGTGGGTACAGCGACCAAGCATGGCAGAGTTTGGCAGGAACGGCCATTGCCCTTTCGCTCGAAACAAAGCAGCCGATTTCCCCAACGTATGATCCATTGTCTCGTCGATATGCGGCTATCGCCGCCGGATTGACTCCAAGCACGCTGGGGCAAGACGACGAAAACGGTGATGGAGACATTCTCGCGGCATTGGGAATCGGCACCGCCAAGAAACCACGGGCGTTGGGGTATTACACGGCCGAAGGTATTGAATACGCGCTCGAACGTTATGGCGTCCTGTTTCATCTCCGCCGCTTGGGTTATGAACAATTGCATACGCGCGTGGATACGACGGGCACCGGCGATCGCATGCAAGTGTTTGGTGACGCAAACCAAGAAAAACATCTCTTGATTGAAAACGTCGTCGAACGGCGCAACGTCGGGGGACACGATGTCCTCTACATTCATTGGCTCACGTTGCGCCATCCGCTTGCGCATTTTACGGAAAGGCGCCCACAACTTCCCGGGCAAGAGGTCCCGGGATTGGGTTTGGCCAAAGAAATGAGCGAAATCGAATTGCGCATTGCGATTCGTTTGGGATTCGAAGGCATTGCGTTTCGACCGAGTTGGTACCACATGGCGTATGCGGGTCGCGCAAGGTTTTACTTTGTCGATCCGCATCGACAAGGCCGTTTCTTGGCCATGATTCGCGACTTGAGCCATCATTCGCTGCTGGACGTGACACTCGCGTGTGCGCATGGCCGCCTGCGCATGAACGGAACGCCGTATGCGTGGGAAGCGGACGAAATGGTGTATTTGCTACATAAACCGCCCGAAGAAGACCCCACCATTGCGGAAGAAATGCGCCGCGTCTCATTTGAAATGGAGTAGCTTGATGCGTTTCGCTCTATCTTTTGCCACTGTTGTCGTTGTAGGTGCGTTGCAAGGCTGTACGTGTTCGCATGCAGAACCTTTCACCCTGGGAAAGGTTGATTCTCCCGTTGGTGTGGAAGTCGTCAAAAACGTTCACGTGGGGCCCAAAACGCACGGCCGAGACATTGATGCCGAGCTCCAAACGAATACGTCTCATGATTTGAAAATCGCCTCCACACCGCCCATCATCATCCCACTTCATTGCAGCAACAGTATGAAGGTCGAGGTTTCCGTTGCGAAAACCTTCGATCGTGTCGCTTACCGTTGCCACCACGGAGTAAGTTGGGACGTCGTTTGGATTGGTGCGTCTGAGCAATTCCTTGGTTATGCACATGAATTGGACATCAAGCCGACGGAAGGGCCCGAATCGTGGCTCGATGCCAATACCATACCGACACTCGCAGCAATCGCTCCCGTTTGGTTGGCCCGTGGAGCACGCAAACCAGGGGCGATCCTCCAAGAAATCAATCGGACCGATGGCGAAACAGCCGTTATCGACGCATTGAGCAAATCCGCAAGTATGCGACTCGTGACTGAGGCGCGCGATGAGAACATACAAGACCCTTGGATACGTTGGCGTGAGATCCTGCCCAATGAAAAAAAAGCTCCGCT
>JBGAOI010000669.1:0-4507 GCA_044221885.1 Polyangium sp. (in: bacteria)
CTTCAATGCCGGAGCACCTTCAATCACTCGCCGACAACTGACGACACGCGCGAGCACAAAATCAACGCACGCCCTTCGAGCTCCGTGCTTGGATTGTTCAGAATTTGCAGAACGTCAAACGAGGAAAAAGGCTTCCCAAAGGTTTGATTGTGTGTACAGTGCCGGTATCCACAAGGAGATCGTCGTGCAGAACAAAATCGCATTGATCACAGGCGGTAGTCGGGGATTGGGACGAAGCGGCGCGCTCGAGCTGGCTCGGCGGGGCGTGGGGGTTGTACTGACCTATCGGTCACAGGAAGCGGAAGCGGCTGCAGTCGTTGCGGAAATCCAGGCCAAGGGGGGCAAAGCCGTCGCGTTGGCGCTCGATGTGGGTCGAAGCGACACGTTTGCTGCATTTGCCGACGAAGTCAAAAAGGCGTTGCAAGCAACGTGGGGACGAGACACCTTTGATTTCCTCGTGAACAATGCAGGGGTTGGCATTCACGCGCAATTCAACCAAACGACGGAAGCGCAGTTCATGGAACTGATGAACGTGCATTTCAAGGGACCGTTTTTCCTGACGCAAACGCTTTTGCCGATGATGGCGGATGGTGGGAAAATTCTCAACATATCGACGGGATTGACGCGATTTGCCTTCCCAGGATACGCGGCGTATGCCGCCATGAAAGGCGGCGTGGAAGTATGGACACGGTACTTGGCGAAAGAACTCGGTTCGCGCCGCATCAGCGCGAACATTCTGGCACCAGGGGCGATCGAAACGGATTTCGGTGGCGGCGCTGTGCGTGACAATGCGCAGCTCAATGCGATGATTGCGTCGCAAACGGCTCTGGGTCGCGTAGGAAAACCGGACGACATTGGTGGAGCCATTGCCGTGCTCTTGATGGACGAAAGCGGCTGGATCAACGCCCAACGCATTGAAGCATCGGGCGGCATGGCCATCTGACTCGCCGTTCAACCGGGCAATCAGCAATTCCCGAAGCCCACACCGCTTCTCACTTCACGATTTCCACCGCCTCCAGTTGATCCATGATCCACGCATACCGAGCCGCCCATTCTTTCATGCGCTCGTAACGCCCCGACTTGCCTCCATGGCCAGCAGGGTCGAGGTTGATATCGAGCAACACGGGCGCGTCGTTTGTCTTGTATTCACGAAGCTTCGCAACCCACTTCGCCGGCTCCCAATACATCACTTGGCTGTCGTTGTACGACGTCCGTACAAGCATCGACGGATAAGCGACACGCTGGACATTGTCATACGGACTGTATTGGATCATCCAGCCAAACTCTTCTTGTTTCTTCGGGTTTCCCCATTCCTCGAATTCGCCTACGGTAAGGGGCAAGTCTTCATCGAGCATCGTATTCATGACATCGACGAAAGGGACATCCGCAACGACGGCTTTGTACAAATCCGGGCGTAAGTTCGTCACCGCGCCCATCAACAAGCCGCCGGCGCTCGCGCCTTCCATGGCAATCCGCCCTTTCGCGGCCCAGCCTTCTTTCAAGAGCGTTTCCGTCACGGCAATGAAGTCCGTAAACGTATTCATCTTGTTTTTCATGCGTCCAGCATCGTGCCAAGCTTTGCCCATTTCGCCGCCTCCGCGAACGTGGGCAATCGCCGTAACGATGCCCCGATCGACCATGGAGAACAGGGCCGACTCGAACTCGGGAAACATCGGCATGCCGTACGAACCATATCCATAAAGATACGCCGGTCTTTTCCCATCCGGCACCGTACCCTTCGCATACAGAAGCGTAATCGGCACCTTCGTACCGTCCTTGGCCACCGCGTGTATTCGCTTGGCTTCATAACGTGAGGCATCGTAATTCGGCACTTCAAGGCGTTTTTTCAGTTCGAGCGTCCGCTTTTTCGGATCGTAATCGTACACCGTCGACGGCGTCGTGGGCGACTCGAACACGAATCGAACATGCGCTTGATCAAACTCCAAATTCGCCGCGCCATCGAGCGTCCCCATGGGCTCCGGCAAAACCACTCGATGCGATCCTTCGAGCGCAAGCTTCTGCGCATCGAGAATCCGCAATTGCCGCAATCCACCTTCTCGCTCCATCACAATGGCAAATTGCTTGAAAAGCTGCATCCATTCGAGCATGACGTCGGACCGATGCGTTATGGTCTCTTTCCAATTTGCCTTGCTTGGCGTCGCCAGCTTGGTGGTGACCAGGCGAAAATTGGTCAATTTTCCTTCACCGGGAGCTTTCGGCCCATTCGTGAGAATCACCAATTCATCATTGTGGTGGTCCACTTGATACTCGTGGTCCTGCTCGCGCGGATTCACGATGACAAACTTCTCTTTGGGCTTGTCTGCACGTAAAAAACGAACTTCCGTGGTGGTATGACTCTGGATACTTAGAAAAATGAGTTCGTCGCTACTCGACCGAGACACTTCGACCTCGAACCGCTCATCGGGTTCTTCATACACGAGTTCGTCGCTTTTGGGATCGGCGCCAATTTCAAGCCGATGGAGTTGATAGGATCGTTTCGCAACGGGATCTTCGACAGTGTAAAAGATGGTTTTGTGGTCCTTGGCGAATACGACGGACGTCACACGTTCGATGGTAACGGCCAATTCTTTTCCGGACGTGAGGTCTTTGATGTGAAGCTTGAATTGGCGAAAGCCGGTGGTATCGAGGCCATACACGAACCATTTGCCATCATCCGAAAAAGCCTGAGGTCCCAAGCCGACATAAGCTTCGGTTTTTCCAATTTCGTTCAGGTCGATGAGGATCTCTTCACGGGCTTTGGCGCCACCAGCCACGGGTTTGCGCGCATGGATCTTGTATTGTTTCCCTTTTTCGGTGCGCGAATAATATAGCCAGGCGCCGCGCTTGGCCGGCACGGTTTCATCGGTTTCTTGAACGCGCCCCAAAAGTTCGCCATAGATGCGATCTCGAAGCGGAACGAGATGAACGGTCATCGCGTCGGTATACGCTTTTTCCGCACGCAAATGCGCGAGCACTTCGGGGGTGTCTTTGTTGCGCATCCAAAAGTAATCGTCGGCGAGTTTGTGCCCAAACAGTTCGGTCAAATGAGGCTCCTTTTTTGGCTTTGGAGGCTGAGGTCGGGTCGCATCCGCTGCTGGTACTTCGTTCGTCGCTGTTGACGATGGTTTGACCGGAACCCCGGCGTGTCCTTGATGGGAAACGCTTTGTCCCGAACAATTCGCCAAGAGAAGTGCAAAAAGCGACGTAAAGGCGCGGCGGCAGAGACTTGTCATGTTGTCGCGGAGATGGTTGGCCGATTTTCACGGCCGCGCCAAGACAAATCGACCATGGCAACGCATTTCGCCACCACCAAGAAGCTGCCAGGCTCGTTTGCAGATGTTGCCTGGCCTTCATGTACAAAGTACCAAAAAGTACCCGGCACGTTTTGTAGACGTTGGCCATCGTGCAGTCACGAGATCCCCGACCAAAGATCTCTCCAACAGCCTTACGGTTTTTCCACAAAAATCTGTGGCGTTCCTCCAAGCTGCACTTCGATGGCCCCACCCACCGGGTTTTTCTCACCCATCGGTCCCTGATCGCCACCGTCCAAAAGATACACTTGCAAAGGTTTGTCCGTCTTGATCGAATAGGTCGCACTTGCCGATTCGCTCATTCCGGCCGTTTTCGCCCAGAGCACATACGCGTGCCGCGTGTCCGGCAATTGAAACGCTTTGCCGTCAGCCGCTGCTGGCAACGCCAAGACATCCGTCGCCGCATAATCAATGCGCGCTCCTTCGAGCAATGTTCCGAGCGTCCGATACGCGCGGCCGGTCTCCGTACGCACCGCTTCGCTGGTTTGTCCCAGCTTCGACACATCCAGGTAGAGCCCCATGTAATCGAACGAATTCGTGCTCGCTCCGACGGGTTTTGCATCGGACATGCAAAACCAATCGATACGCTCAATGCCCGCCGCTTGGCCCGCGACCATCGCTTTGACCAGGTAATTCGGCGCGTATTCGGAGCCTCCCGGAGCACCTCCCACGGCAACGTGCGGCGCGCCTGTTTCGGTCACGACAAACGTTTTCCCCGAAACGCCCGCATCTCCGAGCCGTTTTGCAAGCTGCTGGCGCAAGTCGATGAACCCCGCCACGCCTTCATCCGAACTTCCCGGTCCGAAGACCGGGTAATAATGAAAACTCACTACGTCGAAATATTTGCCTCCCGTTTCCGGGAATTCAGCCGATTTCGCGCCACCGTTCGGATTGTCCGTATACCGCAAAATGGCCGACAAGAAACTCGGGTATCCAATACCGCCCAGAGCAATCTTCGCTTGCGGGTCCGCTGCTTTCGCCGCTTCAAAGCTCACGCGCAACATACGCACGTAATCGAAAATCGAACCATTGAACCGCACGAGTTCCTGTTTGGTGGGGGGATCCGTTTCCCATTTCAACGACGTTTGCCAATCGGGAACCCAATCCGGCTCGTTCCAAACTTCCCAAATGTTGACCCAGGTTTTGTAGGTATCGACGGTGCGATACACATAATAGGCCCAATAATTGTTCGGATT
>JBGAOI010000066.1:0-20418 GCA_044221885.1 Polyangium sp. (in: bacteria)
GGTTCGATGTCCGCGGCTGTCTTGATGAGGCCCAACCCATCACGTAACCACTGCACGGCTGCTCCCGCGATGAACGAACTGCCTTCCAATGCAAAGACGACATCGCTGCCAATCTTCCAGCCGACGGTCGTGAGCAAACCGAAGCGACTCATGATCGCGCGGTGGCCCGTATTGACCAAGACAAACGCACCGGTGCCATACGTGCACTTGGCATCGCCGACGCCGAAACAAGCCTGACCAAACAGCGCGGCTTGTTGATCACCCGCGATGCCCGTAATCGGTGTGCCGTCGGGGAGATGTGGAAAGCCCTTCGTCTTGGCGATGTGAGCCGCGGAGTCGACGATCTTGGGCAATACGGCTCGTGGAACGTCGAAGAGCGCAAGCATCGCATCGTCCCAATCGAGCGTCTCGAGGTTCATGAGCAACGTGCGCGACGCGTTTGTCACGTCCGTAACATGCACGGGAGCACCACCCGAGGTACCACCGGACAAACGCCACACGAGGTAACTGTCGATGGTCCCGAACGCGAGTTGTCCAGCGTTCGCGCGTTCGCGAGCTCCCTCGACGTTGTTGAGAAGCCAGGCGACTTTCGTGCCGCTGAAGTACGGATCGAGCACGAGGCCCGTCGTTTTTTTCACGGCTGGTTCGTGACCTTCGGCGCGGAGTTTTGCGCAGATGTCGGCCGTTCGTCTGTCTTGCCAAACGATCGCGCGGTGCACTGGTTTGTCCGATGCCCGATCCCACAACACCGTCGTTTCGCGTTGGTTCGTAATTCCAATCGCGGCAATGTCACTTCCGCTGATGGATGCAGAAGCAAGCGCTTCAGCGACAGAGTCGACGACGCTTTGCCAGATCTCTTCCGGTTCGTGTTCGACCAAGCCCGGACGAGGGAAATGTTGGCGAAATTCACGTGTCGCTCGGCCACGCGTAACGCCTGCGGTATCGAGCACGAGAGAGGTCGTGCCGGTGGTTCCTTGATCGATCGCGAGAAGAAGCTCGGCCATGGTCTCGGCCTACTCCGGCACACGTGCTGAAGGAAGAGAGATCTGGCGACGACCCATGAGGGCATTGTTTGAGCGGATTCGCGAAGCTCTTTCCGTGCTTTGTAGGGGCACGTCGTGGTCGATGCGTCGAACCTCTCGCCTATTCCACGGAGACGACATAGACTCGGCCGGTGCTTACAAAAGCACCGCTGTGGACCGACCATGCCGGCCATCGACATGCGTGAAACTCAAAACCTTCAACGTCGCGGTGCCGGGCATGTCCTTGGGTGCACCGAGGCCCGGAGAGCGTAGAGATTCCGATGGCTCGACTGATCCTGCAGGCCGCCGAAGGGCAGCAGGTCGAGCTGCGGCCCGTGAATTCGTTGGGGCGTCACCCCAACAACTCGATTCAACTGCTGGATAAGATCGTTTCGAAGGAACACTGCATCATCGAGCTTCGAGGAGCGCAGTTCATCCTTCGTGATCTCGGTAGCCTGAACGGGACGTTCATCAACAACGAACGGGTACGCGGCGAGGCACCGCTGAAACATGGCGATGAAATTTCTCTCGGTTCAACACGAGGGAGATTTGACGACGCCCCAGGTGCGAGTGCGGGAGCAGGTGCTCCTCCACCGATGGCTGTTCCACCTCCCATCATGCCAGCGCAACAACCTGCGCCGGGTTGGGGTCCGCCAGCAGCACAGCCACCTCAAGGCCAGTCGCCGCTCGCAGCGTCTTCGCCGAATTTGCCGCAAATGGGGCCTCCTGGAGCACGTCCAGGCGGAGCGCCTCCAGGACCACCACGTCCCGCACCTCCGCAAGGGTTTGGCCCGCCGCAACCCGCTCCGATGGGACCTCCGCGGCCGAATCTTCCGCCCGGCGCGATGCAACCGCCGCATGCGCAAGGAATGCCTCCCGCTTCGACCATGATGCATGGTCGTCAGGACAACCGGACGTTCGTTGGCGGTGTCCATTCGTTTCTGCCCCAAGGAACGCGCATCGATCTGAACGATCAAGCGCGACAAATCGGGACGCAGATCGCCGCTGTCGAAAAGGGATTCATCCCGTTCGATCGCATCAAGATGGACATGAATCAGCTCGGCGCGGACTACGAACGACTCCGCCTGTCGCACGAGCTCACACGCGAGATTTCGTCCGAGCGCGACACCACCAAGCTGCTCGACAAGATTCTCGCCAACATCTTCAAGTTCATCCGAGCCGATCGCGGCGTCATCTTCCTTCGTGACGCCACCGGCGAATTCGTTCCGCGCGCCATGCAACGTCGTGACGGCACCGTCGCCCCGATCAGCGTGTCGTCGACGATCCTGGATCACGTGGTCAAAGAACGCGCCGCCGTGCTCACACACGATGCCGCGATGGACTTCGCTGCATCCAAAGGCAAGAGCATGATCCTCAACCGGATCAGCTCAGCCATCGTGGTGCCGCTTGTCGCGCCAAACAGCAGCCAAGACGTCCTTGGTGTCCTCTGGCTCGATTCAGAAACACTCGCGCAATTCCAACCCAAAGACCTCGAACTCGTCGTCGCCATTGCCCATCAAGCGTCGATGTTCATCGAGATCAACATCCTCGGCGAACAGGTCAAAAACGAGACGATCGCGCGTGAACGTTTCTCACGACTTCTCTCTCCGAACATCGCCGAACGCGTGATGAGCGGACAACTCGAGGTTCGTCTCGGCGGACAACGTGTCGACGAATGCACCGTCTTCAACAGCGACATTCGCGGCTTCACGTCGATGAGCGAAAACACGCGTCCAGAAGAACTCGTCGAGATGCTCAACGGCTACTTCGAGCTCATGGTCGACACGATCTTCAAATACGAAGGCACGCTCGACAAATTCATGGGTGACGGAATCATGGCCCTTTGGGGTGCACCGGTGGTTCATCGGGACGATCCCATTCGCAGCGTCTACTGCGCGCTCGAAATGGGCAGCGTGCTCGGCGACTTCAACCGCGCACGTCTCGAACGTGAACAAGCACCACTCGCCATCGGCATTGGCATCCACACCGGACCGCTCGTTGCGGGTTACATCGGCAGCTCAAAAGCGCTCTCGTACACAGTCATCGGAGACGTCGCGAACACATCCGCGCGGTTGTGCTCCGTCGCTCTCGCGGGACAAATCGTCGTCAGCGAACCCACGCTCGAACGCTTGAGTGGACGCTTCGAAACCGAAGAACTGCCTCCTGCCAAAGTGAAAGGCAAAGAGAAGCCATTGCGTCTCTTTAATGTCATTCGCGCCAATCCTTCGGTCCAAGTCGGTGCCAACATCGTCTCCGAAGCAACGGTTGTGGAATGACAAACCGCTCGCCTTTCTGCCCTGCCTCGAGGCGATCGACCTGAATCATGTTCGTCCTCCCGTTCGAGAAACCGATCGTCGAGTTGGTCGAAAAGGTCAAAGCGCTGCGAGCTCTCGCCGCATCGGACCAACGTTTCGAACCTGAACTCCTGCGACTCGAAGAAAAGACTTCACGTCTGGCACGGGAGATTTTCGCAGACCTTGCCCCCATCCAAAAAGTCCAGCTCTCACGCCACGCCAATCGGCCCTACACACTCGACTACATCAAACGTTTGTTCACCAACTGGATCGAGCTCAAAGGCGATCGACGTTTCGCCGACGACGCCGCCATCGTTGCTGGCCTCGCTTCGTATCGCGGTCGAAGCGTTGTGATCGTTGGACATCAAAAGGGTCGCGGCACGAAAGAAAACCTCAAGCGCAATTTCGGAATGCCAAACCCCGAGGGCTATCGCAAGGCCATTCGTCTTTACGAACTCGCCGACAAGTTTGGCTTGCCAATCCTTACGTTCATCGACACACCTGGCGCGTATCCGGGCATCGGTGCGGAAGAGCGTGGACAGAGCGAAGCCATCGGAGCTGCACTGGCAGCGATGGCCCGAGCGCGTGTGCCGATCATTGCGACGATCATTGGCGAAGGTGGTTCAGGCGGAGCGTTGGCGCTTGGCGTCGCCAACAATGTTCTCGTGCTCGAATTCGGCTGCTACTCGGTGATTTCGCCCGAAGGATGTGCGGCGATTTTGTGGAACGACGGAGCGCGAGCCGATGAGGCGGCGCGACAACTCAAGATCACCGCCCCCGAACTTCTGCATCTGGGCATCGTGGATTCGGTCGTCGAAGAACCGACGGGGGGCGCTCATCAAGACCACGATCGTGCGGCGGCGTTGCTCGATGCCGCGTTATGGCCGGCCTTGACTGCCCTCGATGGTTTGTCCGAAGACGCGCTCGTCGAACACCGTTATCGCCGCTTCCGGGCCCTCGGATCGTACCTCGCGTGACGCGTGCTCTTGCGCGTGCTACCGGCGGACAACACCCATCCACGGAGAGCGCACATGGCGAGTGATCCCAAGCTCCAACCCACAGGCGTAAAGGCACCACACGGAGCCAAGGTCATGGAAATCCAGTGGGCGGATGGTCACAAGAGTGTGCTGCCCCATGAAATTCTGCGCGGTTATTGTCCGTGCGCGCATTGCCAAGGTCATAGCGGCACCATCAAGTTTGTCCCCGGAGGCAACCTGAGCCTTCGCGACATCAAGCAAGTTGGAAACTACGCCCTGCAATTCACGTGGGGCGATCAACACGACACGGGCATCTACACATTTCGGCATCTGCGTGCGCTCTGTCAGTGCGACGAGTGCAAACCGACTTCTGCCTTTCAAGAGCCATCGTGACGGACAAACCCAAATCTTCCGGTGCTGCGACACCAAAATCGAAGAAACTCGATCCCTACCAAATCGTCGATGCGAAGTTCATCGCCGGCGCAGCAAGTGGCAGCTCCATGCCACCTCCCACCATGGCTGAGATCGCTTTTGCCGGTCGATCCAACGTAGGCAAATCGAGCCTCATCAACTCGCTCGTTGAACGAAAAGGGCTCGTACGTACTGGAGCAACCCCTGGCGTAACGCGACAGATCAACCTGTTCGAAGCCCGCGCTCGGGACGGCGCAGTCTTTCACCTGATGGATCTGCCTGGTTATGGCTACAGCAAGGTTTCAAAGGGCGAACGTTCGGCATGGCAAACGCTCATCGAGAACTACTTGCGCACGCGCGTGACCCTCGCAGCTCTCGTTCTGCTCGTCGATGTACGTCGTGGCGTCGAAGAAGACGACGCGCAGCTCATCGAGTTCGTTGACGAAGCGAGTACGGCGCAACGACATCCCGTCGAAGTCATCATCGTCGCCACGAAAGTCGACAAACTCGGCGTCGCGGTTCGACGCACCGCGATTGCTGAAATCGCCAAGAATGCCAAACGCAAGGTGCTCGGTTTTTCCTCCGAGACCGGCGAAGGTCGGGCCGAACTTTGGCGCCTTCTTCGAAAGGCGACATTTCGCGGCGTTCCAACGCCTGACCCCACCGAAGTCCCGGGTTGAAGGGTTAGCGCATCGAGTCGCCTTCGGCGCTCTTCGCCCCAAGCCCCAGATCACATCCGTCGAGTTGGGACCGAGGCGCAAACGCGAGTACACCTGGGGCGATGTCTGCCTACGCCGATTCGCTCGCTCCCTCGGTTGCACCTCACGTCGCGCTCGATCGTTTACCGCTCGTGTTGCTCGTGGGCGCGGCAGTCGTTGCTCTTTCGCGAGGCCGACTCGAACCACAACGACGTCACGCCGCAGCCCTTGTTTCGATCGGTATGGCGCTCGGATTGCTCACTCTGCACATCGTGCACCTCGTCGTACTCGATCCGAGCCACCGAACGCTGCGTGACGTCACGACAAACCTCCTCCGGATCGGTTCTTTCGACGCCAACTTGGGATTTGTTTTGGATCCTATGACGGCCTTGGCGTTGGTCGTGCCCCTTGGCAGCAGCGCGTTTTTCTTTGCCCGCACCAAGTTTGTCAAAAAAGACGAGGCCACGGTGAACGCATCACGCGCTGGGCTCTTGTTTCTCTGTGCGGGCGTTTCGATGGCGTGGATGGCGGACGGTGTCGTGGGTCTCTTGATTGGTTTGTCTATCTCGACCATCGCGACGTTCTTGCTCGTGTTACAGGACAAACGATTGGCGAACACGGCAGTTACGGCGCGGCGCATTTTCGTTCTTCAAAGTGCGGGAAGTGCGGCGCTTTTGGCCGCATGCATCGCGCTCTTCTGGAGCCTTGGCGGAGCATGGCGCAGCGATGGCTTCATCAGCGATTACCGCGCGCGATTCGAGGCTGTGTACGCACGTCATCACCTACCTGCGGCCGAGGAAGTCATCATGCCCGACGACGCACCTCGAGGAGAACGGGACGTCGAAACAGTCGCTCAACGAGCCAAAGAACGCGGCACGCTCACCTTTACGAGCCACCCTGGAACGCGCGTGTTTGTCGATGTCGGGGACAAGGTCCTTGCGAGCGCCGAGCCCTTCGCGACCACGCCGTTTGTCAGGAAAGACATCTCCGCCGGGCCGCATGACATCGTCATCGTTCCTGGAGCGAGTGCGATCGTCGCCGGTGATGGCCATGAGATCGCGTGGATCGAACGCCTTGCCGTGAGCCCCAATGAAGACGTATCGATTGTACCTGTTGGACAAACGATCGCGTTTTCTGAAGTCGAGGATCAGCTTCGGCTCGTCGATGAAACGGGGAAACACTTCATGCGTAATGCGGTGTTCAACAGAACGCTCTATGGCGCGCTCCCCGTCGTTCCGCTCATCGTTTTTCTTGCCACACTCGGCGGATTGCTCATGGGTGCGCCGTTGTGGCTCGCTGCTTGGTTTGGACGTTTGTCGTCAACACCTGCGTGGAACATCCTGCGTGTATGCGGGGTCGTGCTTGCCGTGATCCCGCTCGCACGCCTGTATGCGATCGTCTCGTTTCACCTCGATATCGTGGCGATTGTGTTTGTCTTGGCGGCTGTGCTGGCCGTACTCGTCCGAACTCGTCGCGCGTCTTGGATCCTTGGAGCGGCCGTGATTGCGCTTTGTGCAGTCTCGGCTTCTGCGTCGGCTGAAGAACGTCAAGGGCATCTATCCATTCGCCCCGAGTTCGGCGATGTCGTGGAGCTCGATTACGCGCCTGACGGTGACACGATGCGGGGTGCGTTTGTCATTCGGAACGATGGCGCGATGCCCGTGCAAGTGACCAATGCGCGGCTCACGGGGTCGGAAACCGTTCGCCATTCCCCACCGTTTGCCACCGTCGAGATCGAAGGGGCGAAGGGCGAAAGTTTTTTCCTCGAGCCCGGTAAGCAACGGCGTGCGTTGATTCGATGGAAATACGGGTCGGCACGAGCGCGTGAGTTTTTCGGGCATGTGTTTGTCGAGGCCAGTGCTTTCAGTTCTCCGAGTGTTCTTCCGGTGCACGCGGCGAGATCTCGGGATCTCGGCCCATGGGGACATCGGGCGTTGTCTTTGATCGTTGGTTTGCCATTGCTTGCTGCGGCATTGGCGTTGGTGTTGCGTTTTCTGCGTCGTGACAAACCGCGTGTGTTGGCTGCCGCGACGTCGATTGTTTTTGGTGCGCACGTGGCGTTCGTCTTGGCGGTTGTTGCTCGATTCGACACTCAATTTGCCCGCGCGGACGGCAATGAAGGGCTCCAGTTCATCGAGAGGTCGGTGTGGATTGCGAACTCGGGCGTCGAATGGTTCTTGGGCGTGGACGGCGTTTCGTTGTTATTCGTGTTGATTACGTCCATCGTCGCGTTTTTTGCAGCAATGGCCTCATCGACATCCGATGAAGGCAATATCTCCTTTCACCTTGCAATGCCTGTCCTGGTTTCTGCGACATTGGGAACGTATGTAGCGCAGGACGTTTTCTTATTCGGTGTTTGTTGGTTTGTCGCCACGATCTCTTTGCTTGCATTAGTGAGGTGGCAGAGTCATGGGTTATGGCAACGGAACGCTATGGGTTTTGGAGCCGTCGCGTTTGCCGGATTGGTTTTTCTGGGCGCAGCCGCATACTGGATGGCGGGGCATTCCAATCCCACGAATTTGGTCGATGGTACCTATGTCGTCAAAGCGTGGAATTTTCCCGACTTGGCGCGCACGGACTGGCTTCATTCGGATCGCACAGTCGATCAACGCACGGGGTTCATTTTGGTTTGGAGCGCGCTTTTCGTGGCGTTCGTGTCCCGGTTATCGACCTTGGGAGCGCTTTTTGCGGTCGCGAAATCCCCAACAAACCTGATTCTTCCGGCCGTTTGGGCGGGATCGGCGTTGTATGGCCTGTTGCGGCTGAATTTGGGAATCATGCCTCTGGGACTCGAATGGGCGTCAACCACGGTCATCTGGACCGGAATCGCGATGATTGTCGTTTTTGCAAGCATCGCTCGATTGCAAACGAATCCTCGCGGCTGGCTCGGTCAATTGGGCTCCGCGTATGCGGGCATTGCGTTGGTTGGCCTGGGTTCGTACACGCCGCAGGGCATTGCGTCGGTCGCGTATGTATTTGCGAGTTTATCCATTGGTTTGGCCCTGGGCGGAGGACTTTGTGGCATTGCCGAACAACGATCCCTGCCCGCGAACATTGATCAGTGGAATGGATTGTCTCGCCAAATGCCACTTTTCACGGCTGTTTTGGCGATTGCCGTGTTTGCGCTCGTGGGTATGCCCGGCTCGAGCGGCTTTTGGGGCGTAATCTTGTCGGTGATGGGAGCCTTTCCGCGACAGCCCGTAGCGGCCTTGTTGGCCATTGTGGCGATTGTTTTTCTCGGTACAGCCTCCTTGGGCGTAATCGCCCGCGTCTTGCGAGCGACCGAAGGGAAATGGAAATCTACGGACTTGTCACGTAATGAAGCGGTGCTCTGGGGGGCACTTGGTCTCGTGATTGTGGTGCTTGGTTTTTCGCCTCGAACGTTGTTTTCATTGCTCGATGCCATCATTTTGGATTTGCATCGATGGGTGGACGGCGCAGGGGCGACGCAGGTGGGGTGATTACATCGCCTTTCTCGGGAAATAGCTTGTCACGACAATCCATCACGTTCGCTCGCGCGATCTGTCCTCCCAAGGCGCCATCTTTGCTACAGTCCGGCCCGCCATGGCCGTGAACGAAGACCGACAAACCGCAGCCACACCCGATCGTCAGGTAAAACTCGTCCCGGAAGGCGTCGAGATCCACGGTCGAACGATCCCGCTGCTCGCCGGCTCCGTCCACTACTGGCGTCTCGACCCCAACGAGTGGCGCGCGTGTCTGCTCGCCGTGAAAAAACTCGGCCTTCACTTCGTCGACACCTACGTTCCATGGGGTGTCCACGAGGTTTCTCCTGGCAAACTCGAGCTTGGGGAAACGGATCCGCAACGCGACGTCGCCAAGTTTTGTCGGCTCGCCGAAGAAGTCGGCCTCTACGTTATTTTGCGCCCAGGACCGCACATCAACGCGGAACTCACCTACTTTGGTTTGCCCAAGCGCATCGTCTGGGATGGCGCATGCCAGGCTCGTTCGCCCGAGCAAAACCCCGTCATGCTCCCGATGCTGCCGCTCGCATTTCCCGTTCCCAGCTACGCAAGCGACGCCTTTCACGATGAAGTCGCGCGTTATTTTCAGCTCCTCGGTCCGGCACTTTCCCCGCTTGTCTATCCAAACGGCCCCATCGTGCTTCTGCAAATCGACAACGAAGGCGCTTATTACTTTCGCGAAGGTGCCTACGATCAGGATTATCACCCCGATGCCATTCGCGCGTACCGCGACTTTCTGCGCATAAAATACGGAACGATCGACGCGTTGCTCATCGCCTACGGCATGAAGCGCAGCGACAACGAGGACCCTCCAAGTGACCTCACACGCTTCACGTCAGTCGAGCCGCCTCGCCTTTTCGATGCGGAAACGCCGACGGATCTCGTGAAACACTTGGACTGGTGCACGTTCCAAGAAGAACTCTTGGCTGGTGCAATCGTAAGGTTTGGCCGAGCGCTACAGGCAGCGGGTTTGTCCGGAATACCCACGGTGCACAACTTGCCACCAGGTCAAGAAGTCACGCCACTCGAAGCCGATCGCCTCGTAAACGTGGTCGAGCTCGTTGGCCAAGACTACTACCAAGGGGCGGGACAAACCGGGCGTCGCGTCGTTGCTCGAGCGACGACGGACCTTGTCGCGCGGGCGAGAAGTTACGGCGTACCGGCGTTTGCTAGTGAGATGGGCGCTGGGTTTCCGCCGTTTTTCCCGCCACTCACCGAACACGACAGCGCGTTTACGGTCCTCACGGCACTGGCGTATGGTTTGTCCGCTTTTAACGTGTACATGGCCGTCGAACGCGATCGCTGGGTGGGTTCGCCCATCGATCAACACGGTCGGGATCGTCCAAATGCTGTGTTTTGGCGCAAGTTATGTGCGGCGCTCGAGAAGACTTCGTTCGCAAAGCTCCGCCGCGAAGCGCCCGTGTGCATCATGATCCCGCGTCTCGAACAACGCATCGCCCGGACGATGCACGCGTTTGGTCCGATCTCCGCAGCGATCATGTCAACCTTCGGCATGGGACCGCGTGAGACTGCGGTCGAAGAGGATCTAGGGCTTGGTGGTCCGCTGGCAGTCGATGTCGGCGAGTTCGTGCAGGCATTCGAGCAAGCTTTGGAAGCGCGCGGAGTGCCGTTTTCCGTCGTGCACACGGACGAACCTGCGTTTGTCAAGGGCACACGCTGGCTCCTGTGTGCTTCTTCGAGTGCGCTCGATTCCGTAGTCTTCGACCGCTTAGCGAAGGCGCATGCGGAAGGCGTGCACATCACGGTTGGTCCGTACGAACCTCGCTTGAACGAAGCATTTCGCGATGTTTCCACGCAACGCGACATGCAACGGCTCGGTGCCGACGGTCGTCTCGGACGGCTGGTGCGAGCGGCGGCGGATGCGGATTCGGCCGTGGCTCAAGCAGTGGATCTGCTTGGATTGCCAAGGTATGCGTGTGATCCGAACGACGTCCTCGTGACCGTCCACCAGGATGCTCATGGCCTGGCGCGCGTGGTGTTTGTCCTCAATCCAACGGATCGTCAGGTGGCAGCACGTGTGCGTCTTGGATTTGACGCAGCGCGCGCGTGCGACGTGCTCGAGGAGACCGATTTCACCATCACGGCTGGCGTGCTCGACGTTCCAATGCGTCCACGATCCGTGCGGATGATGCATGTCCTGAAATGACGAGGGTCTGCGCTGGCGCCGTACAGGTACGGTTGCTTCCGCGGCGCATGTCTCTTAGGAAGGAAGATACGTCGGAGCTTTCACAAGCTCGATGTTGTGGGAACTCGTATCGATGCAGAGGGAGATGGGGCATGCAGAATCGACGTCGCGACAAACAGATCGGCCAGGTAGGTGGGTGGGTGGCTGTTCGAACGTTCGTGGTCGCGGCGGTTATGATTTCATCCGTTGGTTGTGCGGACATTCTGGGAATCGAGACGATTGAATCGTGTTGGGACGCGACAGGTTTCAATGGTCGTGGATGTTATCGCACAGCTGGTGATTGCAAACTCACCAAGGAGCAATTGCCAAACGCGTGCACGGATGCAGAGTTTGTCTTATTTGACAATCAGGTGCAGTTGGGTTTGTCCGCGCCCGAGGACTTGCCAAAGATTCCTCCCACGACGACGGTAACTGTTCCGCCAGATACGGGATCGAGTGAGCCTGATACATGCCCGACGACCAATCGCGTGATCGTGGCGGGCTCGAATGCCATGAGTCGTGTCGTCAGCTACATTTCTGCGGCATTTCATGACGCGCCGACTCCGATAACAGTGCTTTATCAATCTCTGAGTTCATGTCATGGCGCCGCAACCATTTACAAAGACGTCAAGGTTGGTGGTGAATTTTCATATTGGATTGATGAGGGCAAACCCGAGCTGACGAAGGTTCCCTGCACGATGCCTGATCAAGTGGTGGACATTGGCGTATCCGATGTTTTCGGAGAAACATGTGGATTTCCGGACGATTCGAACATTGCGCTGGATGCTCTTGGTCCGATTCAAGCCATGATTTTTGTCGCGCCGAAATCGTCGACCCAGCGAGCGATCAGCGCTGAAGCGGCAAGGCTCGTTTATGGGTATGGCGGGACATACCAAAAGAAATACTTTGCCACTCCCTGGAATAACCCTGCCCATATTCATTGCCGCATTCCAACATCGGGTACGCAGCGGCTCATTGGTGCGTCTATTGGCGTCCTATCGGGCGAGTTCGCCGGGGTCAAAAATCAGGGTACCCAGGATATGATCACATCGCTGCAAATGACGGCGAAAGACGACGCTACCGCGACCATTGGTATTCTCGACGTCGTCAACCTGAACCTCATGGGGGTAGGGCCCACGCTGAGAACTTTGGCGTTTCAGGCGGAGGGGCAGAATTGCGCATTTTTTCCGGATACAACAAGCAGCAGTTCCGACAAACGCAATGTACGCGACGGGCATTACACGTTATGGGGGCCACTACACATCTACCGCCGCCCCGGAGCAAACGACAACATTGCAAACGTGGTCAAATACTTGTCGCTCGACCCATCTCTGGTAGGTTTCGGTAAATCGGTCGAAGACACCATGAAATCGCTCATTAGTACGGTTGCCGATGTTCCTCTCGTGCCTTCGTGCGCGATGCGCGTACGGCGTACGGCCGAAGGGGGAGCGCTCTTGCCGCAGGTTCCGACGCAATCCTGCTCCTGCTATTTCGATGAACTCACGAGCGAAACGACGTGCGCCACGTGCAAAACCTACCTCGATTGCGTTTCACCAGACGCACCGGCGTGCAATTTTGGATTTTGCGAACCGCAATAAGGAGACCTCGAGAGGTTTGTTATGAGCGCACCCACCTCCGCACCACTGCCTGGCACGGCAATTCTTCCTGGTGACATCATTGCCGGGAAATACCGCGTCGACCGCATCATTGGGGTAGGCGGAATGGGCGTTGTCGTGTCCGCCATACACATTCATTTGGACGAACGAGTCGCGGTCAAACTTTTGCGCCCCGATGGCGCGGCGCGCTCGGAAGCGACCGAACGGTTCATGCGCGAGGCACGTGCAGCGGTCAAAATCAAAAGCCAACACGTCGCCAAAGTCATTGATGTCGGCGTAATGAGCGAGGGTCATCCGTACATGGTCATGGAGTACCTCGAGGGGCGAGATCTCGGCGAGGAACTGGAACGAAATGGGCCCATGTCGGAAGCAACGGCGGTCGATTACGTCTTGCAAGCTTGCGACGCGCTCGCCGAAGCGCACAAGCGGGGCATTGTGCACCGGGACCTCAAACCATCCAATTTATTTCTGTGTAAGAGTCTGAAACCACCAATTATCAAATTATTGGATTTTGGCGTTTCGAAATTCAAAGACAATTCGCTATTGCCGAATGTATCGCCATCTCTCACTGCGGAAGCGGCATTGATCGGAACCCCGTACTACATGTCGCCTGAGCAAATTCGCAATGCCAAAGGCGTGGATGAACGAGCCGACGTGTGGGCGCTCGGCGTGATCTTGTACGAACTCATTTCTGGGCGTGTGCCATTTGACGGACCTAGCGCAACGGCCGTGCTGGCCGCGATTTGCGGGGACAAACCCAGACCATTGCATGAAGCGTGTTCGACCGTTTCCGCGGATGTTTCGGAAATTGTGGGCGCTTGTCTGGCCAAAAACCTCGAAGAACGAATGCCCAACGTGCGCGAGCTCGTCCGCGCATTGGCGGCAGTAGCCCCCGACAAGGCTTCAACAATCGACCAACGATTGGCCGGCATTCAGATTCCCGCGTCGACATCCGATTCAACGCAAACACCGCTGCCTTCTCCTATGAGCCAAGTTCGTGAACCGATTTCGATTCGTTCGAGCGGTCCGATGTCGAAAGACGAAATGCTGGGGGCAACGGTCGGAGGCGTTATTCAATCGACCGAACCTGCGCGAAGTCGGTCGAAATTGGCCGCAGTTCTGACCGCCATTGCGATCATCAGCGGCATTCTCGTATTCGTATTGACAAATCGTTCACCTGCGGGGCCCGCCAGCGATCATTCGACGACAAGGAACCCTAACGAATCCACGACAACTGCGAATGCGCCATCGGTTGCTCCTTCTGCCCAATTCGATACGCCAACCAGCACTGCGCCAAGCATTATCCTTGGCGAACCATTGCCAACTGTTTCGGCAAGTGCGGCAACTCCCATTGCAAAATCGATATCGACCGCAAAAACATCGAATTCTTCCAGCAATCACTCATCATCCACATCCGGCGGCATTCAATTGGGCAAGGAGGTGGAAACGCGGCGCTGACCGTCGTTTCCGTCACAGTATATGAACCGGGTCGAATTCCCCCAACGAAAATCCTTCCGCACCATTGTCCGCGTTTGCGTGTCGTGGGGTCTTTTGGCCATGACGTCTTCATTTGCGTGGGCTGCACCGACGCCCGAAGACGTTGCCTTGTCCGAAGCGTTATTTCGAGAAGGCAAGACGCTCTTGCAGGAGGGCAAATTCGATTTGGCTTGCCCGAAACTCGCCGAAAGTCAGCGACTGGACCCGGCTGGAGGGACGTTGGTCACTTTGGCACTTTGTTATGAAGCGGCAGGAAAAACGGCAACGGCATGGGTTGTTTTTGGAGAAGCATTGGCCATCGCCGAAAGGGACAAACGCGCCGATCGCGTCAAATTGAGCAAAGAACACATCGCTACACTCGAGAAAAAACTCTCGTATTTGACGATTGAACTCGCGCCCGATGGCATTGGCCCATCCGATTTTGTTTTGACACGTGACGGTACAAACGTCAATCGCGCTGCGTTGGGGACAGCATCCGCGGTCGACCCGGGAAAACATAAGATCGGCGTATCCGCACCGGGATTTGCGCCATATACGACAGAGATCGATATCGGCGTGGACGGCGATCGTAAGAAAGTATTGATTCCAAAGCTCGAACAATTACCGGAAAAACCCGTCGACGTACCGAAACCAGAAACGCCTGTTGAAAAACCCGTCGAGAAACCCATTGAAACACCCAAACCCATCGTGACCCCGCCGGTCAAAGATGAACCAAGCGCGGGCATGCATCCAGGACGCATGGGCGCATTGGTGCTCGGTGGCGTTTCAATTGTCGCCTTGGGAACCGGCGCATATTTTGGTGTATCGGCCAAATCCAAGCACGACGAAGCACTTGCATTATGTCCGACGTCGCCGTGTCCCAATGACAAAGGCGTGGCGCAAAACGATGCATCACGAAGCGACGCTGCCTTGTCCACGGGGCTCGTCATTGGTGGATTTGTAGGTTTAGCCGGTAGCATTACGTTATGGGCCGTCATGCCCAAAAACGCAAAAAAAACGACGCAACCGGCCTCTGCCTTTCGATTGCTGCCGGTGATTGGGCCGAGCACGCAGGGCGTATTTGTCACGGGATCGTTTTGATTCGCCGCGTCCATAACGAGCAAATCGCCACAGCCGCTTGACGAAGGCGCATCCGTCGTCCAAGAAGTCCCGTCATCGCGAAGAAGAGTTTGGCATGGAACAAGACCGACGTTTATCCATCGTGCTGCGGGTCGGACTCATCGTCCTATTTTTCTGGATGGTGCGAGAAATCCTAGTTCCAATCGCGTTGGGTGGACTCTTTGCATTGCTGATGAATCCGCTCCATGAGCGCTTGGAGCGCCGCATGGGTCGTGCACGTGAATATGCCCCGCTCGTATTGGCATCGGGAACGCTCGTACTCGTCGTCATTCCATTCGTCTACATTGCCATCGAAGCCGTACGGTCGATCAATCAGTTTTTGGCTCGGGATTGGACACCCATCATCACTCGAATGCAGTCCTTTTTGACAGAAGGGTTTTACATTCGCGGACGGACGATTCACATTGGCGGCCCGGAGTTTCAAGCAGCTATTCAGGATTTGGGCCAGCGATTGGCAACCATCGCCGCCAACGCCGCAAGTGATGCCGCTGCAGCCGTCCCGTCGATCATGCTCGCATTGTTTCTATTCGCAGTTTCTCTCTATTATTTTTTGCGGGATGGCCGAGCACTCGTTGATTGGCTTTTGCAACAATCACCATTTCCGGACGATCAGACCCAGGACCTATTTGCGTCGGTTCGAGAAACTGTCGATGGCGCGATTCTGGGAATCATGGCAACCGCTCTCGTGCAAGGTGGCCTCACCTTTGTCGCATTGACGATTTTTCAAATACCCAATGCGTTTCTACTTTCGATCTTGGCCATGATTTTGTCCGTAATTCCACTGGTGGGAACGACCCCGGTGACGGTGGGCTCGGCCATCTACTTGTTTGTACTTGGCCGCTTCGGCGCTGGTATCGGGATGCTGATTGCGGTCATTCTTGTTGGTTTGTCGGACAATGTCGTTCGGCCATGGGTTCAGAGCACACAATCGCACATGCATCCGCTTGTTGTCCTTCTCGGACTGTTTGGCGGATTGGAACTATTCGGAGCGGCCGGCGTTTTTCTTGGCCCAGTCGTTGCCGCCATGGCCGTGTGGTCGGTCGAAACCTATGTGAAATACCACGCTCCGGAACTGGCCGAACTACGAACGTCGCAAGCTCCAAGACCGTCGCTCGCACCGCGACCGTCGAAAAGCCCGCCGTCGATGCCACCCGCAAGCAAGTGAACGGCCTACTTCAGCCACCCCTGCTCGCGATAAAATGTCGCCATATCGCGAATGGATGCGTCGAGCGGTCTACTTGCATAACCGAGTTCCTGAGCCGCACGTTGTGAAGACAAACGCACTCGAAACGTAGCTTGCAGCGCCATTTCGCGTGAAACGTTCGGTGGATTTCCAGACAAACTCGCACGTGCTTCCATCAGGCGAGCCACGTTCAAAATCGCCCAATCCGGCAATGTCACTCGCGGTGCTTTTCCGCCTACAATCTGTGCGATGCGTGAAAAAAGGTCGTGCACGGAAATCGCTTCACCGCCCAAAATGTAGCGACGACCAGCGGGCGCTTTTTCCGCAGCAACAATATGCGCCGTCGCCACATCACGTACGTCGCACGTTGTCCGAATTCCATTGGGTACGGCCAAACCCGCCAATGTCCGTGTCGCCAGAAACAACGGCAAGACGTTCGCTTTCCAATCGCCAGGACCAAAAACAGCCGTAGGATGCGTAATGACAGCATGAAGTCCTTCGGTTACACCACGTAAAACCTCTTGCTCCGCAAGCCATTTCGTGTGCGGATAAACCATCTTGAACTGGGCAAAGTTGTATTCGGAATTTTCGTCGACCGAAACGATCTCTTTTGTTGGCGGATATGGTTTTCCAATGGTCGAACCTGTGGAAGTGAATACGAATCGATCGACACCGGCGGCACGTGCCGCTTGAACGACATTCCGGGTGCCCACGACATTGACGTGTTCACTCTCGGCCCATCTTTTGGTCCACATTTGGACATTCGCGGCGACGTGATAGGCGACGCTCACGCCGCGCATGGTTTCTTCGAGAACTCGCGAATCGTCCAAATCACCGCGCACGATCTCGAGATGTGCTTTTGGCAGCTCACCAGGCAAAAGCCCATTTCGTGACAACGCCAAAACTCGATGACCTTGCGCCAACAACTGTTGAATCAATTCATATCCAAGAAAACCCGTTCCACCCGTTACGAATGCCGTTTTAGTGCGCGGAATCATTCTCGATCACCATTCACCAACGCTCAATGGGCCAGCCTCGGCGTTTCGCGAGACGCAAAAGTCGCGGATCCGGATTCACCACAATCGGTTCGGCCACGCATTCGAGCAGAGGCAGATCGCTAATGCTATCGGTATAAAACGCCGCTTCTTCCAAGGCAAAGCCCAATCGTTCAGCGAGCGCTCGTGTGTAATGCAATTTGCCTTGCCCCAAGCACAATGGTTTTACTGCGCGTCCCGTGAACAAGCCCTTCGCGTCGATTTCCAATTGAGTCGCCACGACGTGCTCGATGTCGAGACGTTTTGCCAAAGGACCTGCCGCATAACGCGTCGCACCTGTGACAATCGCACACACATCTCCACGCGCTCGATGCTTGGCCACGGCCTCGCGACCTTTGTCCGCAATGTGCCGCTCGACGTATTTCGTAAACCAATCGTCACATTGATTGATAAAATCCGGCTCGGCAACACCACGCATCGTATGCAAAACGCTATCGGCGAGTTTGTCGGCGTCGAGAATACCCAGGGTATATTTTCCAACCCAATAAAATGCCTTGAGCAAGTCGAACGTCGTCGCTTGGCCAATGTCTCGTTGATATCGCACGTAAAGGCTGGCTGTTTCTTTGCGAACCAACGTCCGATCCATGTCGAAAAGCGCCGCTCGAACCTTGGGTTTGTCACTTTTCACGACGAAAACCCATACCCGCGAGCAAGCGTGGCCGAGAAAATATTGCAGAGAGCATGAAAAAGAACGCCCGCACCAATGCCACCGGTTCGCGCACGAAGCCAGCCAAAAAGTAGTGCCGGGAAAAACACCGCCAACCGCGCTGGCATCGGCGTCGTCAAGAAATGCCCAATGGCAAAAATGATGGCGGACACGAGCCACCCCATGCCAAACTCGGCGCCAAGAAACTTGATCGGTTTCCCCCATGCCGCATCGAGGCGCGTCTGCAAGTACCCTCGGAAAAACGCTTCTTCAGGCAAAGCGACCACCAACAGTTGCCCAGCAACTTCATCGAGCAATGATTTCGGTGCACGCAAGACAAACGGCATTTTGGCATGCCAAAACAACTTGAACCCATACCAAAACGGCGGAAAAACGATCAGGGCTAGAAGCACCACCCAAAACACCGCAATCGCCGCATCTCGAACCATTCGCCGTTTGTCAAGCGCGAGCGGCTCCAAGAGCCCACCGAGGGACAAACCGTGGTCCCGAATCGTCTGTTCGTCACCGCGAAGAACGAGCCACCATGTCGCAACGAGAAACGCCAAACCCACGAGCGTCGCCGCGTGCTTCGCGGGCGCCAAGTACGACAACGCCGTAACGACGATCGTCGTGACGAGCGCCGCCACGAGCGGTCGAATCGCGTTCGGGCGTGGCAAAACTGCTTCGATCGTGGGTTCCGTAGGCGGGGCTTGAACTTCCGGCAGCACTCGACGTCCAAGATACTCGGACACGGACTCGAACGCGAGCCCGAGCAACGTCCCAACTCAAATTGCCGTTTTCTAGCCTTGGACCAGAATCCAGGTCAGAGTCGAGTCGTGCACGGATCGATCCTTCGCTCACTTCGCATGTTGCCCCTCGGTGTCTTGGCGTTTGTCGGAACGCTACTTCCTCCAACAAGCGCTCGAGCGTCCGATCCGTTTCTGGACATTCCCGATCCCGCGTTGGTCAAGACAACTGCGGCGTATCGGTACGCAAACATGACGAATGACGAGGCCCTCGCCGAATGCACTCGCCGCAATTTGCCGTATATCACGGTGGATCCCGTGGCTGGCGTGCGCGCCCCCATTCGCCTCACGGGACGACTTCATGGCGTGTCGATTCATTCGAACGTCGCACCAAACCAACGCTCGACGTCTCCGTTCGAAATTCTCGATGCCCGTTTGGCACTTGCCCTGGACGATTTCACAGCGATCTTGGAAAAACACGATATCGATGAAATCGAACATTTTTCGATGTATCGCCCCGGAGCGGCCGCAAAAGCAGCGAAAACGGCGGCTCCTGCCGTTGCGAAGCAATCGGTCGATCCGGCCAAACCCAGTGATGCACCAGCCAAACCCGTAACCGAGAAAACGGCGTCAGTGGCTGCTGAAGCAGTGACTCCGGGTCAAGACAAACCCGCTCTTGCCATGTCGGCAGCGGAAAAACCCGCGACCAAGGAGCCGACCACAAACAAAGTGGTCGCTCGGAAAAAAGCCGCAGCTCCCCGAAAGGGCGTCGCGAAAAAATCGTCCGGTAAAATGAATCCGGCCCCGAAAACGGGTTCTTCCGTCGCAATGACGGAAAAAACCACACCACCAAGCTACGAAAAACCCAGCGTCAAATCGCCGCAAAAAGCGCTCGCGAAACCAGAATCAAAACATCTGGGTAAAGCTGAACTCCGCGGGAAAACCCCGGCTGGTACGACGGAGTTGGGGCTCAAGCACAAAGAGCCCGGAGAAACCACAGAATCGGCGTCGAAAGACAAACCCGAGCAAGTCGTTGTCGAAGCTCCGCAGGCGACTGCACCCATACAATCGGTGCCTGTCGTGACAACGAGTGGAGAAACGCGGCATCCGGGAGGGCTCGCGATCGACGTGGGCAAACTGCGCAAGAAAGACGGCACGTGGATTTCGGTTTCTCAGCATTTTCACGGCAAAATTGGGGACAAGGCGTGCGGCCCCGACGCACCTGTTCCAACGAGCGCTGAAGCGAAAGAGCTCCGCGCACTCGTTTGTGAAGCCATGGGTGATCACATCTTTACGTATGTTTTGACGCCCAATTACAATGCCGCCCATTTCGATCACTTCCACATGGAAATCAAACCGGGCGTGAAGTGGTTCCTGGTCCACTGATTTTCCGGACGCACCTTCTCGACTGAATACACGTTCAGTCCAACCCCGCGTTCGGGCGACCAGAAAAATTTTTGAACTTTTTACGCAACTGGCGACGCGTT
>JBGAOI010000670.1:0-4501 GCA_044221885.1 Polyangium sp. (in: bacteria)
TGCGTCGCGCCGGTTATGCGGCGAAATTCGTCATGGGCATGGATCCACGCGCCCGCGAAGACTTGACGGCGCATGCCTGGGTAGAACTCGATGGCGGGCCTTATCATGAAACGCTGGACGCTCGATTCATCGTCACGTACGTTTATCCAGACGACCCGTCGGCAACGACAAAACCCGAGCGTTCACCGCCATGAAAGAACGTTATTCCGTACGTCGCGACGTCCTATTCACGCAGCTCGATGACGGAAGCGGTGTTTTGCTGAACCTCGGTTCGGGGCTGTATTACACGCTGAATCGAGCGGGCGTGGCGGTGTGGAAAGCATTGAGCGAAGGAAAAGCGGACATCTCGATGCTCACGCAACGTTTATGCGCATCGTTTGACGTGGATGAAATAGAAGCCGAACGAGAAGCCTCACGCCTCGTGCATGAATTGCAAAAAGACGGCCTCGTACAGCTCGTCCACGATTGAGACTGGTTTACATGGCGCGGATTTTTTTGAGAGCCGCGTCCATGCCGGCGAGCAGGGATTCTGGATTGCTTTCGTCGTAGAAATGCACGTATTGCGGCCGAGGTGCATGCACGTCGGCAAGCAATTTGCCGTCCGAACCTAGGAAAAACGTACGCGGAACGTAGGTACCATCGGGTGAATGCGCGTTGCTGATCTCCGGCACGTCGTCCGCGTTGAGACGAATCATGACGAAGTCTTTGGCTCGAGCCACGATGCGCGGATCCGAAAAAACCTTGCTGTAATTACGACAATGGGGACACCAATTCGTGAAGAATACGAGACAAACGGGTTTGTTGTCACTCTTGGCTTTTGAAATTCCGGCCTCGTAAGATTGCCAGGCAATTCCGGTATCGTTCCAGTCTTCCTTTACCGTCTTCGCTGGAGCCACCGTTGGTGCCGGAGTGTTTGTCGCGGCAACCGTCACGGGCGGCGGAGGCGCAACGACGGTCGCGACTGGCTCGGGCGTCGGTGCCGACGAAACGCCTTTGCACGAGGCATACAACAGTCCCACGAGCGCCAGGACGGATCCACCGGCTGCAACGAGGCCCATCCACGAGCCTTCAGACGGTGGGCGACTTTTCGACTTGCCGCTGCGAGCTTTGCGTCGAGATTCGTTTTTCGTCACGAGCCTACGTGTAGCCCGGTTACTCGACGCCGTCCACTCATCCACTCACGCGCTTCAATTTGAATCGCTCGCTGCGTCGTGTATCATGCCCCAACCTCATGGAGAGCGAGACCAAGAGCGACACCTACGGCGACGACGCAAGCGAAACCAATGCAGGATGCGCAACGCCCATCGATCGCGAGGCCGAGTTCCGTCGTGGTCTCGAAGCCTATCGCGCTTTCGCCCATTTCGACGCCCAAGACATCTGGACCGAAGTCTATCAAGTCGAGAAAAACGACACGACACGCCGCTTTCTGCAAGCGCTGATTCAAGTCACCAACGCGATGCACAAAGTGCGACACAACGGCGAACTCCGCGGTGCTCTGCACTTGCTCGAACGAGCCCTGATCAAACTCGATGACCTGCCAGACGTTTACGGCGGCATCGACTTGGCTCTGTTTCGCGATGGCACCCGATCCTGCTTGGCCGAAGTTGCTCGCTTGTTGTCGATCAAAAGCATCGATCTGGCCGACTCGTTCGTTCCGCAACTCAACGTTGTGGAACCGGAACCAACCCTCGAACCCCACAGCGTAATTCCCCCCGGTGCTGACCCGGACAAACTCTTGGCCGCAGGTCTCGAAGCTTATCGCAATGGCCGATACTTCGACGCGCACGAGCTCTGGGAAGAAAGCCGTCGCCATCACGCCGAAGATCACGAAGCGATTCGCGAGTTGCTCAAAGCGCTGATTCTCGTCGCTACGGCAATGCACAAACTCCATCGGGCCAAAAGCCCAAACGGCGCCGCACAATTGCTCGAAGTCGCTCTACACAAGCTCCGCGATACGCCCGACGGTACCCTCGGCGCGTCCGTCGGCGAACTCATCCAAGACGTGGAACGCATTCACATCGAGCTCGAAGCCGCGTCGTCTCGACGCCCCCTCGTCATCGATCCGAGCCACGTCCCTCAAATCCGCTTATCGTCCTCATAAGACAAACCGGTCGATCTTTCCGAATCGTTTGTCTAGACAATCAACGGAATCGCCCGCGACCGTTGCTCGCACCAGACTTTTTCGCGCGACCACCTCCACCACGGCCCGATCCACCCTTCGCCCCTCGTTTTGCATCGGGGCTTGGTGACAGCTCCGCACCACTGTCCTCGAGTTCCCCTTTGAGGATTCGAATCTGATCGCGGAGTCGCGCTGCTTTTTCGAATTCCAGACTCTCGGCAGCCAAAAACATCTCTTGCCGCAAAGCTTCGATTCGTTCGGCCAAGTCGACGCCCGACGCCGTCGTATTGCCCTTTTCCGAGCCAGATCCCGTGTTTTTCGGGATCGCATAATAGTCCCGAGAGCCCGATGTCGGCGACAAGTCCAAAATCGCCTTCGTGACGGTCATCGGGGTGATGCCATGCGTTTCATTGTACGCCTTTTGAAGCGCACGACGGCGGTTTGTCTCTTGAATCGCGCGGCGCATCGAGTCCGTTTCGCGATCCGCATACATGATGACTTCGCCCCGCACGTTACGGGCTGCACGACCAATCGTCTGAATGAGCGATCGCGTGCTGCGCAAAAACCCTTCTTTGTCCGCATCGAGAATCGCCACGAGCGACACTTCCGGCAGATCGAGACCTTCACGCAATAGGTTGATACCGACGAGCACATCAAACTCGCCACGCCGCAAATCTCGCAGGATTTCGATACGCTCGAGCGTCTCGACGTCCGAGTGCAAGTACCGCACTTTCACCCCGAGCTCCGTGTAGTACTCGGTCAAATCCTCGGCCATGCGCTTCGTCAACGTGGTGACGAGCACGCGTTCATTGCTGGACACTCGCTCACGAATTCGTTCGAGCAAATCGTCCACCTGACCCGCAACAGGGCGAACGTCGATCATGGGATCATTGAGGCCCGTGGGACGAATGATTTGCTCGACGACGACACCGCCGGTCTTCGTGATCTCGTAGTCCCCGGGGGTTGCACTGACAAACAAGACCTTGTTGTAGTGCGTCTCGAACTCATCAAACTGTAAGGGGCGGTTGTCGAGCGCACTCGGTAGCCGAAATCCGTACTCGACCAGTGTTTCTTTTCGCGCGCGATCGCCGCGGTACATCGCTCCGACCTGCGGGATCGTTTGATGAGATTCATCAATGATGAGCAAGAAATCCTTGGGAAAATAGTCGATCAATGTGGGCGGTGGTTCGCCCGGTTTTCGTCCGGACAAATGGCGCGAGTAATTCTCGATGCCGTTGCAAAAGCCCATTTGTTCGAGCATTTCCAGGTCGTACATCGTGCGTTGTTCGATACGCTGTTTTTCCAGGAACCGACCCGCCTTGTCGTAGTAGTCGAGCCTGTCGCGAAGTTCTTCACGGATCGCCGTGATGGCTTTTCGCAACTGCTGCTGCTCGGTGACGTAGTGCGAACCAGGATAAATCGCGATGCGATCGAGCTCGCGGATGACTTTACCCCGCACCGGATCGACTTCTTTGATCGCTTCGATTTCGTCCCCGAAAAACTCGACGCGAACCGCCACACCTTCTTCGTACGCCGGAAAAATCTCCACGACGTCACCGCGAACTCGAAATGTTCCGCGATGAAAATCGATGTCGTTGCGATCGTACTGAATGTCGACAAGTTTCCGCAGGAGTTCGTCCCGGCGTAACTCGGTCCCCTTCTCCATCTTGATGAGCAACCCGTGGTAACTCTCGGCTGAACCAATGCCGTAAATGCAGCTCACGGACGCGACGATGAGCACGTCCGGACGCGAGAGCAGCGCGTGCGTGGCTGCGTGACGCATGCGATCGATCGCGTCGTTGATGATCGCGTCTTTCTCGATGAACGTGTCGCTCGACGGAACGTACGCTTCGGGTTGGTAATAATCGTAGTAGCTGACGAAGTAGTGAACGGCGTTGTTCGGGAAAAGCTCGCGTAACTCGCCATAAAGCTGGGCCGCCAACGTCTTGTTGGGGGCCATGACGAGCGTCGGCAGTTGCAACCGCTCGATCACTTTTGCCGCAGTGAACGTTTTTCCGCTGCCGGTGACGCCGAGCAATGTTTGGAACGTCTCGTTTTGACCATACGCCGCGCAAATTTCTTCGATAGCGCGAGGTTGGTCACCGCGAGGTTGAAAGCCCGAAACGAGTTCAAAACGCTTTGACACAGGGGTTCGCAACGTAGTCGCCGAATCCACAATGTGCAACCAGAGCAAATTCGACGAACCGTCGAGCTTCTCCCTCGCCTCTTCGCGTGCTACCTCGGAGAACCACGTTTGGAGGGTTTTTCCCGTGCAAGCCCCTACGCCCAGTGTTCTCGACGCCCACCCGTACGCGGACTTTCTGGACAAGATCGAAAAACCGGCCCGATACACCGGCGGAGAAGTTGGTTCCATCCAAAAGG
>JBGAOI010000671.1:0-4474 GCA_044221885.1 Polyangium sp. (in: bacteria)
GGAATGGGTTCGTTGCAAATGGTCACGAGCAATCGGCCAACGGCGGCGCTGCTGTTGACATGCGGCGCGGCGCCGGTCAGCGAACAATACACGACGCTGCCCAGAGACCAAATATCGCTGCGCGCATCGACATCCTTGGGCGTCAGTACCTGCTCGGGCGACATGTACAACGGGGAGCCGAGCAACGCGCCCGTTGCCGTCATTCCCGCGGATTGAGCGGCCTTCGTCGGGTCACCCTGAATTTTTGCAATGCCGAAGTCGAGCAGTTTGACGACGCGTGAGCCATCCGTTTGTCGGGCCAAAAAGAGATTGGACGGCTTGATGTCGCGATGAATGATGCCCGCAGCATGGGCGGCAACCAGACCTTGGAGCGCTTGTGCGGCAATACGTAACGCCGTGTCTGGAGGGAGCGGGCCGACGCGATCAATCAGTTGTTGCAGATCTTCGCCGTCGAGCAGCTCCATGACGATGTACGGGTGACCGCCAGCTTCGTCCACACCGGTATCGAATACTTGGACGATGTGTTCGTTCCGGATCGCCCCTGCTGCTCGAGATTCGCGCCGAAACCTTCGCAAACTATCGGAATTGGCCGCTCGTGGATCGAGGATCTTGATGACAACCGTGCGCTTGGATTCGACATCATCCGCGACAAAAACCGTTCCCATGCCCCCTTGACCCAAGTGACGAACGAGGCGGTACTTCTTGTTGAGGAGGGTTCCAAGCACGCTGCGTGGCCACTATAGCGCCAGGATCTCCAATTTGAAAGAGGATTTTCGTGTACCCCGGTCGAACCTTCCCACGTGCCGTGCCAACCTTGCTTTCGTCAATGGGCCCAGTTGCGCCACCCAAAACGACGGGATGTGCAACCGAGATTGGCGAAATGTTGCCCAATGTGCAGCCCCGGATTGCGCGAGCTGGCGGGTGTGTCGAAATGTGCCGTCTACGTGGATGTTCGTGCAGGTTGGCTTTTGGTGACCACTCGAATCTCGGTTTTCACTGAATTGGCAATGAAACAGAATTCGTGCGCATCGTGATGCAATCGCTCTTCTTCGTCGGCTGTCGGTGTTTTCGCACCGTATTCGATGACCGGATGCAATTCCACGAGGCTTACCCAGGGAATGCGTTTTTCGTTTTTCGTCATGTGTCCGATGGCTTCGTCCCGATAGCTATTGACTTGAATGCCCGCACGCGCCGCCAAGAACAAAAACGTCAGCATGTGGCAACTCGAGATTGCTGCGACAAACGCTTCTTCCGGATCGACGTTTGCAGGATTGGAATGCGGAACCGGTACAACCGACGGGGAAGGGGAAGCCGGCACCGTCAAACCGCCATCGAACGTCCACGTGTGTTCTCGCGAATAAGCCCCGGCTTTGAAGTCACCGCCAGAGAATCGCCAATCAATGATTGCTTTATGGTCGGACATGGCTCCAGAACCTCAATGCCTATTTGGGCAATTTCCAGATTTCGCCGGTTCCCATCGTCGACCAATACACAAATTGGTTATCGAGGGCCAATCCCCAGGGGCCTTTTTGATTAAACGCCAGAATCTCGGGCGTTCCGCTACCATCTTTCGCCACGCGTTGCACGAGTCCAGCCATGTCATCCGTCCAGTAAACATGCGTAGCGTCGACGACGACAGCCCGGACTGTACTCGTTGCAGGCGCAAGGTTTGTCTCCATCCCCCCGACGCGAGGTATCGAGTGAATACCTTCGGACGATGACCAATAGATGTGACTCATATCCAAGTCAAAGTTGCCAGCGATGGGCGGACCGCCACCGAGTTTCGAGGGCAATGGCATACTCGTTGGAGAACTCCAGATGGTCCCGTCGGCAATGCCCCAGAAAAGCAGACCTTGGTCATGCGCCAACCCGTAGATGGTTCCATTTGCGCCGACAAACGTTCCATTGTTGCCGCCGGCCAACGGACCCATTCGAATGGTCGACGTTGAAGTGAAGTACACGTTTGTCCCGTCCGTGACGACGCTTCGCGAGTTTCCACCTGAATACTTGAATTGGTTCAGCCCGGACCAATCCATTCGAGTGGCACCGTTGCCCGCGACCAGAACGAAATTGGAACCAACAAAGATGTCATTGATGGGTTGTGAATTCGACTTGCCGACGAGCGTGGCTGATCCCGACAACACGTCGACCAACGAAACTTCGTCCGAGTTTTGGGAGCCGATGAACAAGTTACCCTTAAAAAGATCCAGCGGGCCGGCGGCGTAACCGACTTTGCTGACAAGGATTGGATCCACGCAAGCTCCGCTCCGACATCCACCACCGTTGCACGCATTGCCGCAAGCCGCACAATGATAAGGCGACGAGGGCAAGTTCACTTCGCAACCGTCCGCGGCCATCAGGTTGCAATCTCCGAAATTGGCATTGCATGCGGAAACGACGCATTGCCCCTTGTCGCACGCCATTGTTGCTTCCGCTCCCGCACACGCCTTTCCGCAACCGCCGCAATGGTCGGCATTCGAGTTGGGATCCACTTCGCACCCATTCGACCCCACCATGTCGCAATCGAGATTCGTCCCGACGCATTTCGCCAGTTGACATTCGCCGCTCACACACGCCGTAATCGCCGTCGGATTTTCACAGGATAATCCGCAGCCACCACAATGATCGAAGTTCTTTGATGGATTGGTTTCACAGCCGTTGTCATAAAACGAATCGCAATTCTCGAGGCCATTGTTGCAACTCGCGATCGTGCACTCGCCCATGACACACGCAATGTTCGCATCGAGCGCCGGAGCGCAGACGTTGCCGCAGGCCCCGCAATGTTCGAGGTTCGCGGCTGTCTCCGTTTCGCAAACCGTTTCCGGATTGCCGTCGCATTCGGCAAAGCCCGCAGGACACCCGCCTCCTGCGCCTCCGGAAGAAAATTCTCGTTCCGTCGGCGTGCAGCCTCCAAATGCCGAAACACTCGAAATAAGCCCCAATATCCCAAGAATTCCCACAAGCCTGCGCATCATGGGCACCAGCTTACCACAGTCGTCGCCACAACGGGGAGAATTTATGGGAATTCTTGATTCATCACGCTGATGGTGCAGGCGGCTTCGAAATCACCGCCAACCACGCTTGAATGTATTCACCCGCAGGCGCCGGCCAATTCATTCGCGCATACTTGCGGAGCAGCTCCGGCGTGTGATCACCTGCGCCCATCCGATCCTGGAACACTTCGCGTGCCTTCCAGATCTCTTGCGCCGCATCCTGAAACCGGCCCTCGTAATAAGCCAACCACGCCCGCGTCAATGCCAAGTGCTGCTTCGGTTCCGCTTCATGCAATGGCAATCGATCGCATTCCGCCAATTCTTCACGCGCCAGATCAACTCGCCCACACTCGAGCGCGATCTCGGCCGCAATCACCTTCATCTCGACCTGACCCCATGGATCCGCGAGGCGATCATACAAACCACTCGCCGCTCGCGCATGCGCTTCGGCAATCTCGAGTTGCCCCGCGTCGAATGCAATCATTGCCAAAAGACGCTCGCATCCCGCCTCACCTCGAGGCGTCCCCAAGTCGCGGAAACTGCGTCGCGTCATGAGCGTCACGCGGCGCGCGTCATCCAAGCGTCCTTCACGGTGATCCGAATGTGCCAACGCAATATCGCATTGCGCAATTCCCAAGCGATACCCAATCGCCTCGAAATCACTCCGCGCGATCTTCAATCGTTCCCGTGCTTTTTCCGGTGCTCCAGCGAATTGCTCGACAAAGCTGTGTAAAATCAAACACTGACCACGACCCAATCGATCGCCAACGGTTTGGAACTTGCCTCCCGCACTCTCCAACATTCGCATCGCGTCGTCATGATGCCCCATGAGGTAATCAATTTCCCCAATGATAACCTCACACAACGCTTGGCTATGAACCTGACCCAGCGATTGAAACATTTCCAGCGCTTGCGTCAACAGCTTGCGCCCCTCGAGCGGCGCCGACAAATCGCTCGCCACGTGGCCCAACAACCGCAAACAATGCGCGTCGTTTTCAATATCACCGATTTCGTGGAAAGTTCGCCGCGCCTCTTCTGCATCACGCCGCGATTCCTCCAACCGACCCGCATGACGCAACGCTTCCGCACGCCAACGCTTCTGCGTCGCCAACGGCACACCCTCGAGCCGATTATCCAAAAGCGACAGATCACGTAACGTTGCTTGTGCATCACGTGTGCGTCCCCACGAACGGGCGATCGACTTGTGCATGAGGTCCGCCGCGATCTCGATATCGCCCGCGCGCAGTAAATTCGTCACGCGATGGCGCACGATCCGGCGACTCGATGCATCCGGGTGATGCGCCAACGCGGCAGCCGCCGCTCGAAGAATCATCGGCGCGTCTGTCTGGGCAAACAGTTGGGACAGCAAGTGTTCTTGCAAGAGAGCATGCGGCCAACGCAATCGCTCTTCACCTGACTGCAACAAAATCTGCGCGCGCTTCATCGCAGCAACGGCGCGCTCGGCATCCACACCCAGCGAC
>JBGAOI010000672.1:0-4470 GCA_044221885.1 Polyangium sp. (in: bacteria)
GTTTGCGTTGGGGTCTGAGCGTCAAAGAGACCCACGCGGTCATCGATAAGATGCTCGATACCGAGTACAAGCCGATCTATCAAGCCACGTCGCCGGGCATCAAAATGAAGCAACTCGACCTGCAGGTCGGGGAAGAAAAGAGCATCTTCCGTCGCAGCCGTATCGACTTTGGCAACCTCCCCGTTGCGCTCGATAACACACCACTCAAAGGCGAATTCAGCTACCGCAACAAAGAGTCGATGCTGCAACTCAACCGCAAAGGCGAGACGCGGTATTTCTTCTTCATCCAGGATCGGCTCTGGAAAATCATCGACGAAGTCCCGTTCTCCGAAAAGAGCGCCTACGGCAAGAACTTCCAAGATGCCGCGGTCAAACTGACCGCGCAGTTCGGCTCGGTAGGCCGTGTGATCCCAGCCGCCCCCGAGAAGCAAATCTACGTGACAACCGTCGATTGGAAAGACGAAACCACGCACTTCCGTTTGGTCGAACGTGGTGAAACGTCGGCCGCGTTCGTCTACGAAGAACTCGCAACGCTGAACAACATCGACGCGTTGCGCGCCAACAAGCCCGTCGTGGAAGACGACGTCGATCCCGCCGTTCGTGCAGCCGCGCGAGGCGAAGACGCACCGCCAGGACCGCCTCCCGCTCCCGCGAAGGACGACAAGAAGAAGAAGAAGTGATGTAGGTTTGTCCCTAGGACATCCGACAAACGCAACGAAGGCGAGCTCCAAACAGGCTCGCCTTCTTCGTTTTGTCCATCGCACGCTGGTCGATCGTGAAGCCGATCGGTCACTCAAACGTCGACGACGATCAACTGATGACGGATGCGCCTTCGGGAATGCGAATTCCGGCCGAGACGACAACCCGTGCACTTGGGGCGACCGCATGCACCGCAGGCTCGATGACGCCTTTGACCGTCAGGTTTACGCCCGGACACCCGGCACACATGCCCGCAAGGTGCAGCGTGATTTGTTCGGGCTCTACCGCGACGAGGTAAATTTCACCTTGATCCGCACGCACGAGCGGCGCGATCACTTCGCGACAAACCTTCAGCATCTGATCGATGTTTGCAGGCATCGTCTCCGATAATCTCCGCGGACGACGCTAGCATGATCCGATGCACAAACGCACCCTGTCATGCCGTCCAAGAGAAACATCCCCAAACCAAGGGCCACGATGAAGCTCAATTGAGCGATCCACAGTTGGCGGCACAACCATCACCGCCTACCGTGTTGCCGTCATCGCAAACTTCACCACCATCGAGGACTCCGTCGCCGCACGCCGGGACGGTGCAATCGAGGCGACACGCCGAAGGTGTCGAGAATGCAGTAATCTCAACGGTTTGCGTGAGATTCAGCGATGTCAGAACTTCGTCCCCGTTGATCCAAGACCAGTTGTTGATCGCTCCCGAGATGGTCGGCGCGATCGTCACCGTGAAATTGCCTGGGAATGGGAAGACGCCAATGGCGCCGCCGTCGGAATTGTTCTGGAATTTCCACTGTGTCGTGAGTGTCGTGGGGGATGTTTTCGCGACCTCGCCCGCGTTGTCGTCTGCCACGAGGACCACAACGGAGTTGGGCAAACCCGCAACGTTCCAAAATACCTGGCCAGGAGGCTGAGTTTGTCCGGTCGACGTCTTGTCGATGCCGTGGTGGAACATGAGGTTCAAGTTGCCGGTCGTGGTTTCGCGGTAGAAGTAGATCCGGCTGCCTTGAAGAACCTCGTAGCCCGTGTGGCTGCTCCCTGATCCATAGGCGTAAAACGTCACGACACTGGCAGATCGATCGATGGGACGAACGGCAAACTGCAAGTTGCCCTGTTTCACGCGTAGCGCGGGTCGATCGGCGTTTTGCGAACCGAGATCGCATGCTTCGTTTGGATCAACAAACCCGTCCCCGCACTTGCCAAGCTTGCAGGTGCTGGAACAACCGTCGCCATTGTTCGTATTGCCGTCGTCGCATTCTTCACCGGGATCGACGTTGCCATCGCCGCATTTCGGCCAGAGACAAACGCTCGAACACCCATCGCCGTTGGTTACGTTTCCGTCGTCGCATTCTTCGACGCCTGTCCAGACAAACCCATCACCACATTTGGCGTTTACGCAATTGATGCAGGCGTCATTGCCGCTCGTATTGCCGTCGTCGCATTGTTCATTGGGATCGACCATCCCATTGCCACACGTTTGCAGCGTGCATTTGCTCGAACAGCCGTCGCCGTCGATCAAATTGCCATCGTCGCATTGTTCGATGCCAGTCCAGACAAACCCATCACCACATTGCGCTTTGACACAAGCAATGCAGGCATCGTTGGAGCTGGGATTGCCGTCGTCGCATTGTTCGCCAGGATCGGGGATTCCGTCACCGCATTTCGACAATGTACATTTGCTCGAACAACCATCGCCATCGATCGTATTGCCGTCATCGCATTGTTCGACACCTACCCAGACAAACCCGTCGCCACATTGTGCTTTGATGCAGCCAATGCACGCGTCATTGGGGTTGGGATTGCCGTCATCGCATTGTTCGCCCACGTCGAGCATTCCGTTGCCGCAAGCAGGAAGCTGGCACGTGCTCGAACAACCGTCGCCGTTTGTCGTATTGCCGTCGTCGCATTGTTCGACGCCGACCCAGACAAAGAAATCGCCGCAGAATGCTTTTTTGCACTTGGGGCATTCATCGCCCGTGTTGAAATTGCCGTCGTCGCATTGTTCGACACCGGTCCACACAATGCCGTCACCGCACGTTGCGACACGACAATCGACGCAGGAATCATTCGGATCGAAGTTGCCGTCGTCGCATTCTTCGAAAGGACCCACGAGGCCATCGCCGCAAAAACCCGGGTTACCTCCAACGCCGCTGCTGGAGCTCGATGTGATTCCACCGGTATTGCCCGCGCCCCCGACCCCACCGCCGTTTCCGCCGACACCGCCGATTCCTCCCACACCACCCACGCCACCGGCACCTCCGGACAAACCATCGCCCCCGGCCCCAGGACCTCCCGCTGGGTTTGACGAATCGAAAATATCATCCAGGTTTGTCCGACCGCACGCAGCGAGAACACAAGCTGCCGCAAGGCTAGCCATCGAAGCATAGAAGGAATGACGCATCGTAATGACTACTGTAGAAGATCTCAGTCAGAGCGTAAAGCAGATGGGGTATTGATAAAGCAAACACTGAAGGCGAAAACTAGCGCGTTCAATGGCCAACGTATCGTCGGGCGTCCATACGTGGAGTGGCTCGTTCATCGCTTCGAGGCGCGAGCGATCTCCCAGCAGTCGCACTGCAGTCATTGGGCTGGTCCCAGCAACGGAACGCCAAGGTTTCACCGCGTCTTGCAAGGCCCACCGCAAAGCATCACGTTCGGCGGCATAATCTTCACCCTTGGCATCGAAAACGAGCGATTCTTTCGATTGTGATGTTCGTTCGACGAGTTTCGCAATCCATCGCGACGTGCGCGCCATGCGATCGTAATAAAGCGTGTCTGGAAGATCCGTCGCGTGATGATATCGAGGTGTTCGGCCGCTCGATAAAAACAAAAATGGGACCCGATTGTCTCGAAAAACATCGTAGTCGGAAAATGCCGTCGGTCGATATCCAGGGATATTCTCGACTGAATGAATCCCAAGACGCAAAACGTTGAGCCCGTCTTCGTGAACGTCGTCCACCATCGCGGGCAAACCGCGCGTCTTTTCAGCGCCGCAGGCATAAATGGAATCCGCGGTTCGTCGCCAAATCACGCCGCCAATGAGGTCGAGCGCAATGGACAAACGAATGGACTTCAAGGAACCAATTTCGGGCGGCAATGCTTCGGCAAATGCGCGTGATCCCTGCCGAGACGTTCCGAAATACGCTTCTTCGGTATTGTAAAAGGCGATCGCAATTCCATACGGTCGCGGCTTCATCGCCAAAAGTTGCGGAATCGCGCCCAAAACCACAGCAACGGCAGACGCGTTGTCATCCGCACCGAGCAAAACCCCCTCGGGCTGAGGTCCAACATGATCAAAATGCGCTCCCAAAACGATGACACCGGACGATGACAAAGGATCATCCGGGGGTATCCACCCCAGCACATTGTGGCCCAATCGTGAATCCGGCAACGAAACCAGATATCCGCCCGCTGAAGGAAACGGTCCAGCGCCCGCCGCTTTGAGAGCATCTTCCAAATATCGCGCCGCCGCACGATTGCCCTCCGTCCCGGGAACTCGACCATTCCACGCCGGTTTGGCCAATTCGAGCACGTGCGTACGCAGCGCTTCGGCCGCAGGATCCGTGACGGGAAAATCGCGCCCCGACAAACGGCGTATCCCAAGCTGATCGAAGACAAACAGCAAGGCAATCAAGAGAACTGCAACGAAAATCTTCCGGCGACGACGGTTTGTCTTGGGACGCTCCGTAGGCTTGGCCGCGCCTTTCGCCACGTCACACTTCCGAAATCATGACTGACAGAACGATAGATTCACCAATGTTCGGT
>JBGAOI010000673.1:0-4180 GCA_044221885.1 Polyangium sp. (in: bacteria)
AAAGCCAAGTCCAAACAATGAAGCCATTGCACGTTTCACGTTTTTTCTCCCTCAAGAAAATGCCCAAGCACTCGTACGGCATGGACATACACGATGACACATGACAGAATTTCGCATGTGCGCAATCGTTCAGGACATTTTTCTCGCATCGCCTCGTTATGGCCTACACGAGCACACGTAAATCAACGCACTCAATCTGCACCAGGTGCGATGCCTGTGGGTTGGTGCATGTACATTGTCATGGGACGGAAATCGTTTTTCGTTCAAAACGACAATGCTTGGCGCGCCACTTCGGCGTCAATCAATCCGTCTTTCTCGAGACGTTGAATGTCGACCGAAAAGGGGTGCATCCCATAAAGAGAAACGCCACGCTCCATGAGTTCGTGTAGGGTCGGATTCTGATCCGGCCGTTTGATGGCACTACGCACCGAACTCGTCGTCAAAAGCACTTCCGTCGTCAGCACGCGACCATTGCCATCGACACGCGGCAGCAAGCGCTGTGCAACAATGGCTTGCAAACATTCACTCAATCGATCGCGTGTTTCCTGGGGATTTGGACTCATCGACAACATTCGTCCAATCGTGCGTTCAACGTCGGCCGTGTGCATCGCCGCGAGTACCAAATGACCGGTTTCTGCCGCTTGAAGCACGATGTCCATCGTTGCGCTTTCGTCAATCTCGCTTACCAACAATACATTGGGATCTTGTCGCAATGCGGCACGAATTCCTGTCGTGAAGGTATTCGTATCGGCTCCGACTTCCCGCTGACTCACGCTCGAACGCGCATCTGCATGCACGAATTCAATGGGATCTTCAATCGTGACGACGTGTTTTGCATGCGTCGCCACGATATGCGCGATCATTGCCGCCAGCGTCCACGATTTGCCCTGTCCAGCCGGTCCGACGACCAGGACCAACCCGCGCTGTTTGTCCGCCAAAGCACGCACGGAAGCTGGCAAACGTAACTGTTCGAATGTCGGACACTCTCGCGGAATCACTCGCATGACGATCGCCAGAGAACCTCGTTGCAAGTACACATTGACGCGAAAACGCCCAAGGTGCGGCACTTCGTAAGAAACGTCAGCTTCACGAATTCCCGCAAGCGAAGCACGTGATGGTGAACGTTGGGCAAGAATGATTCGCGCGAGCGCCTCGGTATCCTTCGGTTCGAGAGGTTCGGCGCGGAAATACACGATATCGCCGCGAACGCGAGCCCCTGGCGGCTGGCCGACTTTCAAGTGCACATCGCTCGCTTCGGCCGCATGCGCTTTCGCCAAAATCTGATGCAAAAATGCTTCGCTCGCGTAGGGAGTCGTCACGAACGCGAAGTTAGCTCAATCTGAATCAAAAGAAAACACTTGCCGTCACTCGATTGCACAACCAGCCGTTTTGCACGGTCAATTGGATGTTTCGGGACGCCGAATCGATCACCTGGGATCCAAATCCGTCGGGATTTTCGCGGCATCGACAAGCTTCTTCTCGGCCAGCGCCCGAGCCGCAGAAATGGCCAGCGCTCGGTGTTCTCGAGGAAGTGCCTCGTTTTTTGCGGCTGCGATCAACGCCTCCCCAGCTCGAGCCGCGCCTTCATGATCCAAATTTTCTCGCGCCCGCTCCGGCCGACCCGCAATGCCCAAAAACGCCGTCAGATACGCTTCGCGCAACTCTTGCGGCACTGCCGGTAAACGATTCGCGAGTGGTCCAAGTGCCAAGTCCGCATCGTCCGCCAGGGGCAAACACAGGAGCGCCGTTGCGGTCATTTCGCCGCCATCGTCCAAAGCGTCCACGAGGCCCGACGCTCCAAGCGCATCCGCAAGCGCCTGTTTGTCCGCGAGATCCTCGCCCTGCGCCCGTTGCCATCGTTCGTCGGAAGCTCGAGCTGAACGAGACTGTGCACCGGGCTCTACGGTCGCAACAAGGTTTGTCCCGACGCTCGACGCCGTGCTCGACATGGGCTGGGTCGTCGAGCTCAGAGGCGGAGAATGAGCTTCAGGCGGAGGTTGCCCGCGACTGCAACCAGTAACGATCCCGCAGAGAAACAGTGCAGTCAGCCACGAAATTCGCTGAGGCGGCTCGATCATCACCATGCGCTTTAGCGCGAGTTGGTCAACATGCAACGCCTGATAGACACCCTCTGACACAACCACGAAATCTTCGTGAAACAGCAGCGTAACATCTGGGCCAACCGTTTCACTTTACATTTGAGGCTGACTGCGCGAAAAACACCGCGATTCGATTTGCGTCGACTGGCACGCATGTTGCGAAGTTGCGAAAAAGTCGCGAAGAAGTTTTGGTGGATCGAAAAAAAGGACGCACGCAGATGACTGCCATGCACACGGACGTACATACCCCTCACAAACCAAACACAGCCAAGGAACGATATCGCGTCGTGATCATTGGTGGTGGAACAGCAGGCATTACGGTTGCTGCGCGTTTGGCCCGAGCAGACGTCGACAATATCGCAATCTTCGAACCGTCGGAAAAGCACTATTATCAACCGTTGTGGACGCTCGTGGGTGCGGGATTGGTTTCTGCCGATGAGTCCGTACGCAATGAAGTCGACTATATTCCGTCAGGTGCCAAGTGGATCAAAGAGTTTGTCGAGGAAATTGATCCGGTCGCCCAAACGGTCACTTCGCGTTCGGGAAGAAAAGTCGGTTATGATTTTCTCGTCGTCGCCCCAGGAATCCAACTCGATTGGGATCGGGTGCCGGGATTACGGGAAGCCCTGAAAACGGAAAGTGTCTCGAGCAATTACTTGTTCGAGCTCGCTCCGAAAACTGCGCGACTCATCGAAAATTTCCGCGGAGGAACGGCGCTCTTCAATCACCCGACCGGAGCCATCAAATGCGCGGGAGCTCCGCAAAAAATCATGTATTTGGCGTGCGACCATTTCCAGAGGCGCCACGTCGCAAAACATAGCCACGTCATTTTTGCTTCGGGCGGCAAGGCAATCTTCGGCGTCGCGGAATTCCGCGCCGTATTGGAAGGCGTCGTTGCCCGTTATGGCATTGACACACGTTTCGAGCACGACTTGGTGGAAGTCCACGGGGATCGCAAAGAGGCCGTGTTCTCACGCACTGTCGAAGGGAAAGCCGAACGGATCACGATTCCTTACGACATCTTCCATGCGGTTCCTCATCAAAGCGCGCCGAATTTCATCAAACATAGCCCCATTGCCACACCCGAGGGCTGGGCGAGCGCGGATAAGTTCACGCTGCAAAACCCGCAATACCCCAATATTTTCTGCATTGGCGACGCATCTTCCTTGCCGACATCCCGAACGGGAGCGGCCATTCGAAAAGAAGCGCCAGTGCTGGTCGAGAATCTCCTTGCGGTCATGGAGGGCAAAGAGCCCACCGCCAAGTACGACGGTTATTCTTCGTGCCCGCTCGTGACGTCACACGATCACGTGCTTTTGGCCGAATTCGATTACGATGGCAAACCAACGCCCTCGATTCCCTACATCAATACGCAAGAAGAACGGTACGACATGTATTTGCTGAAGCGATATGGTTTGCCGTTCCTGTATTGGCATCTGATGCTTCGCGGCCGCGCGTAAAGCATCACGCCTGCGAACTGGGCCCGCTTGCAGCCCCCGCATCCGCATTGCCTGGCCAACGTTTTTTCAGGCCGAGAAAATCAGCTATTCGGCCGGAAATCCAACCATTCTTCCAGCTTGAGGATCCCAGAGCTTGAGCGAGAAGCACGCGCGAATATCGCGAAGTGACAGGCTCGTTTGAGGTTCGACCTGGAGTTCCGGAATCGCCGCCATGGCTTCGCGCAAGCGATAAAACGGAATGGCCGCATTCAAATGGTGAACGTGGTGATACCCGATATCGCCCGTAAAGAAGCTCATGAGAGCGCCACAACGCATGAAACTCGACGATTCAATGGCCGCTCGGGCAAACGTCCAGGTTTGGCGGGGCTGCATGTACGCGCCAGGGAAATTGTGCTGGGCGTAAAAAAGATACGATCCCAGCGCACACGCAATAAACAGCGGCCCGACGAGCACGAACATGGCCATTTCAACGCCAAAGAAATACGTCAATGCGATCAGCAACGCCGCCGCCCTTCGCGGCGATGTCGCTGGCGTCATCGTTCACAGCGACCGCGGATCCCAGGGCGGATTCAACTGGTCGTCGCAACACCTCGTGATTGCGGAGGTGTCAGATGGTTCGTC
>JBGAOI010000673.1:4190-4463 GCA_044221885.1 Polyangium sp. (in: bacteria)
ATGCGATCAGCAACGCGACGTGAACGACAAACGCGATGGCCGAGTCCCAATGCTCTCGGGGATTTCGGACAAACGCGCCAATACACATACCTCCCAGAAAAATCGTCAAGTATCCGAAAAGAATGTTGAGCGGATGTCGAGCAATCGCATACGCCATGCGTTTGCCTCGGGAAGCGCGACGCCACATTTCCACAGTCATCACAGGATACGAACCAATCTGAGCCCCGACGATTTTGGCCGTATGCGCGTGATGATAGTTGTGCGTCGCTCGCC
>JBGAOI010000674.1:0-4462 GCA_044221885.1 Polyangium sp. (in: bacteria)
ACCGTCGGCAAATCGTACGTGGAGATCACATCTTGCAGGGTTTCGAGGCCGGAACTGTCGGGGAGATTCAGGTCGAGCAGCACCACATCGAAACGTTCACGTGCTAGTTCCAGACGTGCGGCGTTGAGTGTTCCCACAACCACGACAGACGCCCCGAGCGTGGTCAAGATCTTCCGCAACGCAAAGACATACGTCGAGCTGTCTTCGACGAGGAGAACGCGCTTGACACTGGCGTCGAGCGGTGGGTTGGCGGCATCCGTCATCATTGGCTCGGATGAATCATAGCAACTCTAGGGCGAGGTTTTCTAGGATGAATTGACTTGGGCATGATTATGTCGAGCGTCAGCGCGGTGGCGTTCCCGACGAACATGGGCGTGTGGTCGCAAAATTTTCGTCAGATTTCAAACACCTGCACAACACGATGTCACTCGAGGTGATGGGCGGACATGTCATCGCCAGTGATAAGTCTCGTAAGGATTCAAGGAATAACGATTCTTATTGTGGGGCAACGGTAGATTTCGATAAGCTTGGCGGCATGGCACAAAAATATTTCTATCCTTGGGTTTCATGCGTTGCCATTATCGGAGCCGTTGTCATCGGCTGTGGTGATGGGACAAATACGGGTTCTGGATCTGGAGGGAAAGGGGGGAATACGTCAGCCGGTGGAAACGGCGGCGATGGCGGGAGTGGTGGCGGCATAGGGCCGCTTGGCTGCAATCCAGCATGTGTCGCGCCACAAATCTGTGGCAAGTCAAACGTTTGTCTCGACCCTGGCAAGTGTGCCACGGACGCCGATTGTGATGCGGGTACGGTGTGCGACCCGGCGACATTGGCATGCGTTCCGGGAGGGGCATGCGGAGCACAGGAAGCCAAGGTGGATCCGGTTCCGCCGAACATGCTTCTCGTGGTCGACCGATCATGTTCGATGACGGATGCCGTGGGAATGTCGAACAAGTGGAAAATCGCTGTGGCTGCCATCAACAAGATGACCACCGATTTCGTAGGGCAAATTCGGTTTGGCTTGACGCTCTTTCCCGATAAAGTCACGCCGAATTGTCAACAAGACAAGATTCCGATTCCCGTGGGTCCAGGCAATGAAATGGCCATTCAAACAATGATGACCAAAGCTCTGCAAACCGGGAATGCGCTCTATCCAAGCGGACCTTGTGTGACGAACATTCAAACGGGAATGCAACAAGCCACGACGGAACCTGCGTTTCTTGATACGACACGCAAAAGTTACGCCGTGCTGATTACCGACGGCAAAGAAACGTGTGGCAGTGACGCAACCACCGAGCAAGTTATCAATACGATGTTCACGATGGCCGGTGTTCCCACGTTCGTCATTGGTTTCGGTGCGGGCGTTGATCCGGCCCAGATGGACAAGTTCGCCGTTGCGGGTGGAGTACCCAGCGCCGGGGCAAACAAGTATTATGACGCTTCGGATCAAGCAAGCCTCGATGCTGCTTTGTCGACCATTGCGAAAGCCACGCTGTCCTGCACATATTCGCTCGATAGCGTTCCACCCAATCCCAACGACATCTTTGTCTTTTTCGATAACGTGAACAAGGTTCCACGGGACGTGATGAACGGCTGGGAGTACGATGCCGGGAAGAACCAGATCATCTTCTATGGTCCGGCTTGTGACAGCTTGAAGAACGGCATCGTCAAAGACCTCGACATTGTCTTCGGTTGTGATATGCCCACGCCAAACTGATTGATCCTGCGCCACGAATCCCCATGAGAAAACAATCCCCCGCGCGTCGCCCGGACGCGAACGAAATCGTGTACGGTTTTCGGGCAAGTTTGGCTTACTTCGAACGCCGTCCCGAAAATATCGTTCGCGTTGCGTACCATCGTGATTTGCGCCGATCGCTTGCGAACCTCGAGCGCTGGGCAGTAGCACATCGCATCCCCTGTGTCGAATCGTCCGATGAAGAGCTCAGCCGGTTTTCAGGGACGAAAAATCATGAAGGTGTGTGCCTGGAAGTAGAACCGCGAATTTGGCAAAACCTTCAAGAATTCGCCGACATGCTGGTGCGCACGCGAGGGACGGCCATTGCCTTGGAACGTATTCGCAATCCATACAATATCGGAGCGATTCTTCGAAGTGCCGCATTTTTTGGCATGGACGCGGCCCTTCTTGGGGCCCCCGCGCCTCATCCAGGTTTACCCGCCGATGCGATTCGCGTGGCTGAAGGTGGCGCCGAACAACTCGAGTTCGCCCGGACAACCGATTTACCGGACACACTGGGTCGTCTGCGCGCTCGAGGCATTACCGTCGTTGGTGCGGAAAGCGAAGCGACCGTCAATGCGATTGGGTGCACGTACAAGCGTCCGCTCGTCGTCGTGCTCGGACATGAACGCGAAGGTTTGTCAGAACGAGCCAAAGCGCAATGCGATACGCTCGTGGCAATTCCCGGATTGAGCTCCGTACGGTCGCTCAATGTATCCATTGCCGCGAGTGTACTTTTCGCCGAAGTCATGCGCGATCGTCTCGTCGAGGCGCTCGGTCGTGTACCTACGGGGAAAAAGTAGTTCAAGCGGCGAGAATCCTTCCCCTACGCCCACGCCCAGGTTATCCTCTCGCCCATGAACCGAAAGTTCGCGCTTCCCGTCCTTTCTCCTGCGGCATCCACGCCCTCCGTCGACCGCATTAGGCAAAGGCTCGGTGGCCGCGCGTCCACGGAATCCGGAGCTGGCGACGTCGTCTCGTTTACCACCGATGGCGGTATTTCCCAGACCGGGATCATCATCTTCGTTCGCGGAGACGAACTCGACGTGTATGTCAGTGACAATGTCGTGCGTCGCATTCGTCGCTCATCGGCAAAACCGACAGATGCCGTCGTGCCCACGACGTTTATGCGCATTGCCGAAAGCGCGCGGGTATTCGAGCACCTCGCGGAAGGCCAACGCGTTCGTTTTACCACCGACGATCATATTCACGATGGGATTCTCGTCGAAAAGTGTCGATTCGGGGCATTGGTCGAACGCAACGATGGCAAAATCGTCGGCCTCGGTTTCCAACGCGTTTGGCCTGCTTCGGACGAAACTGCACGCTCCTCCTGAGCTTCCGAGGAATGACATGACGGTTGATATCCAAGGTTTTACGAGAACACCCTTTACCCACAATGGCGAAACGCGGGACGTATACCAGCGTGGTGAAGGACCAGCCGTCGTCATTGCCACCGAAGTTCCGGGACTCACCCCATCGGTGATTCAATTCGCGGAACGTGTTGCGGCCGAAGGTTTTACGGTATTTCTGCCGCAGCTATTTGGCACGCCAGGAAAACCGCATCGTTTTACGACGGCCATGGGAGTCATCGCCCGAGCATGCATTTCCCATGAATTTCACGTGCTGGCGTCCAATGAATCGAGTCCCATTACCGATTGGTTGCGTGGTTTGTGCCGCCATGCGCATGAATCGGCAGGAGGCAAAGGCGTCGGAGCCATCGGTATGTGCCTCACGGGGAATTTTGCATTGACGCTGATGGTCGATCCATTTGTCGTGGCGCCCATTTTGTGTCAGCCGTCGTTACCTTTTGCCATTGGCAACAAACGTCGCGCAGGTATGCACATTTCGGATGCCAATCTCGCTATCGTCAAAGAACGTTGCGCCAAAGGGGCCAAAGTCTTGGGATTGCGATTCACACACGATTTCATGTGCCCGCCAGAACGTTTTGAATCATTGCGAGAAAACTTGGGCGAAGCCTTCGAAGGTATCGAAATCGATTCTGGCCCTGGCAATCCTTGGGGCATCAAACGTATTGCGCATTCGGTCGTCACCAACGATCTCGTCGACAAAGAAGGTCATCCCACCAAACAAGCTCTCGACCGCGTTCTTGGGTTTCTCCGCGAAAAACTTCGCGATTGACGAATCTCCTGTGCACGATCGCGAAACACTCCTCGAAAACAATCGCGGCCATATCGTGACCGACGGCCCGTTTGTCTTGGTATGCCATTGTCCTGGCGGTATTTTCGATCCGTTTGTCTACCTCGTGTCTGCCATTGCAACGGTGCTCTCCGTCGTCATTGGCATTATCGTGCTCATGCGTGCCGCGCCCATGGCCATGCTCATCGTTGCGGTCATCTGGACCATTGGAATCATCGTGGCCAATTACGCCATGCGCCGCGAAAGTTTCAAACACGGCACCACGCGTATCGATGTCGCCCAACAACTCATCATTCAGGAAACTCGCGGCCATACGCGAACGTTTCCGTTTTCAGACATTGCCTCGATTGCTACGCCCGTCATCGATGGCCTGGAAGCTCAAGAAAATGAACGCGGGTTTGAACACCGCTGGCTGCTCGTGACTTTGTCGAATGGTCAAGAACTACGGCTCGCGCAAGGACCGTCCCACGAATTGCGACCAGCCCTTGCGTTCCTAAGAAAATCCTCCGTGCCAGGATTTCATTGAATCAATTGCGCGCCGCTCGAATCACTTGATCCCGATTCGGTATT
>JBGAOI010000675.1:0-4457 GCA_044221885.1 Polyangium sp. (in: bacteria)
GCAATGAGATCAACGCAACGCTGGGGAACGTACCAGACAAACACAAAGCCACGTGGAAAGCAGCGTTGGCGGCATGTCATGAAGCCATCGAAAAGAACAACGGCCGCAAGGACCTCGACAAGGTGCGTGAACTGCTGACGCCCGTGGGTTGGCCAGCCGCTTGTCAGTGAACGCGGCGCACTGCGTCGAGAAGATCTGGCGCACGCGTGGAGCACGATCCGTGCGAGGTCAGAGCGTGCGTAGGGTCTTGCAGGCGACGTGCATTTCAGCCAAACATCGTGCCCTCGACAAAGCGTGGCATCGTGGCTCGTTGCTGGTTGTGTTTCAGTCGAGCCAGAGCGCCGCGGTGAACGTCAAAAACTCGCCCACGTCGGGCGAACGCGATATTCCAGGACCAACATGAACCACTCGCGCTTCATCACCGCCCTCTGTGCTGCCGTTCTCCCGTTTGCCTTGGCGTTCGCCGTCCAAGGTTGCGACAAAAAAGAAGACGAAACGTTGGCAACGCCGTCGGCCGCTCCGACGCCGACGCCCACCCCGACGCCCACGCCAACGCCCTCGGCTGCTCCGCTCGCGCTGACAACTGAAGAAGACGCTGGCGCAGATGCATCGGATGCCGCTGCAGACGCCGCAGTGAAAGGCACCGGCGGCGGCGATCCCACGGGTGTTCGCGCATGTTGCAACGCGCTTCGCGGAAACGCGAACTCCGCCCCGCTCGATCAAAAAGGCACGTTGCTCAGTGCCGCAGCACTTTGCGATGGCCTCGTCAACTCGCCCCAAGGCAAGCAGGCCCTGTCGGCCGTTCGCGGAATGCTCAAGGGCGCAAATATGCCCGCAAGCTGCAAGTGACCCACTTTCACGCCCGTTTCACGCAGGTTCGTCCCGGACCACACGCACGGGCGTGGCTCATGTCGTTTGTCGCGACCATCCTGCTCGTCGCGATCCCTTCCGCAACGTTTGCGCTCGAACCTCTTCCACCTCCTGGGCAAACCAAGGTCAAATCCGGGTTTGCCTTCATGGCTGGAGGCATGATCACCACGGGCGTGGGCGTGGCGGTGTACATGGCGAATGAAGCGTCAGGAAAAACAAACTGCACGCCATGTGCGCAAAAATCGGCGGTTTTTCCCGTCACACTGATGGCCATCGGAGGAGCGATGTTCGTCGCCGGAACAACATTGTTCACCATCGGTCTCGTGCAGAACAATCCCCGCTCCGCTTCGACGACGCTCACGATCGGTCCTCTGGGCGGATCGCTTCGCGTTCGGTTCTAAGTTTCAAACACCGTTTGTCTACGTTCCTACGCCGGACCCCTACGTTCGTCCCGGAAGAACTATCCGCCGTGGACCCAGATCATCGTGCCGCCTTCCATGTTCACGGCTCCATGCCATTCGGGAGGCACGACAGGGTCTGTCCAGTCAAACAACCATTTGGCATCGGCCGGGGCAAGATTGACGCACCCATGACTCCGATCCTTGCCAAACTCGTCGTGCCAATACGCACCATGAAGCGCGTATCCTTCGTGGAAATATTGGATGTACGGGACATCGCGGAGATCGAAACTGTCCGAGCCTTCTTCGCCGTCCATCGTGCCCGAGACGTGTTTGGCATGGACGAAAAACGTACCGCGTATCGTCGCAGTCGAGTTGCTTGGATCGCTCATGCCACCGCGCCCTGACGAGATGATCGTAGCGAAGACCGGTTGCGTGCCCTCGTAAGCGACGAGCAATTGTTTGCGGATCGAAACATCAATCCACTTCTTGCCGCTCTTGGCGAAGCCCTGTTGGTCCTGACGCACATCGGCGATCTTCATCGACTCTGCCGGAAGCCAATATCCATCAACGGTTTCCCAGAGGCCACGTTCCCCACCCTGCGTTTTTCCCGTGAGAACAACGCCCGTTCGAAACGCAACTTTCCCGTCCTCTTGCATGCGACCGTTCGTCCCGACGATCAGCTTGGGAGCGTCGTAGTGGATGACGACAGCCGGGATGCCAGGTTTGTCTTTGCTCACGACTGCCCCGTGAAGCGCGCTGATCTTGGCCGGTTTGGTGCGATCGAGAGCGATGAGATCCAGTTCCGTGGTCAGGCCAAACGTTCGGTTTGTCCAATTGAACGCCGTGATGAGCCCGAACGCGGACGCTTCTTTGGCGCGTCCCGCATGCACGCTGTAATGAAGCGCCTCGACGGCACCGTAGGGTTTGGGCAAATCATGCCCTTCGGCGAGAAACGGCGGTACGTCGTCGATCGGCACGTCGGGGATTCGAGGCGCACGGCCGCTCATGTCGCCTTCGCTGCGCTTTTGATCTTCAACGGATGGCAAACGGAAATAGAGGTGCGGCGGGGGCGACCGCGACATCACGTAGTTGTAGGGCAACGTGCTGGATCGATCTGGACCGCGCAGCGCCGCTTGAACGACTTGGTGGCGAATATCAAGAGACGCACCTTTGCCGACGCAAACGTAGCCACGTGGAGCGATACGGTACCAACCACCTTCGCAGTTCTTCGTACCGGCTGAGTTCTCCGCGCGATCGACCACGGCACCAGCGCGCAAGTATCCAAGTTTCGTCGAGCGATCGGTGGGTGCGACGTAGATCCACGTACGCATGGCGATGCTCGCGATTTTTGCGCCGTGACCAGGTTCGTCGTCGACAGACTTTTTCTCGGCAGGTGCTTCGGAGATTGAAGCAGCAGGTGCAGGAAGCTCGAGTTTGGCCACAACGGGAGGGCGATCGAGCGCTCGGCCGGGAGGATCTTCAACGTTGCCGCACGCGACAACCGCGACGGGAACGAAGAGACAAACGGCACGAGCGAGGGGTGACATGAGGACCGGCCGCGAGGAGTGACTCGCGGCAGGACAAGATCATGCGGATGCGGGTGGGGTCAAGTTCGTGGCGGGAATCGGGCGGGAATCAGGGTCCGCACACCATGCTGGCGCAGGTATTGGTGCCTGAGCATTGGGCATCGGTGGTGCAGTTCGTGAAGCAAGCGTTCGTATCGCAAACGTAGGCTCCACACGAGGTAGTGCCCTTGTCGGTGCATGCTCCCATTCCATCGCATTCGTCAGCGTTTGTCTGAGTTGTACCCGTGCAGCTTTGGGCATCACCGCAGGCAGCACCGAGTGATTTGAACCCATCGGGGGGACACGCGTTGGTCCCGGTGCAGTTCTCCGCAACGTCGCATTCGCCAACCGCAGCACGACAAAGCGTGCCTACAGATTGGACGGTATCGCTGGGACAGGTGTTGGCTGTACCGTCGCACGTTTCTGCGATATCGCATCCACCTGGCACAGCGGGGCGACACGGCGTATTCGCCGCTGCGACCATATCACTGGGGCACGCGCTCGCGACGCCGTCGCAGGTCTCGGCAATGTCACAGCCGCCCGCGACAGCGGTGCGACAAGTGACGCCAGCTCCTTTGAGTACGTCGGCCGGGCAAGCCGCAGCAGAGCCCGTGCACTTTTCTTCAACGTCGCAGCCACCTGGAGCAGGTCGGCAAACGACGGTGTTGGCAACGAAGACATCAGCGGGACACGTGTTGGTCCCATTGCACTTTTCTTCAACGTCACAGACGTCATCCGCCAAGCGACAAACGGTGCCTACGGGTTGAACCGCGTCGGTGGGGCAGTTGGGACCCGAACCGCTGCACACTTCGCCTATGTCGCATCCTCCTGCAACAGGTGCGCGACAAACAAAGCCCATCGCTTGGAAGCCGTCTGTGGGGCACGCGTTCGATGTACCATCACAAACTTCGGCGACGTCGCATGTGCCCATACTTGCGCGACACGGGGTGTTTGCCGGTTCAGGCATGTCGGTTGGACAAGCTGCTCCCGTGCCCGTGCACGTTTCTTCGGCGTCACATGCTCCCATTTGCGGATGGCACACCGTGGTGTTTGGTTTGAACACATCCATGGGACAAGCCGCGGCCGATCCGGTGCAGTTTTCGGCTTGGTCGCAAACGTCGGCGGCGGCACGACAAACCGTGGTGTTCAACTTGAAGGCATCGGCGGGACAAGCGCCGGATGAACCCGTGCAATTTTCGGCTTGGTCGCAGGTCCCTGCGGCCGCGCGACAAACGGTGCTCGAAGGACTGAAGGCATCCGTGGGACAGGTATCGGACATGCCTGAACACGTTTCCGCGACGTCGCATGTGCCATTCTGTGGACGACAAACCGTACCCATGGGGCTAAAGCCGTCTACTGGACACGCCGCCGCATTTCCGGGACAATTTTCGGCGACGTCGCAACCATTGGCGGTTGCGGCACGACAAACTGTTGCCATGGACTGGAACGCATCGGCGGGACAATTGCCCGACATGCCGGTGCACGTTTCAGCGACGTCGCAGATGCCGGCCGAAACACGACACGTTGTACCCATGGGGCTGAAGGCATCCGCTGGGCACGTCTTCAATGTGCCGTTGCAGTTTTCTGCAACGTCGCAACCACCGGCGCCGGCTGTGCGACA
>JBGAOI010000676.1:0-4455 GCA_044221885.1 Polyangium sp. (in: bacteria)
AGAATGCTCGACGATACACGTACATCGCCCCAAATATGGTCGCCCACATAAAGGATTTCATCGCCCGAACAACCAAGTGATTTTTCGACGAGCATGGCATCGCCGCCCAAATACCATTGACCCATGACCATGGGGCCATTCGATGGTGCGCATAAACCGTCTTCGGTGACGACGCGAAAAAGAGGTGAACGTTGCATGAAAAATTCAGGTTTTCGCGCCTGCACAATGACAATATCGAAGAGATTGCGCCAGGACATACCTTCGGGCAAGAAGCGGCCATAGGCATACTTCATCATCGCCTCGGTGTAGCTCCATTCCGAATTCGTAATCAAAAGCAGCTTTTTGCCCGCTCGTTTTTGATCGAGCAATGCTTGAGGCGCGTCGGCATCGAGCACGACGAAACGGTCTGGATCGGCAATGATTTCTGCTTTGAGCCGACCCTCCATGTGTGCTTCGTCGAGACCTTGTTTGGTCAAACGATACAATTGTTCGTGACTCGTGCCTGGAGGCAATTTTCCAGCATCGAGCAGATCCACGAGGCCCGCGTACATGCAGGCTTCGGAAACGGAAAACAGTGTATTCAGAAAGACAAACCGCGATTCCGACAAATCGACGATCGTTCGTGCGTACATACGGCGCATGGTGTCGAAATCGAGAAACTGCGTGCCGCGCATGGCGCGCTTGACGTAACCAAATCGATTGACTTTGAGCAAATGACCTTGCTCGATATCGATGATGAGCCCGCGAATGACGAGATTGGGATCAAACGACAAACCTTCGACGGGGAACTTTCGTGCCAAGAGCCACGACTTCAAGTGTTCGAACGCTAGACGTTCCCATTCGTCGACGCGATAATGGATGAGCGTGTAGTCCATGTCGTAGCCGATCGCTTTGATCGACCGCATGTTCATCGTGCGATTGCAAAAAATGCCGCGTTCCCGCGGCGGCGGGCCGGGCAAACCTTCGAAGTCGGTCATGTGCAAAAAACTCCTGATAAGCACCCTCTGGGCGTCGATTACCAGACGAGTGTGCGTCGTGCAAGTTTTCAGTAGGCCGGATTGACCGTGGCGTGAGGTGCGCTGAGCCCCGACTTGAAAAATTCGACGTATTGGGCTTGTCCCTCGGGCGCGAATATCAACTCCCCGTGGACGGCGATCTTGCCATTGTTGATCTTGTCGAATTGACTCATGACCAGCGTCGATCCGGTTGCTCCATTGGCGGTGAGTGTTCCTGTTTTTTCGGGCAAACCACTGACCGAACGAATGGGATTCTGATGCGTTGCCCCCATGGCTCGGGCCAAGGCTTCACTGGATGAATTCGGGACAATCGTATCGTTCAAGACGACTTGAAGCAAAATGTCGCGCGGTTTTCCGCCCGTGGTTCCGGGAAGTTCCTCGAGGGCGCAAAATCGCGAATAATTCAGAGGGTCACCGGGATCCACGACGGCTTGAGATACCGCGAAAAACCGCCCCAAGGCTCCATCAGGCGTGTTTGGCGGGCGAAACGAATTCACGAGCAGTCCAAATGTGCCCGAGTCGCGGAGCAATTTCATGAGGCCGTCGCCGCCGACGTTCCACACCGAATGCGTGATTTCCGGAGCCAGCGCCATGATCGTCGAACCTTGGACCGAACCAAAAGAATGGCCGATATACAATATGCGCGACGTGTCCAAATCCGGAATTCCATCTGGCGCACCCACGGGCAACAAATCCAGCGTGCTGAGCGATTGAATGAACCGGACGAGCTCGAGTTGGTCCGACGCCATTTGGCGAAAATTGTCGCGAGCTTTGCCAATGTCGAACGTTTGCGTCGCATCGTCGACACCAAACAAGTAGAATGCAGCGAACAGCGCGTTTTGATTGGGATCTCGAGCGCGCGAACCATGTTCCGGCGAATCGATTCCAAAGACGGCTGCTCCTTTCGGATCGATGTCCGCCAAGCGGCCTGCCGTGCCCCACGTTCCATCCTTGTCTCCGCCCAACCCATGGCCGTAAATGACGACGGGTCGTTTTCCAGAGACTTCGGCATTGGAAAAAGCCAACAATACTTCGAGGTCCACGTTTTTTTGGACAACCGGTACGCCGTCTGTGAACTGCCACGTACCCGTTTTGTCACCACGATATTCAGGTGCTTCGTATTTGGCTTTGAAGCGTACGCGCCCTCCCGCTTCCGGACCTTGTTCGACAGCCCAAGGCAACTTGATGGCCGGTGCGGGGTTTTTTCGAGCAGCTACGCCCAATGCTTCAATGCCGGCATGAACGGTTGCGGTCGTAAATGCTGTCGCCAGAACGACGTCGCTGCGTTTGACGCCAACACTTTTTTCGATTTCATCGAGTGCTTCCGATACTTCCGTCCCATAATCACCCTCGGCGCCGGCGCCAAGCAAAGCTTCCATGTCGGGAGATCGATCGATGGGACGACCGTCTTCGGCATGCAATTGATTCGTAACGACAAACGCATATCGAGTTCCCGGAAGCAAAGGAACGGCCGGTTCGGCAACCAGCGTAAAGTCGTCTGGATAATACCCGTCGGCGACTTGCGGGTACCATTGCGGTATCAATCCTACGGATTGACCTTTTTCCGCGGAATTCGGATCGACATTGACCAGGTAAAACGGAGCGTCGGGTTTTTGATAATCGGTGGCATCGAGAATCGGTCCGAGCAGTGGCGGTTCGGCGTCAGGCGCGAGCACCAGCTTTTTTGCGTCGATGGGGCCGCTGAAATTCACGACGACACCACCCACCGTGGAAAACCCATCCATCTCGTTGAGCTGAAGTACCGTCGTGTCGTACCCACCAATGAGCTGATCGTTGGTCACGTCCGGTCCGATGTGCACGCGACGTCCAGTGGCCGTTGTCGCATCGGGTTGGGTGTAACGATCGGAGGGATAAGGCGTTAGCGACGTTTCCGCAGGTTTTCCATAAAGCGCCGCAATGTTTGGTGTCGTCACCAATGTCGCGGGATCACTGCAAGCGGACAAGACAAACGGGGCGAGGAGCGAGGTGAGGCAGCGTCGCATGGGCCGAGGATATCATAGGCGTCGCGGACGTTGCGAGGAATTACTCGGCCCAGAGAGAATCACGGCACCGTCGTCGATGCATTGGAGACTCGTTCCGGAATGGGCGGCCGAGCTTGCATCATTGCGGTAAACGTTCGAGCTGCCGCAGTATCCACGCCGGAGAGCACATCCATGGATGATGGCGGAACCGTTTGAAACACGAGCTCTGCGGTGATCTCGAGGGCTCCCTCCGGCACAGAAAATCGATAGGTGACGACATCGCTTGCCGGGACAAACGTTGGATCGTTTCCGATGCCGACGGGTTTGGTCATTGCGGCGGTCACATGCGCGGCCGACCAACCAGCCGGCAAAAGCCGATTGTCTTTTGCGTAGCCCGTTGCACGAAGCAAGACGTGGGTTGGTTTGCCGGATGCGTCCGACATGACCGCTTCGTACACCTGAACTTCGTCCTCTTTCGTGATTTCATCGCGATGCGGGAGCAGCACGTCGGGGCCATCGAGACGCTGGTTTTGGGCATTGACGATTTTGCCTCGCGCGTCGAATCTTCCTGATTCGAATACGACCTTCCCGGTTGCGTCTTTGGCAATCAAATGAATCCACGCGCGGCGCGAAGGATATGCGGTGGGGAATTTGTGCCCGGAATGATTCTCGACTGCAATTTCGAGCGTGAGCTGACCATTGGCTCGTTCGGCTTTTGCGATCCTCACATTCGCCGCTTTGGTGATCATGCGTCGCGTGTCTTCCGCGCTGGCCAAGATCTCGCTTTGCGGAACGTTTGTCCCAGTCCATGCTGCGTTTTCGGCCAAAACCCCGAGCATATAGGCATTTCCTCCGACCAGTACATGTCGACCCACAGGGCTTCGAGCGTCCAAAAAGGGAGGACGATTGGAGATTTTGGTCGTAATGGTTTTCCCGTCTTCATCCAACGTGGGTACGTGGCAATTGGCGCAGCTTTGGGCCATGGGGCCGGAGGAAAAACTGGAGTTCTGCCATTCCAAAAAAGGTACTTGTTCGGGCACTTCGGGACCCGTGGGATTGCCTTTGTCATCGAGCGCTCGCGTAATGACGGTATGGCACGTGGCGCAAAGACCGCTGTCGGTCATGTGATTCGAATACGTTGGGGTGAAGTTTACGTTGTTCTTCATGGGCATCGTGAAAGGATTCATGTGGGGCCCGTACATGAGACGCTCCGTTCCGATGATGAATTGCCCGGTAAAACTTGAAAGTTGGCCGAAGTTATCGGGTTTTATTTGATGGCATACGGCGCAACCCACGCCTTCGCGGGCCAGGTGCGCAACGTTCGAAGTGTTTGTCGCAATGTCATCAAACCCGATGTGCAGACCCGATTTCGCCAGCGTCACGGCCGCTGCTGGCGCATGGCATCGCGTGCACGTCGCTTCAATCGTTTCTTTTGCGCCTGGATTGTCCGCCAATTC
>JBGAOI010000677.1:0-4451 GCA_044221885.1 Polyangium sp. (in: bacteria)
GGCTGGATGATAATCACGCCCAGGACGCGCTCCCGGGGGCAAACCATAAGCGACCGTCGGAGGACGCGGCGCCGCTGATACTTCCGGACCAAGCTGCAAGACGGGACGTCCAATGATACGTTCCGAAAATTGCCCCAGTTCGCGGTAGACAGGCGTCGCCGTGACCAAGAAACGAATTCGTTCGCCCTTGGATTTGGCTCCGGGCGGTATCGGTGCCGCTCGGGCAACGGCTCGTCGCAATCGTCGCAAAAGCAGCGCCAAATGCGCACCTGCGGGACCTTGCCATTCATCGATATCCGGAATGATGACAAGTCCCAGCCCGGCAAGAAACCCCGACCATTCTCGTTGCCGCCCGCATAATTCTCGATGCAATCCCGCGGCATCCGTAAAAATGAGCGCCGGATTTCCGTGGGTCGGATCGACCGTTCCTTCGACGTTCGCCAAATTGGCGGAATGCACATTCCATTTCCACCGCAATGCTTCCGCACGCGCCAACAAGCGACGTTCCGTCAATGCAGCGTCCGCAGGTGTCGGTGAAATCCACAAAACGGACTCGGCATCAACGAGAAGCGAATAAAAAAGCAATAGATCGAGAGTGGTCTTTTTTCCAGACAACGGGGGCGTGCTCAAAAGGACATTTTTTCGAGCCGCAAAAGCGTCGCCCGCCAACCCTTGGTGTACATACAATCCACGTTCGGCGCCCAATTCCTTGGCGAGATCTTCGAGCATACGTTTGGCCCGAAGATCGGTTCCGGGAGACAATTGTCCCGGTAATGGCTCTGGCTGTTTGGCAGGTAAAAGGAGCGGCCCTTCAGCGTCGTGAACGGCAACGACCAGCGGTTGAATGGGCGGACGCGCTTGTTTTTCGACTTTGACTTCAGGACGCGGCGGAAGCGCTGGCGGTTTTGTCGGCGTGGTCAGATTACGGCGCAAACCATCGAGCAACAGAACCGCTCCAACCCAAAGTGGTGCAGAAACATGTCCCCCGAGCGCCGACGGCAAGGCGAAAAGAATCAACGCGGTTGCCGACGCAATAAGCGGTACTTGCCAGCGTAAGAATCGATCCTCGACGAATTCGACGCTGGTCCAATGCCCCAATATTTTGAAAATTCGCCCAAAGCGATCATCCGACAAAGGAACTGAAGACGCTCGAACCGCTGGCAACGGACGCCCTTCCGCCAAGGCTTTTTTGATTTTCTTTTCTTCTTCCGCCTTTTCTTTCGCCAATACGTCGTCGGGCTTTTGCTCGAGCGTCCCCATTTCTTCCAGGGTCAACGCTGCCCAATACACGAGCCCCAAGTACAGCAAGCCCGCCAAAAAAAGCGACAATGGGACGTGCACGACGCCTGGCAAAATGAATCGTCCGCCTTCGAGAATTCCGAGCCGAGCGCGCAGTTCCGAATACGTGGCTTGCGTGTTGTCCGAAGCCAAAAGCAACAAAAGACGCTCTTCAATGAGCATCATGCCAAACCATTCCAAAATCGCGTCCGCAAAAGCCACAACGACGCCAACCGCAAAAACGATCACCCCGGCAACTGCAAACAAGGGCCCCGTCGACACGCGCACCGATCGCAATTCAAAACGCGCTCGCGCAATGGCGCCAAGATACGAAAGAATGACGAAAACGGCGGCGGCGCCAAGAAAACCCGTGCGCCAGGGCATCGTAAGCCCAGCGTGCGCCCACGCGGCAAGGATATCCAAAATGGTGTCCTTCATGGATCCTCCGCACGAGCTACGGCAATGGATTCAAATGGCAAACCATTTCGGGCCACGACGAGCACCACCGCGTGTCGGTCCGGCGACAAACCGCGCACGTCCCACCCACCTTCGAATCCCCCATCGGCTAAAACCGAATCAATGAGACGCCGCGCTTCCGGCGGCGCAAACAGTAGCCGCTGTGCAGCAGGTGCTGACGCCGCGTACTTTGGGGCGATTTCCAGCGGAGCGGATAACTTGAGAAACAATCGCCGGAGAAACCGTCGCGTCGTGTCATCCGCAGCTCGATGCAACGACGATTCACCCTCTTCAAAAGGCGAAACCTCTGCAAGCGACGCCAATTCACGATGACAAAATTCGAGCAATGGTTTTACAGAACCAAATGGCGCCTCGACCCATGGCTCCTCGGACAAACTTTCCCGCATCCACCGTTCGGCCGCCGCACGAGGTTCTGGCGGACGAACGTCTGCATAGACGGCGTCGATATCGTCCGGACGAACAATCGTTCCATGCAAAGCAGAAGAAATCAATAGGCCACTTGCGGACAGGGCCCGATAGCCGTCAGCTTCTTCGAAACGCAAAGCGCGATCGGCTTCACCAAGCACGGCGCGAATGGCTTCGAGCGTTTCGAGCAATTCTTCAATGCGGGCCAGCAAGCGGCTGAGAATTCGTTGCACCCACAAAAGTTTGGCATGATGCAACCGTTTGGCATAATGGCTGATCAGGTCTTCTCGTACGTGGCGCTCGAGGGCTTGGGCAAGGTCATCCCGCGCTTCGACGACCCAGTTGTGATGACGTTTGCGATGTTTCCAGAGGCGATACGCCGCAGACGGTAGAGCGACGGAAGCGCCCAGCAAATACGGAATGGGCGGAACGACCAAGATACGGGCCAAACCTTCGGGAACACCTCGAATGGGTCCAAAAAATACTTGGTTTGGCAACACAAACAGACGCATTGCAGTGACGAAAAGTCCCGCAAGGGCAATGCCCGACATGATTCCCGCCGTCGTCCCGAGAATGCGAAGTCGCAACGGACGAGGCCGTAAACGGGCCGATTCTTCGAGAGCTGCCAATTTCGCAACCAACGGGGACGCGGGACGTGCCGAGAGTTCGGGCGCTTCGACAGCACGCACAACTTCATCCCAATGGCCTTTCGCGCGGGTACGAGCATCGCGCAACGCGAGCAATGCGCGCGCATGCCCCGTGGGACCCGACGCGACCAAGTCCCGAACCCGTTTGTCCAGTTCGTGAAGGACTTTTTCTACCGACGTTTTCCCGCGCTGCTCCAAGGCCGCGCTGAGTTTGTCCATCTGAAACCGCTCGACTTCATCTTCGAACGTCGCCAATTGCGATTCCGTGCGCGCTCGAAAAATGGAGCCGAATTTTTGTTCGACGATGGTTTCCGGATCGTCGTCCCATTCAATGGTCGGAACATCGATTTTCGGCGGGGAGAGAAATTCGAGCAAAGGAATCGGTTCAGCCAATTCCGCTTCGAGACGCGCGCGATCGGGCACGAGCGGTGCTGCGAGAGACGCGATATCGATGGCCGCCGGATCGACCGGGGCCCGCATCAGATCGAGTATTTCACGCCCGAACCGAGACGCCGTCAAACGACTCAATGCCACATGATCAAAGGACAAACTTGCGCAAGCAAACGTCGAAAACGTCGGTGTATCCGCATTGTCTTCGACCAGCGTGCGCGCTCCACGATCATCGTCACGCATGGTGGGCAGCACCAATGCCGACAAAAATGCCGCAAAGGAACGCACGAGTTCGGCCCGGGAAAGGACGTATTTACCGCTCTGATCTTCGACGACGTACACGCGTCCACCAAGCCGTGTCGAAGAAAGACGGATACGCGCAACATCGAACATCGCCGTGAGCGCGCGCGCCATGACGGCTCGGTCGCCCGACCGTGGACAAACCAATACGGGACAAACGACGAGAGCGCCGTCCCCGGAACGCAAGATGGGCGAAAATGACTTGCGTAACGATGCCGCAAGCGCCGCGGAAAGAGGCGCAAGGAGCGGCGCAATGTTCGGTTCGGACAAATCTGCCACGACAAACACGTCACATCGGGGACCTCGAGGATCCGTTGGCGATGACGATTCGAGGTAATGCGTGACGTCGAGCAAAACGGCGAGTTCACGTTCGCAGGCAAAAATGACGTCGCGAAATGGTTCTTTGGTTTGCGAATCGCTGGGAGTTTTTCCTGGAGCATCGAGGGGCGCTTCGACATGGACGAAACGCGCGCCTACCGCAGCGCGGGCGACATCCTTGCCAAACGCCCCAACGCTGACCAGCAGTGCGGGACTCGGCGGTCGTGAAGTTCGAGCAAGAGGCGCTACGCCGCTCAGCGCAATGCCTCCGTCACGTGGTCACGCCAAACGTATTTCATCGCGCGATTTCCTTGCGGAATGCGACAAATGCTTCGAGTTCACGACGCAAGTGCTCCATTTCGGCACCGGCATCCGCATCGCAAAGTTTGACCAGTTTCTCGATTTCCGTCACATGCGAATCGAGTGTCGACACGAGGCGAGCGAATTCGCGGTTCTCCATGAATTCAGCCAACTTCGTCTGAGCTGCCCGACGAATCCAAGCCTTTTGCGCATCAATGCGCCGCCCATAATTGGCAAAAGCTTGGTCCCGGAATCGACCCAACTTGCGTTTGTCGTCCGGCAAATCCGGATCGTCGATATGATAGCCGTGCTCGAGACGCCGAATGATTCCAAGGG
>JBGAOI010000678.1:0-4447 GCA_044221885.1 Polyangium sp. (in: bacteria)
CTTGGCACGCATTTCGACCTTGGATACGTCTGAAGCGAGACGTTCATGAAGCGCCCTTCTGGAAGGGCCCAACACAAGAATGGGAGCATGATATGAAATTGGGAATCGCTGCGATGGGGTTGAGCATTGCTCTTTTGGGATGCGAGACACAAGAACCGGGTGGTACCAAGTCCCCCAATCCTCCGGAGAGCAATGCGAACTGGCTGTTCGAAGGCACGGACGGTCAGGCCAGTTATTTGATGGGCACGACCATTGACGGAACGGCCTTGATTGCTCAAGAACGAGACCGCGATACAGGAACCATCGTTCGCGACTTCGATTTGACCGGTGAATCGATGGGTCAAACCAAAACGCCCGAGGCGATGACTGTGGGTTCGACCCTTCTTTATGTAGGCTATGGGCCCTGGATCCTCAGTGCATTTTCCAAAGAAACCGGCAAATTGGCTTGGTCTGAACAAACTTCCTTTAATTGCTCCGCCGTAGCGAGTGTCGCGTTTGACGATAGCGGCCTTTATGCTGGCGGGCATATCGGAAGTGCTTGCAATTCAGGCACAGGCTATTACGACATCAAGTGGCACCTGGAAAAACGTGATTCTGCCACCGGTGCGTTGCAATGGGAGGTCAAGCAGCAAGCAAGCCAAATTGGGGATATCGATTTCGTCTCGGGTGTGCTCCTGGATTCGACCGACTTGTACATCTCGCGAACGGGTTCTTATTCCAATAACCCCTTCATCATCGAGAAAATAAGTAAATCCGATGGCGCAGTCCAATGGTCCATGACCATTTCGAACAACCGGTACGGAAAATTCGTTCTCAATGCTGGTGATATTTATGTCCTCTTCAAACAAGAATATGATTCTGGATTGTGGGGAGTCCAGAAACGAGCTATGAGTGACGGCTCCTTGTTTTGGGTGGTTTTCTTGGATTCGAGCATAACTAAATGCGCATTGTGTCGCATTGGTGTGATCGCCGATCGACTCTATTTTGCATCTCCGTCCCGCCCACTTACGGAGCTGTCGACGACCGACGGTAGCATTGTCGGTAACAGTGCGTTTTCTTTACCGGCCGAGGGAAATATCTTTTTCGACGTAGCGTCGATCTATGTTATCACTCGCCCAAGCGATGCGGCCCCACAACAAGAAGTTCTACGGTATGTGCCGTAGCAGCTTGTTGAATTATCGTCGCGAGCGCCCCAACGCCGCGGTTCGGTAAATCCTTCGTTCAGCGAAAATCTGACCCAGCACACGCGTGTTTTGTCTTGCCAACATCGATCAAACGTTGGTATGCTCACTTTTTTGTGCATGCAAAACAACTCCAGTCCACCGAATCATTTCGTTTTTGCAGCCGTTATTGCTTATGGCCCCGCCTTGCTCGCACATCCCAACGTCTTCGCGCGTTTGGTGACGTCCTTGATGGTTTCCGATTGTTTCGATTGCGCCCACCGCGTAAGCGCTCGTCCGTACGCTGCACAGGCGCCGGCTTTGTCACCTGTCGCATCGCGCGCGTGACCTAACCACGCCAAGTCTTGGATATACCACGGCGAAAGTTCCGTCCCGGTGCAGATTTTTGTTGCCTGCTCGAGGTGTGGAATGGCTTCTGCTGGCTTTCGCGCAAGAAACAAAACGCGGCCGCGAGCGGCATTGATCAACGATGTTGCGCGCAAACCCACAAGCAGTCCCTGATCCAAATCGGCTGGTATCGCAGCCAATGCTTCTTCGGCCAACTTTTCCGAATACGCCGGAGCTGCGTACGCATTATACCAAATCAATGCGCGATCCCGCGCCGATGTTGCTGTTTGCTTGTCGATCCATGCCGAACGAAAACCTTGATATTCCACCGGCGATATTTTGCCCGCTCGCAATTGCAGCATGCGCATGTAGATCATCGGATCGACCTGAACTTTTTGGGAATTGGCGGAGCGTAACGTTTGCGCGACGATGTATTCATCCGCCAACTGTGCAGCTTCGGTCATTTTCCCGGCGTCAAGATACAGAACGCCGCGCAAAAAATAGAGTTCCAGCTCCGTTTCGATATTGGGAATCGGCAAATGGGCCACAACACCGGCTTGTTCGAGGGCACCGTCGAGATCACCAAAATCCGTGGCGAGGATCAACTTTGCGAGATGTGTATTAAATGTCTGTTCGGCCTTTCGGGCTTGCTCTTCCGCGTCGAGAAGCGCTGCCCGCACCACCAATTCGGATTCCCCCGCCATATACAAGGCTTGGGCCAGCAGGATCGACGCTTTGAATGCACGCGGATCTTTCGTCTTCAGCCGCTGCACCAATTTCACGATCGAATCACAACGACCCATGTGAGAATAAAGGTTGATCTCCTCCACGAGACAATCGCTGCCCTGTTCGGAGACATTGATGCATTCATTCAGCGCGACCGCGGCATCTTCCGGACGGCCGAGCGCAATGAGGGCATTGGCCTTGGTTTGCCAACAATCTGCATAGTGGCGGTCGAGTTCGATACAGCGGGCATTCAATTGGACGACGCGTTGCAATGAAGTTGGCGAGGAATCGTGGCGAATCACCATGCGGGCTTCCCAAAAAACGAATTCCGCGTCATTCGGATATTTCGCCACGAGTTTTTCAAACCGTCGGGCTGCTTCGTCGAATTCGCTGGGTGAACGCATGATAAATGGTTCGAGCGCGTGCAAGAAACCTTGATCGCGTTCGGACAGCGTTGCGCGCAAACTGAGCGCCTTGCGATATGCTTCCCGCGAGTTTTCGATATCGCGCCGAAATTCAATCACGGAAAAACGCAAATGGGCAGCGGCCATGGCCGGATCCGCCGTGCGTGCTCGTTGAAATGCCTGACCCGCGGCCGTCCATTGCGCATCGCGAATGTTTTGCAATCCTTCCCGAAATGCCGACAAAGCTTCCGCGTTGGTCGACACGGGCAGCTCCAACTCCGTCACTGCGGTCGCGGTCGATGTCGCCCTGGCTGACGGTACGGCCGTCACGGATGCGCTTGGCGGAGAACGAAAACGAAGTGCCAAGATCACGGCGCCGACAAGAAGCGCCAGGCCAACGAGGGGCAGCCATCGTGAACGTGCTGGAGACCCTTGCTTTTGCGTCGTTCCTGTTTGGCCTGGTGAAACATTCTCGCCCGGAATCAGCCGTGACGATAACGGTGCATTGGCGCCAGTGACGAAGGCTTCGCATAACGTGACGATTTCTTGCATCGATTCCCAACGTTTGTTGGGATCTTTCTCGAGCGCGCGATGGATCGCCTGCACAATGCCCGCCGGTACATCCTCGAGCGGTTTGGGCGAATCTGCCAAAATGGCGGCAATCGTTTGAAGTCCTGCATCTTCCGACGCAAATGGATGCTGTCCACTGAGCAGCTCGTAGGCCACGACGCCCCACGCAAATTGATCCGAACGCGCATCGGCCGTTTTTCCACGCAGTTGCTCGGGCGACATATACGCCGGCGTTCCGACGATCGCGCCGTCCGCCGTCATGCCCATGCTACCCGCCTCCATGGTCGCGCCCATCACGTCGAGGGTCGGCGCAGTTGGATCGACATGGCGTGGGGTCCGACGAGCAATACCGAAATCGAGAACCTTGGCCATACCATCGGGGCGAACGAGAATGTTTTCGGGCTTGATATCGCGGTGCACGAATCCTGCTTCATGTGCAGCTCCAAGCGCTCGGGTCACATCGAGCAAGATACGCAGACGCGTGGACGTGGATTGGTCTTTGCCAATGAGGTTCCGTAGTGGCTGACCAGCAACGAGTTCCATTGCGATAAACGGCGTGGCGTTGTGTTCACCAATGTCGTAAATCGCCACGATGCCCGGATGGGACAATGCAGCAACGGCTCGAGCTTCGCGTTGCATGCGCTGGACGGCATGCTCCCAATCCGCAACGGACTCGTCCCGCCCTTTGCGTTGTATTTTCAGCGCGACGCTCCGGTCGAGTTTCGGGTCACGAGCTCGATACACCTCACCCATGCCGCCTTCGCCAAGGAGGGATTCGATCACGTAGCGGCCGATGGTTTCGCCCGGTTGAAACTGCATGAGGCGGCATCTTACACAACACTTGAAATTTGCCCAGCTATTTTCGTCACTGTTGCGTGAGCCTGCGCATCCGTTGGACTTGCGTGGAACCTGTTCGTGGCGGTTCGTGACCGTAATGATCGCGCTGTACGGCGTTTCGGGACAATGGTAGGGTTCGGCCATGACCATCCACGGTTCCTGTCACTGCGGCGCGATCCAGATCGAGGCGCCAGGCCCGCCGCAATGGGTTGCTCATTGCAATTGCAGCATCTGCAAGAAGACCGGCGGCCTCATTGCGTATTATCCCGACGACGGCAGCGTCAAGGTCATCAACCGGGGCTACGACACGCAGCGCCAGGCGTGGAAGGAGGCCATCGGCCGTGCGGTGTTCATCGGCGACAGCAATACCGCGTCGCTGAAGGTGTCGTTCTTCGGCCCCTT
>JBGAOI010000679.1:0-4444 GCA_044221885.1 Polyangium sp. (in: bacteria)
GTGCCGATATTCGTCGCATTGCCAAGCGTCCCGCCGTTGAGGTATGGCCCTTTCAAGAACGACTGATCGATGCCCATTGCACCCAGCTTCCCTTGGTCGCGCAGTCGCAACATGGCAGCCGCGGTCAACGATTTGGAGACGCTGCCCATATCGAGCCGAGTATAGGCCGACATCGGCATCGGTCCATACGGGTGGGTCGCCCACAACGGTCGAGCGTAACCGAACCCGCCTTGCGCGGTCACTTGGCCTGCTTCAGCAATCGCGTAGCTGTAGCCGGCCACATGGCCGTCCATTTGCTTCGCAAAGTTTGCCGCAAGGCCCACCGGCGGCATGTAGCCTTCCTCCATCTCAATGTGCACGGGACGCAGCCCTTGCGCCTCCAGTTCGCCCACTTTGCGAAGAAAAACATCCTGCGTCGTTGCCGCAACGACTTCATATTTGTCCGCACCCGGAACCCAGGCGCCTAAATAGCCGCGCTCGTGAATCGATTTACCCGAGCGAATCATATGCCAGGTCGTCGCTTCCATGTCGAGCAGCCTCAGCCCGCGCGCTGCCTTTGTCTGTATGGCGTCCGCAAGCTGGTTCCAGCCAGCAATTTCAGATTCCGAAGACGTGGCGCCTGCCGGAGATTTCGTCCACACCCCGCCAAACTTGTTTTGGCTGCCTTCTTCGTGGTGTTCGATGCTCGTCAAATGCAAGTTGTGCGATTGCTTCAAATCGTTCGAAGCCTCGTGCACTTCGGCCCACGAATTCATTCCCAGCGAGAAAACCTGTTCGCCCGTACCTGGACGGAACAATCCAACGTACCGGGTCGTCCCCGTCGATTCCTGCCAATAACTCTCCAAGTCGACGATATCGAATTTCAAATCCCGCAATGCGTTCGCCTGGGCTTCAAAGTCAGACTTGGTGAGCACCAAAAGCTTGGTATCCTGATCCAAACCTGACTCGAACACCCCCGACCAGCGCGGCAGCTCTGATCCCTCGACAGGCTTCATATCGACATCGATGAGGTGAAATCCCTCGCTGGCGTACGTATTGACTTGCGTAAAAAAGTCGTCTTCCGCTTCGTCCAACACGATGCGGGTCGTGCGGCCCGTGATTGCCGCGAGGAAAACCCCTGAAAAGGTCCTTCCTTCGGTCAGCGGCGCCGATATCGGCGCATTTGCACCCGGGACACTCGGGGGAACGGGAAAAGGGGCCAGGCATTGGAGCTGAAGGCCGGCCAAAACCACCGCGAATGTGAGCAGTTTTTTGATCTGGGTCGTCGCGTTCATTGGTCTTACATTCATCGAGCCGTGCGCGAGGCCGCGCCCCTTGCAAAGAACCTATTGACCCAGGTACATCGTTTGCCAAACCGGCAAAAACACGTAGGCTCCGTTCCCGTCCTTTGGCGAGACTCCGCCTGCCTGCGTCGATCCGTGACCATCTGCCGTCGCCGCCGACGTAATCAACCGATGGCTCTTCTCATAAGGCGCCATGCTGGAATCGACGGACACGGGCATTCCCGCAAGTCCCATGTCTTCGAATGATTGCAAGTGTCCCGCGTGTTGCGTGTCCGCCGTATGCGAGAAAGCATAAAAACGATCCCTTGGCGTAAGCGGAGGCTTCTTCAGCCAGGCTTGCCCCGAGTCGAGCGGTCCTGACAAACTCACGACACCATGGACCGATCGATGCAAACCAATGACCGCGGCGGAACTGGCACCGTGCGAAATCCCCGTAATGAGAATCTTGGACCATTTGGGTTTGTCGCCGTCGAGAAAATAGGTCCAGTCACCTTGAGGGATTTGCGCTTGCAGGTATTCGAGGCCCTTGACGACACGTGTTTCAATGCTGTCCGGAGGCTGAATGTCGATGACCGCGTGATGATCGACGCCTTCGAATGCTTCGAGCCGACATCCCTCGATATCCGCGCCGCAATTGCCGACACCATAATCGCTGATGTAACACGGACTCATCACGTGAAACCCCAGTTTGGCCAGCATTTTGTTATGCTCCGTAGAACCACACGTCCCGGGTTTGCCCGCGCCATGCAAAAACACCACGAGTACCCCGCGCGAAGCCACGGTCGTATCGAGATACGCGAGTTGCGTATTGAGCACGGCTTGTGCGTTCGGATCGGCGGCATCTGCCGTGAATTTGGCCTCGTAGAGTTTCGGGTTGGCCGTGTCGATCTTTGGTCCTGGGTCGACGACACCACCCGTTCCACCCGTTCCACCCGTGCCGCCCGTCCCACCCGTTCCGCCGGTTACACTGCCTCCGGCGTCACCTCCGCTGCCACCAGAGCTCCCCGAACTCGGGGAACCTGTGGTTCCTTTATTCTCGCCCGAGCAAGCGGGAAGAAACGTGGCCATTGCAAAAAGAGACATCAACAAATGGCCCCAGCGCGGGTGAATGTTCATGAGTACAAAATGCATGCGAAGTTCTCCGTCGCCTGATGTTATTCGCCCGTGCCGTGTAAAGCAACACAAATATGCACGCCGAATCGGTTACGCGTAATGTGCAGATGCAAGGCGCGAATGAACGCAACCAGCCAATCCACCGGGATTCTGGCATTGCCGAACCCCATGCCCCCAAGATCAATTGGAACTTTTCGCGAGTAGTGGGTAGGTCCTGCGAGCGATGTCGCAGCGGCTATTTGGCGAGTTTCATGATGTTGCCGCCGCCATTGGCCGTCCAATAAATCGCGGTGGCGTCTTGGACGAGCGCATTCGGACTCGATTGCCCGGTCGCCAACGTTTTGGGCACGCCACCATTGATGGGCACGCGCTTGATCGTACCTTCTGCCGTACAAGGCCAATACACGTTCGTCGCATCGGCCGCGAGCAGAATCAGGTTCGACAAACCAAGGATTTGTTGATTCGCCGCAAGAACCGTCGTGACGTTGCCAGGACAACCACCGAGCGGACACTTTTGCAGCGAATCCGCGCCATTGCCTACGCCATTGGTCCAATACACGCTCGTTGAATCGACCGTAATACCTGTCGGCCGAGTTTGCCCTGTCGCCAACGTAATCGGAACACCTCCGCCGATGGGTACTTTTTGGACCAAGGAATTCATGCTCCCGAAAAACCCATTGACCCAGTAGACGTAACCGGCATCAATGGCGATTCCAAGTGGAATCGGTTGCGCTGTCGCCAATGCCGTCGGCGAGCCTCCGCCAATGGGCACCTTCATGATGGCCCCGTTCGAAGCGCTGTTTGTCCAATACACATTCGTCGCATCCACGGCGATGGTGAACGGCGAGCTTTGCGCATTCGCAAGGACCGTCGCGGTTCCGCCACCAAGCGGTACTTTGTACACATTGCCCGCCGTGCTCGCCGTGAAATAGACGGACGTCGCATCCACGACAATGCCTGCGGGGCCCGAGATCCCGGAAGCGAGCGTCGTCGGCGTTCCTCCATTGATGGGAATTTTCATGACCGTCCCGAGGCTCGTGCTGGTCCAATACACGTGCGTCGCATCCACCGCAATAGCTTGCGCTTGGCCTTGGCCGGAAGCGAGTTTCACGGGTTGGCATTCACCATTCTGGCATTGTCCACCCAGACAATCGTGCCCGCAGACACCGCAATTGGCACTGTCGGTTTTCATGTTGGCGCACACGCCATTACACATGCTCTCCGTACAGGTGCAATCGCCCATCACGCAATGAGGCATCGGTTGTGCACACGCCACATTGCCCTGCCACGTGCCCATGCCGTCGCATGTTGCGGGCGCAGAACCGAAACACGTCTTTTCTCCGGGTAAACACATCCCCGCGCATTTGCCATCGGAGCAGAGGAAAGGACAAACGGGTTCGTCTTTCCAAGTGCCCGTTTCATCACACGTCTGCGGCATGTTCCCAATGCATTGCTGCGCGCCCGGTACGCAACTGCCCACGCATTGCGAATTTACACACGCAAAGGGACACGCCGTCGTCATTTGCCACGTTCCCTTCGCGTCGCATGTCTGCACGACGGAGCCATCGCACCTTGTTTCCCCCGGCGAGCATTGCACGCACGCCCCATCGAGGCATAACGGTGCCATGCCTGCACACGCCGCTCCAGATTGCCATGTGCCGGCGTTATCGCAAACTTGCGGCACACCATTGACGCATTGCTTGGATGTCGGCACGCACGTGCCTGTACAAGCTCCATTGACGCAGCCGAAGGCACACGCCATGGAATTCTGCCAAGTGCCCGTGGTATCGCACGTTTGGGCGGTGCTTCCATCACAACGTACCGACGAAGGTGCGCATTGTTCGCATTCTCCATCGACACACACAGGCGTTTGTCCCGTGCACGGCGTACTGTATTGCCAAGTGCCCATGGTATCGCAAACGCGCGGCGTATTGGCGCCGCATTCCTTTGCGCCCGGGGAACACGCCACACACACGCCATCGAGACACGCGGGCGTCGCGCCCCCACACGGCGCATTCGCGAGCACCCACTTGCCACCAACGCACGTG
>JBGAOI010000067.1:0-20406 GCA_044221885.1 Polyangium sp. (in: bacteria)
GAAAGCCCAAGAGATTGTGAAGCCGCCGGCGGAGCCCCCCCATCGTAAACCGGCTCGTCGCGTAGCGCGCTTGTTAGCGCGCGGAGCGACCGTCCAATCCACCGCGTGCGCTTTCAATCTCGCATGTCCGCAAATCAAGGGACTTGCTCGCGATTCCCTCGCGTCCGGTGATTTGCAAGCTCAGCGCTTCGCCAACACCGCATCCGCGTTTGCGATCGCCGCATCCACCGAACTCGGCGCCAACGAAAATCCCTGCGCAATCTTGTCCAAGATCGCCCGTTCGGTTGGACGAACACCTCCGGATGCTCGCGAGACCAACGCGGCGACACGCAAAATTTCTTGCTGATGCGCAGCCTTGGAAACCATGTACGACAGCCGCGACAAACGCTCGTTCGCCCCGTCCATCGCCACGGCTTTCGCAAGACCCAAAAGCAGACTGTCGACCTGTTTGTCCGAGACTGGTCCACCGGCGCTGATGACTGCGCGCAAGATGGCGTCTTCCGTAGGATCGACAGCTCCATCGCACGTGGCGATGAGATACGCGCTTTCCACAGCTCCCTCGAACAGCGCCGCGGCTGCCGGGTCAAACCCCGTGGGCGCGGTGATCGCGTCGTTGATCGCCTGCGTAAAACTCAGGCGAGCCGCTTGTGCAAACATCGAAACTTGCACGCCCTTCGGAGCATTCGCTCCAGGTTGGGCGATGCAGCGTTTGACGTGTTCGATGAAGTCTTTGTCCGGAACGCTCATGCAAGGCTCTCGTCTTTCCCTTTTCACACGAACTCGTCGCGTTTCCAAGGGCGGACAGTCACCTCATGTTTCCATGGCTCATTCCAAACGTTTACCGGCGCACGAGAGCCGACGCTGGAACCAGCCCCGACGCACTCCCACCTTCCGGAATCGCAAGCTCGGGCACCGATTCTTCCCCCATTTCCGCCGCCACCCGCTGCGCTTCGCGTTTGGCCACGTCCATTCGCGCGTCCAATTCCGCTTGCACCCGCTCCTCGATCGCTGCCTGCGTTCCTCCCGCTCGCAAGATCCCCCGCAAGAACACCTCAGCCGCGCGGTAACTCGAACGCACGAGTGGCCCGCTCGCTACGTACACAAATCCAAGCGCGATCGCTTCGCGTTCGTACCGAGCAAACGTCTCCGGAGGGACAAACCTTTCGACCTCCAAGTGTTTTGGCGTCGGACGCAAGTATTGGCCCACCGTCACGACATCCACGCCCACGCCGCGCAAATCACGCATCGCTTCGATCACTTCATCGTCGGTTTCACCAACCCCCACCATGATCGAACTCTTCGTCAGTTGTCCCGACAGACCTCGCGCTTGCGCATGCTTCTTCGCTCGTTCCAACACCGCCAACGACTGCTCGTAACTCGACCGCGCATCACGCACCGTTCGCGTCAGCCGCCGAATCGTCTCGATGTTGTGGGCAAACACGTCGATCCCCGAATCCACCACCACATCCACCGCCGACAAGTGCCCGCAAAAGTCCCCGACAAGCGTCTCGACCAGAATGTCGGGCCGCAGTTCCTTCAGCCGTCGCACGGTTCGTCCAACGTGATCGGCTCCGCCATCAAGCAAATCGTCACGGTTGACCATCGTCATCACGACGTACTGGAGAGACAAACGAGCGATGGCGCGCGCCACATGTTCGGGTTCGCGCGTATCGACAAACCCTCGAGGATTCCCCGTCGTCACCGCGCAAAAGCGACATCCACGCGTGCAGACGTCGCCGAGCAACATCACCGTCGCCGTACCTTCACGCCAACACTCGCCGACGTTCGGACAACGCGCCTCTTCACACACCGTGTGCAGATCCAATTGCCGAAACGTTTGCTTCAAGTGCTGGTACGTCTCGCCACCAGGCGCACGAACCTTGAGCCATTCCGGCTTGGGGGCGAATCGACCGGGAACCGTTGTGGACATGTGCTTCGTTTGGTCCGACTACGTTCCTGAAGCAAGGCCGATGTCACTCGGCACGTGCTCACCGCGCTCCGTGAAGATCGCCGTGATGAGCGATGCCGGCGTTACGTCGAAGGCTGGGTGTCGAACGGGCACGTCGGCTGGAACGAGAACAGTCGATCCAACCCGCACGACTTCATCGCGACTGCGTTCTTCGATCACGATCGCGTCACCGGTCTCCGTCTGCAAATCGACCGTCGTCCAGGGCGCTGCAACGTAGAAGGGAATGCCGTGGTGTTTGGCGAGACAAGCCAAGCCGTACGTGCCGATCTTGTTCGCCACGTCCCCGTTTTTCGCGATGCGATCCGCTCCCACGACCACGCCCGTGACTTCGCCCCGCTTCATGAAATACGCCGCCATCGAATCCGTGATCACTTCGACATCGATGCCATCCGCATGCAGCTCCCACGCGGTCAAACGCGCACCTTGCAAGTACGGACGCGTTTCATCCGCCAACACACGCACGCGTTTTCCTTCTTCTTTCACCGCTCGAATCACACCAAGCGCCGTGCCGTAACCACCCGTCGCCAACGCGCCGGCGTTGCAGTGCGTGAGGATCGTCGAGCCATCGGGAAATCGTTTCGCGCCGATCCCGCCCATGAGTTTGCATGCCCGCACGTCGTCTTCGTGAAGCTTGCGCGACAAGAAAGCCAAGTAGGACAAACGGTTGTCGAAAGGATCGAGTTGTTGCGTTTCGGCCGCGGAAAACATCCGTTTGGCCGCCCAGAACAAGTTCACCGCCGTAGGACGTGCGGCCATGAGGGTCTTGGCCGCTGCCAGCATTCCGTCGACGTATTCTTTCGTCGTTGCATCTCGCAACGCACGTGCCGCAAGCACCATCCCGTACGCCGCCGAGATCCCAATCGCCGGCGCTCCACGGACCACCATCGTGCGAATGGCATCCGCGACTTCCTGCAACGTCGTCAGCGTGACGTAGACCTCGCGCGTCGGTAGTTCGCGCTGGTCCATCATGTACACCAGGTCGTTTGTCTGGGCCAATTCAACCGCAGAATAGTTTGCACCCGAAAGACTTCGGGCCGGAGCCCAAGGCGGATGGATCTCGCTCAAGATGTTTCTCCCGCTTAGTTTGTCTCTTTGTAATCCGATCGCGTCAGCTCGAGCCGCCCGCGTATTTCTTCGGCGACCGTACCCAGATCGTCCGCGGCTTCGGCTTTGCGCCCATCCAAGTACGCGCGAAGGCCATCGATCGCCACGAGCGCCAAACTCGCGTTGATCCCCTTGTTCGACAACGCCTGAATCACGTCGCCGTTTTTCAAGAGGTCCTCGAGTTCGTCAAGGACGCTGCTCACTTCTTGACTCGGATCCACCCGAAAGGTTTGTCCAAGCGACACGCGACGATCGTCGTCGTCGTCCGAGCTCCCCATGGCTCAGCTCCTCTTGTCGGTCGTCGCTGTTACCGTGGGCAAACCCGAGAAAGGGAAGTGCGGTGGTTCGTGCCCAGGCACGCATTGGTACTTCGAAAAATCCGTCACTCCATCCGCGCGCAACACCTCTTCATCGATCCACGCGCGCCCCGGTCGCGCCGACGGCTCCTTCGTGATGATCGCCAGCGTTGCGTCTGCGAGAATGTCCGGCTTACGCCACAATTCCGGGCTTCCCATACCAAAGTTGATCGTCGCGTAACTCTCCACGCCCGTGGCTGGCCAAAGCGCATTGGCCGTCACGTTGTGCTCCTTCGCTTCTTCCGCGATCGCGAGCGCAATCATCGTCATCCCAAACTTGGACACCGCGTACGCGCCGTGATGCGCACAAGCCTGAGCATCGACAGGAGGTGACATCGTGACGATGTGTCCCCACTTCTGTTCGATCATTTTCGGCAGCGCCGCCTGCGACAATGCAAACGCCGCGCGCACGTTGATGCCCATCACGAGGTCGAACTTCTTCAGCGGCGTCCCCGTGACATCGGCCCACCAGAGCGCCCCCGCGTTGTTGACGAGCACATCGAGTCGCCCGAAGTGCGCGATGGCTTTGTTCACAGCCGCTTCACACGCTTCACCGTCACGCACATCCAGCTTGATCGGCAACGCCTTGCGTCCAAGCGCTGCGACTTCAGCCGCAACACTGTGAATCGTCCCCGGCAATCGAGGGTTTGTCTCGACGTCTGTTTTCGCCGCGACGACGATGTCCGCACCTTCACGCGCACATGCCAGCGCGACCGCGCGTCCGATGCCTCGTGAAGCTCCCGTGATGAAAATGACTCTGTCCTTCAGGCGCATGGATCGGTCCATACAGCACGGATTGGGGGTCCGCGACTGAATTCAGAGAGCAGCAAACGTCACACTTTTACACGCGGCCCTTGCTGCGTTTGCGTGTGCCTTCGACGATACGATCGGGGTTGCGCGGCGGCTTCGCCGTTGCATCGAGCGCGCTCAGCAAGCGAGCTGCTTCGGCGTTCTTGAGGTTCGCTTTGCGCAGGGCAGCGATCATGTTGCGGACGACGTCTCGCGTTTCGGGACGTTGCTTCGAGGTTTGTCGAGCGACCCAATCGATCACTTCGCCAAACCGCGCGGCCATCAATGCCACTTGCGTTGGCATTTTTTCACGCAGCGAACGCAGGCCTTGAGATCGTTCGGCCGCTCGAGGAGATTCATCGGCCAAGACAAACGCTTCTTCGAGTCGCGCCAAGAGTTCGTCCGCGGAACGTAGTTTGTCCAGGACTTGGCGATCCGACAGCGCTTCGAGCACGACATGCGCATGGAGATAACCATCCGTCCACGCGCTGAACTCGGGCAGCACTTCATCACCTTTGGCGAGCATGATGTCGCGTACAGCCGCGATGACGCCGATCCGCACGAGATGCCGTGGTTCACCCGCAAGGTCATGCAACTGCGTCATTGCTTTGCGCGTGTCCACGCCCGCAAGCGCGCGTTGCGCCAACACCTGCGCGCCCACGATGAGCGGGTACTCGCTCGTATGACCAAGCAACGCGCGTGCAAGGCCGTCCGCGCGACCTCGACGCGAAGCAATCGCCAAACCCGCCACGCGGGCAAACTCCAAGTTGGGCCTTGTTCCTGGGAGGTTCGAACGACGATCCAGAACGTCGAGCAGTTCGATCAACGAACCGGTCTCGAGGGCCATGTCGATCGCAGCTTCGAGGCGGTTTGGTTTGTCCGCGTTGTCCGCGGGAGGGGTTTTTCTTGTTGCCACAGATTCAGAAGCCGATGGTGGCACCAACCTCGGGCGAGAGCACGAAGGTCGTGACGGGAAGCGTAACGCCTAAGCGCAAACCAAGGTTTACCGCGATCATATCGGTGACGCCGTATTGCAAGCCTCCACCGACCGACACAAAGCCTTGCCCCGCTTGCTTGATGGCCGTGAGTTTCTGAACGCGTGGTTCGATCGTCGTGCGATTGGGATCCGTGGGCTTCGTGCACGGGCTCTCGGGATTGTCCGCGACGGCTGCACCACATGCTGCCGCCTCCTCGAGCACCTCGACGCTCACGCCCGAGTCAATCTGCGCCAAACCACCGGAGAGCATGACAAACGGTCGCGCCCCCTGCCGCTCAAACGGCTTCTTCGTGAAGTAATACGCTCCGCGAGCTTCCACGTGCACAGGCAGAAAAGACGCTGACTCGGCGCTCGCCGTGCGGATCGCAAACCCGACTCGTACTCCGGCCATGATGTTGTCGAGGATCAACCGGTCGTATCCTGCGACAAGACGTAGCGTTCCAATGGCCAAACCTGCGTTCACGTTGTTGGCGACGTTTGGTGCCGGGACGCCGACGTAGCGACTGCCATCTTCACGCACGCAGACGAAGTGCTGCTCGCCTTGTTGCGTCGGGTCGCAGACGTTTTCTCCTGAAAAAATCGAGATATCTGGCGCAAAACCAAGCGACACGTAGTTGCGCTTCGGACCTTTTGGCTCATCGACTTTGCCGTCCGCCTTCTCCGTACATTCACCGTTTGTACAAACGAACCCACCATTGCACTGGTTGTCGTCGAGGCATTGTTTCGGACCGGCTTCGACTGCGACACACATTTCCGGCGGGGCAAACCCTGGCCAACTCGGCGGATTGCCGTCGATCTTCTGCTTGATCTTCGTCACCCGCGGCTCGGTCCGCGAACCCACACCCGTGATGATCGCTCCGTCCGCGTCCGTCACCGTGACGTGATACTTGAAGTCACCTTCAGTTTTGAGTTCCAAACACGGGACGTTGATGCCGAATCCTTGTTCACCAACGCGCTTGAGGATGAGCGTTTTCCAGTCCGAAGCGCCGGGAGCCAGATAGGTCACCGTCGCTTTTTTCGCGTCTTCCAAGAGTTCTGGAATCAGCTCGACGTACAGAGGCAACGGCGTGTTGATCCGTTGTTCGGGGGGCGTTGTATGGGACAAACCTTGCCCATTGGGAGCGGGCGGACCTGCTGGAGCCGAACCGCCATCGAGCTTCAATTGTTTGCGCGCTTCGCCGTAGGCGTAATTCACTTCGCTCGAACGCAAGTCCTCGGCCGGCTTCGCGTCCTTGTCGAGCTGTAGTGCTTCGACAAACGCTTCGCGCGCATCGTCGAGCTGCTTCTTGCCACCTGCGAGGACGATGCCCAGCGAGACCAACGCCCGCGCTTTCAACGCCGGCGTGCACTGCTTGTCGCCACACGCTTCGATGGCGGTGCGCAACCTCTTCTCGGCTTTGTCGAAGCTCGTTTCGAGGTATTCGACATCCATGGCCGTGGTGATGGCCTTTTCGAGCTGGCCGTCCTTGGGTGCTGCCGCTTGCGCGAACGATGCAAACGTCAGGGACGCTAGTGTCAGAAAGACAAACGGCACGCGATGAAACGTGAGCGAAGGTAATGCCGGGTTCCGCATGGGGGGTCGCACTCTACCTTAGCGTCACCACGAGTCGGAACGGCGGATCATCCGAGCTGCGTCTCACGTCATTTTTTGTTGGGGTGTCCAGGGCTACAGCCATTGGAGTCGCCGACCGTTGCGTCATGCGGTAAAGGGCTCTCGTGCATGTGCCCGCGAAAACCGAGCATGTAAGTCGCGCACGACGTGACGAGCAGCTCGTTGCCTCACACGACGCCAAGTCTTTGGCCGAGCGCTTCGTTGCCATCGGAGCATCCGCGTCGACCGCCCGTGTGACGGCCGGCAAAGTCGTGCGGCACGTTTTCGCCAACGTGGGTCAGCCCGCGTGGAACGTCGAAACGTTCAGCGCTCTCGGCATCGGCGCCTGGGCGCACGCGTCCCTGTTGGCCTTGGACCCAACGCCTGCATTGACCATCGAACACGAAGCTCCCGCGGCGGACGGCACCATTCGCCTGCTGCTTCGGGCCCGCGACGGAGCGTTGATCGAATCGGTGCTCATCCCCGGACCCGCGCGGACGACATTGTGTGTTTCGAGTCAAGTGGGCTGTGCTCGGGCTTGTTCGTTTTGCGAAACCGGTACCCACGGATTCAGTCGTCAATTATCGGCTGGAGAAATCATCGATCAGGTTCGTCTTGCCCGCGCATTGTGGGCCCAAGGCAAAGACAAACCTGCCCTTTGCAATCTCGTATTCATGGGTATGGGCGAACCTTTCGACAACCTGACCGAAGTGCTTCGTGCGCTCGATTTGCTCACCGATGAACGAGCGTTCGCTTTTGCGCCATCACGCGTCACCGTCAGCACCGTCGGCGTCGTGGACAAACTGGAGACATTTTTTACCAGTTGTCGCGCCGAACTCGCCGTGAGTCTCAATGCGCCTGATGACGAACGCAGGCGTATGATCATGCCCGTCAACGTGCGTTTTCCGCTGGCGACGTTGCGCGAAGCCCTGTTGCAATACCTTCCCAAAGGCCGCCGAGTTTTGTTGGAGTACGTACTCTTCGATCACTTCAATGATGCCCCGGAAGACGCCGACCTGGTTGCAGCCTGGACGCGCGGGCTTCGTTGCCGCGTCAACGTCATTCCGTGTAATCCGGGCCCAGATCCGAAATTGAGGCCGCCGTCGCCCGATCGATTGGACGCCTTTGTGGCCCGTTTGTCCGAGCATCGAGTCACCACGCTCGTCCGCCGACCCCGAGGGCGCGACGTGGGCGGAGCATGTGGTCAACTCGCCGGCGCGCGTCGATTGAAAGTGCTCGATTCTGTGTGCTCAGAATAGTCAATGTGTTGATTCGAACATATTCATGTTACACAAGTGCGCGAATTTTGTCAGATTTGTGTCATCTCGTGTGCTGGATTGGAGATCGTGTACACGCATGCGCCAGGTGATGGTCGTGGTGCGTGAAGCCTTGTCTTCACCTGTTTTTTCTACGATCCTTGCCGCAGCTTTGCGGGGTTCCTCATCGAACGGCATTGCACGGCGCAATAGCCATCTCCCCAGCTCATGCCGAAACGCTTACAGCCATGTCTGATAGCCAAACCATGCGTCCAGGTGACTCCGCGTCGCGCGGATTCTCAGGACCACCCGTTACCCTCGAGCCGGGTGTGGTCGTTGCCAATACGTATCGAATCGAGTCGGAACTCGGACGTGGTGGCATGGGAATCGTCTACCGCGCGCGAGATGTTTGGCTAGACAGACCCGTCGCGCTCAAGCTCATCATGCCCACCTGGGACGGTGATGCGAGTGCCGAGCAAAGGTTGCATCACGAAGCCAAAGTGCTTGCGGCTTTGCGAAATCAACACGTTGTGCAGGTGTACGCGTTTGGCCGTCATGGCCCATCGTTTTTCTTTGCGATGGAGTTTCTAAATGGCCGTCCGCTTGACGCGATTCTTCAGGACTATGCAACACGCCAGAGCCTGTTGCCTCGGCACCGTGCAGTCACCATCATTGGCCGCATTGCGGAAGGACTCGATGCCGCGCACGAACAGGGCTTGGTTCATCGCGATGTCAAGCCGGCCAATATCGTCATTGAAGAAGACACGGGTCGCCCTGTGCTCATTGACTTTGGTTTGGCTGTGCAGAAGGACGAAGTCGACCTCGAAACGATCGAAGGCACACCCGCGTACATGTCCCCTGAGCAAGCGGGACTTGGTGTCGATGGCGCTCCTGTGGATCGGTGGAGCGACACGTATGCGCTCGGGTGCGTCACGTTCGAGATGATCACGGGCCGACCGCCTTACATCGAACGCGACGTGGTGCGGTTGCTTCATGCCCACCAGTTGATGCCCGTGCCCAAAGCTTCGTCGATTCTTCCGGAACTCGAGCCGTTTGACGCCATCTTCGAGCGTGCTCTCGCGAAAGATCCACACGCACGTTATCCAACGTGCGGAGCGTTTGCTCGAGACCTCGATCGCGTCGCCGCGCCGAAAATGCATTCGACGTCGCCGCCCGTGAGCATCAAACCCGTCGTGGATTCGGACACGCCAGCCATCCGAGTGCTCACGGTCGACGATGATCCGATGTTCGGAAAGTTTGCCGCCAAAGCCGCGGAACTCGCGCTCCGGGGCAAACCCGTGCGTATTCAAGTTGCCAAGTCGGGGATGGAAGCGCTGGCACGTGCACGCGTCGAACCTCCCGATCTCGTCCTGCTCGATCTTGATATGCCCGGTCTCGATGGCATCGAAACGTTGTCGTATTTGCGATCCATTCCCAAGGCAGATCAAGCTCGCGTCGTGGTCCTCAGCGGCCGCCTCGGTCCTCAAGAACGATGGAAGTTCGCCGTTCTCGGCGTTCGTGAATTCGTAGCCAAGCCCATCGATTTTCGCCGACTCATCACCACGATCGAGAACATCGTCGAACGCGCCGGCTGGCTTGTGGTGACGTGAAGTTCACGACAACCCGCGTCAGAGCTGCACGTAGGAACCAGCCCGAACGTGATTTGTCCGCGAACATGAGGACAAACAGTTCGAAAATGAACGAACACCAACGTCACGTGTCAGCCGTTGCCTGTACTGCGCAATGACTTGTTCGCGCGTGAACTTTTTTGCGCGTGGAATTGTTCGCGCGGAACGTTTTACCCAGTTGATCACGAGGGTTTGACCAAGGAAGCAGGTCGTTCGAGTTACGAAGCCAGACTGCAACCAACAAGCCATTGGCGGCATTTCTTCACGGCCAATCGTCTCGTTCATGCGCGTTACGAATGGGTGACGTTTGCCGGTGATCGCTCAAACTTTACGCACTGGATTTTTTCAGCGCTGACTCAGCCATGGTCAATGCGCGCTCGATCTCGGGCCACCCTTGTTCTGGCGGCAGCCATCCCGCTTGAATGCCAAGCAGCCCATCTTCCATCAAGCCAGCTTGCTCGCTGATCTCGGTAAAACGGTACGATCCTGACGTACCTTTGAGTGCGTGGGCCTTGGAAATTGCGTTTTTCAAATCATCTGCGTTCCCGCTTTGCTTGGCTGCTGCCACCGCAAGTGAGAGTGCCCCGAGTAGTTCCGGAAGCTCTGCAAAATACTCTTTGCGCAGTTCGTCGAGGGCTGCGCGAATTTCGTCGTCTTTCGTCGTCGTCATCGTGATTGCTCGAATGGGGTCAACATACATCTTCTGCGATTCTGTCAAAAGATTGACTTGCTCTAAGTGAGCAAAGGCGGCGGGCGACGCGAGCTTCCCGGGGGACTGCGTAGAAGTTCACGCACATGTCGAGCGAATTCCGCCTCGGACACGCGTGATTTCGTCAAGAATCGAGTTATCCCAAGTCGCAATGATTCTCGGTCGCTGTCCGATAAATCCCGCCCAGTGTAGACGATGAGGGGCAAACTGCGCAGACGATCCGAACGTAACGCCGCAACGAAAGCATAACCGTCCGTGCGTGGTAATCCCACGTCGAGCACCACGAGATCGGGAGCAGACGCACGAGCCAGACGAACACCTTCATCGCCGGTCGACGCTAAGACCACTTCTGCTCCTTGCGTTTCCAACTGCCGCGCCAAGAGATTACGGAAGGAAGGGTCGTCTTCGATGACCAAAATGCGCGGACGCGTTTTGTCGTGCAAAACCCAATGCAGAGTATTGGCCAAACGCGCCATGTCGAATGGTTTTACCAGCCAATCGACGAGCGTCGGCGAATTTTCGGCCCTTAGATCTCGTTCGGTTGCCGATAACACGACAACGGGTACCTGGCGCGGAGGCCAGGGTTTTTGTAAGCCCTCCAAAACGTCGTAACCCGAACCATCCGGCAGCATCATATCGAGCACCACAGCGGAAATCGGCACCTCGGAGGACACGATTTGCTTCGCTTCGGCCACGGATGCCGCGTGCATGAGTTGGTATCCTTCATGTTCCAACTGACGTCGAAATGCTCGCGCAACAACGGGATCGTCTTCGACGATGAGAATGCGTTGTTTCCCATTCGGCGCTGTGGGGACAAACGATTCCGTCATTGGCAGCTCGAACCAGAAGGTGCTGCCTTGACCAACGTCCGAATTGACCCCAATGCTCCCACCATGTTGCTCGACAATGGCTTTGCTGATGGCCAGCCCCAACCCCGTGCCACCTTTGCTGCGCTGATCGCTTCCGTCGAGTTGCTGAAATCGACTGAAGAGACGTGATTTGTCACTTTCCGCGATGCCAGGTCCTTCGTCGGCGATCTCAAAGCGCGCATTGCCCGAAGACAACGTTTTTACGTCCAATCGAATCTTGCCCCCGGGAGGCGAAAATTTGATCGCATTCGACAAGAGGTTTGTCAGAACCTGCACCAAACGATCCTCGTCCGCGACAATCTCTCGAAGCCCTCGAACGCCGCTCGTGATGCTAACGTTGGCCCCGACGGCCAATGGCCGAAGTTGCTCGAGCACCGCCGTCACGACCTCGTTCACGTTGAGGGGCGCGATGCGCAGATCAAGTTGACCTGCGTCAATCTTGTCGAGGTCGAGAATGTCGTTGATGAGCCGCACCAACCGCTCTGTATTCGACATGGCGATTTCGAGTAGTTCCAACACGGCTTCTGGTAGCGGCGCTTCCGTGACATTCGCAATGAGTCCAAGGGACCCACGAATCGACGTGAGCGGAGTTCGCAATTCGTGCGACACGGTAGAGACAAACTCGTCCTTCAACCGCTCGACACCTTTTCGTTGCGAAACATCTTCGAGCGCAACGCCGACAAACCGTCCGGGAAGAGGAAACACCAACGTCGAAATGTACGTACCACCCACTTCGATGTCTTCGAGTCGCGCCGCCGAATGCGTGTGATGAACTTGCGGAATGAGGTCGTGCAAATTCGCATTCACGAGCAGGCGGGGCATGTCGTTCCAGGATGCTCCAAGCGGGATTTCGCCCAAGAGCGCAAGCATCCGGTCGGCTGCCCCATTTTTGGCCGCGAGGGTATAGCCCGACGTGTCTTGCTCGCCCCGTTCCCACACGAGCAACCCGATCTGAACGTGTTCGACGACGTTGGCATAAAGACGAACGCGCTCTTCGCTTTCCCTCTGTTCCGTGACGTTTCTAAACATCCCGCGCGTCGCGATGAGTTTGCCGTTCTCGATGCGTGCGGTGGTGTGGCCGTGAAGCTGGACACGTTTTCCGGTTTTCGTCAGCACGACGAGCTCGAATGCCGGCGGCGTTTCTCCAAAAGCAAGCTGACTGAGAACATGCTTGCAATGCGGTGCATACTCGGGCGCGATGATGTCGAAAACAGACATCCGTTTGGCTTCTTCGGCCGAGTAACCAAGCACGTTGCTCCACGCCCGATTGACATAGACAAACCTGCCTTCAGGCGAGAGGCTTTGGATGAGGTCGCTGGAGTTGTCGAGAAGGTCGTCGAGTTGTTCCCAGGCGTGTTCGACTTCGCGAGCGCGAATCGTCAGCGCTTGGTTGATTCGCTTCAAGCGATTGTTGATACGTCGTAAATCAATTTGCGCTGCGGCTTGTCGAGCGAGACCACGAAGCGTTTCCACCTGCTCTTCACTCAGTTGTCGCGGTTCATGATCGATGACGCAAAGTGTTCCGACGTTGAGGCCCTCTTGTGACGTGAGTTGTGCGCCAGCATAGAAGCGAACATTCGGCGCGCCCGCGACCAGCGGATTGTCGAAAAACCGTTCGTCTTTGAGAGCGTCGGGAACGACAAACACGTTCTCTTCAAGGAGCGCATGGGCACAAAATGCCAAGTCCCTCGACGTCTCGGATGCGTCCAGCCCAACCTTGGACTTGAACCATTGCCGTTGCGCATCGACCAACGAAACAAGGGCGATGGGAACGCCACAGATACGCGCAGCGAGTTTGGTGAGGTCGTCGAAGGCCGTTTCAGGTGGCGTGTCGAGGATTGCGGCTTCGCTCAACGCCGCAAGTCGTTCGATCTCATTTGACGGTATCGGGGCGGATTTCATTCGGATAACTCAGCGTTCGTCAGGACAATCCACCGTGTCTGCGCTGAAGTTTTTGAAAACTCAGTCGCCCACGCTGGAGAATATCTGACGAATTTGAGCCGGAAGCGCCATGGGATCAAATGGTTTCGGGATGACTCCAATTGCTCCGGCCGCCAAGTATTTGTCGATTTCGTGTTTTTGCACTTTTGCCGTCATGAAAATGACGGGAATGGTCGCAGTTGCCTCGGACGCTCGAAGCTGTTGCAACGTTGCTGGACCGTCCATTCCAGGCATCATCACGTCGAGCAGAATCAAATCGGGTTTTTCCCGTTCAGCCATGGTGAGCGCTTCTGCGCCGCTCGTCGCCAAAATTGCCGTCCACTTGCCAACGCCCTTGAGGCTCAATTCCCCAATTCGGCGAATGTGAGGTTCATCGTCGACGAGCAATACTTTGGAAATGGTTTTCACAGTAAAACCTTGACTCGCCTCCCACGAACGCCCCGATTGCGTTCGTGGTGAAAACAGCTTTATGGGACGCCCACCGACTCCCTTGTTACGCGCGCCTTATCGGGAAAGACGCATTCTCGACATACTTACTTGGTTTTTTCTGTCGGCGACTTGAGGTCAAATGATGGGGGCGTTTTCGGATCGCAATCGGGCGGCGGGCCAAACCCGTCCGCATTGAATTCGTAGTCGACCGAACCTGTACCTTCTGGCTCGCGCTTGCTGATCGCCTTGACCGTGACGCGATGGGTGCCTTTGCGTGCCGGCGTGCAATACGACAACAAGTAGAAACGCTTCATGTGCGCTTCGAGACGCGACGCCATTCGGTCGAACGTTTCCTTGACTTTGGCCCGATCCGTAGCTGTTTCCGTACCATTGCGTCCGATTTCACCAAGGTTCGCTTGGCCAATCTCCTTTTCCGCGCCTACACCGATGGCAAACATCTCGTAGTTCTCGTACTCGGGCTTGTCCATTTCGGTCTTCATCTCGTCACGCGATACACGCGCCGCACGATCCGCACCGTCCGAGAAGACCACGAGCGTTCCGAACTTGAGGGGACGCTTGTCCTTGTCGAGTTCTTTCTTGAGGGTTTTCAGTCCCTCTACAACAGCGCCATTCAGGTTTGTCGAAGGATCCTTGGGTTTGTACTTACGCAACCCTTCGAGGCCACCTTCCACGGAACCCTGCGCTTCGGTAAACGGCACCACCGAATGAATTTCGGGCGCCCCGTCGAACGCGTACACGCCAACTTTTTGCGACTTGCCAACGCGATCCGCAAAAGACTTGGCTGCGTCGACCAGCGCATCGGCTTGCCCGGATTCCGTAATGGATCCGCTCATGTCGACGAGCAGCATCGTGTACATGACGGCGGCGACTTCGGGGTTCTGGATCGTTTGTTTGCTTTCGAAGGTCGACACGACCGAGTCGTCCTCGGAAATCTCGAAGTCTTCGGCAACGAGACCACCAACGGGCTTATCTTTTCCGGCATCGACCGTAAAAAACATCCAGACATTGTTGGGCTTTTTCTGCGCGGAGTTGATGAGTCGCACGTTGAGTCCGCCGCAACCGACGACAAACCACGTGACCAAGGCCATCGTGGCAAGAACAAGCGCGCGTGCGGCGCGCGAAGGCGAATGAACAGTAGGGTGGAGCGAGCTGGCAGGTGTGTAGTTCACGATCCGTATTAGGGCAGCAGTGGCCACGCGGTGTCAATTCGTGGGCAGCACTTCGCCAGGATTGCCGTGGTCCGCTTGTTACGGGAAGTACCGTCCGTCGACGGCGCGCGTAGAAAATGTGCAGTTCGCTCGGCCTTTCCGCTACGCTGCGCAGCCATGGCTCGCATTCTGGTCGTCGAGGACTCGTCCGCGTTTCGGGCGTTCATTCGTGCGGCCCTCGAAAGCGCCCCAGAGGTGTTCGGCTCTTCCGCCGATGATGTCGATGTTGTCGAAGCTGCCAGCGGTTTCGACGCGTTGCGGCTTCTTCCTCGCGGTCACTACGATCTCGTCATCACCGACATCAACATGCCCGACATCAACGGACTCGAACTTGTCCGTTTCATGCGCGAAAACGAACGTTACCGACACGTGTGCACCATCATCATCTCGACGCAATCCTCTGAAAAAGATCGCGCTCGCGGTTTGGCGCTCGGAGCCAATGCGTTCCTGGCCAAACCTTTCACGGCCGAAACACTTCGTCACACCATCGCGTCGAACCTCCGCGCCCCCGTACCCGCACTGTCCACCACCCTCGACCCTAGCGGGATCGCCACCGACATCGAGGGATCCCGACCATGATCGACGGTGATCGCGCGCGAGAAGAGTTTTTCTCCGAAGCTCAGGAGATCGTTGAAGGGCTCGGTCGCGACCTGCTGGCTCTCGATGAAGGACAGAAGTCAGGCTCGATCGATCCCGATCTCATCAAAGAGGTTTTTCGCGCCGTACACACCGTCAAAGGTCTCGCCGGACTCTTCGGCGCCACGCGTATGGCGACTTTGTCGCACGCGCTCGAGTCCATGCTCGACGATCTGCGCCTTGGAAAAATCGACCTGACCCCCACGGTGCTCGATGTGCTCTTCGCGTCCGTTCAGCTTTACGGACGTATCTTGCAGGCGGAAAAAGAAGGTCGCGACCAACCGATGCCCGAGTTCGATGAACTCATGGTGCAACTCGAGCGCGGAACATCGCCCGGTGCAGCCACAGGTGGCGGTCCGATCATCGATCCGAGTCTGCTCGCCGTTCTGACCGAATACGAAGAGCATCGCTTACGCGCGAACATTTCCCAAGGAAACACGCTCTATCGCCTGCGCGTGCGTTTCCAACTCGCCACCATCGATCAAGGCCTGGACGAACTCAAGACCACGGCCAAACCTCATGGCGAAATCATCACGTACTTGCCTACGGGTGTAGGCGACGACGTCGACTCGATCGAACTCGACATTTTGATGGCTTCGCGCGCCCACCTCGACATCTTGCGCGCTGCGCTCACGCATCTAGGTGTCGACGTCGAGGAGTTGCCCAAAGCGTCCGGTCCAGGAGCGTCACCTGTTTCGATTCCTCCGCCGCAGGCGCAGATTCCTCCGACTCCAGCACCTCCGCCCATCATCATGTCGTCGCGACCGACGCCGATTCCGTCGGCGCCGATTCCGCACACCGACCTCGACTTGACCGGCGCACACATGCCCTATGTGTCGCGGCCCGAGCCGCGTATCGAGCTCATTGCACCTCCGATGCCGCAGGCGAAAGTGCAAGAGCTCGGGACCATCAAGAGCGTCGCGCAAACCGTTCGGGTCGACATTCAGAAACTCGACGACTTGATGAACTCCGTTGCCGACTTGTCGATCGTTCGTGCAGACGTCGAACGCAAGCTAGCACTTCTTCGTGACTCGCAAACGGATCGCAAGCTCAAGGCGGAAATCAAGCAGCTCCAGAACCGTTTTTCCCGGCACCTCGATTCGCTCCGCGAAGGCATCCTCAAGGTGCGCATGGTGCCGCTCAGTCAGGTCTTCGACAAACTCAATCGCATCGCCCGACAGATCAGTCGAGAAGCTGGCAAACAGGTCAATCCGGTCATCACGGGCAAAGACACCGAGGTCGACAAACTCACGATCGAAGAGTTGAGCGATCCGCTCATGCACATGATGCGCAACGCGATCGATCACGGCATCGAGCTTCCGAAGGATCGCGAAACTGCAAACAAGCCGGTCATTGGCACCATCGCGATCAACGCGTTCCAAAAGGGCAATCACGTCGTTATCGAAATCGAAGACGACGGCCGCGGCATCGATACCGAACGCCTGCTCGAAAAAGCTATCGCCAAAGGCATTGTGCAGCAAGACGAAGCGCGCACGATGAGCCGTCGCGACGTCTTGCAACTCATCTTCGTGCCAGGTTTGTCCACGAAAGCTGTCGTCAGTGAGATCAGCGGTCGAGGTGTCGGCATGGATGTTGTCCGGACGAACATCTCGAAGCTGGGTGGCGTCATCGACGTGCAGAGCGAACCGGGCATCAACACCAAATTCACGGTGACCTTGCCGATCACGCAGGCGATCATCAACGCGCTCATCGTCAAGGTAGCCGATCAGCAGTACGCGATTCCGCTCGCGAGCGTTCAAGACGTCGGCAACTTGGATGCCGATGCGGTGCTGGTGATCGATGGACGCGAAGCGGTGAAGTGGCGGCGATCGAACAAGGTGGAAACGCTTCAACTTTGCGACTTGGTGCGACTGTTTGGATTGGCCAAACCTCCTGAGCTTGCGCCTCCCGAGCCAGCCCTTTTCGAGGCCGAAGTCAGTGATCGTCGTCCACCGATGCGTAACGAGCAGGCCCGAGGTGACTACGCGAGCATGTCGTTTCCCTACCGACCGGCGAAGAATTCGCCCGTTCCGACGCCGGCGCCCAAACGCACCACCAAGCGCAAGAAACGCGGCTACGTCGTCGTCATTTCTCTCGGATCGACGAATGAATCCAAACGCCTTGGGCTCATCGTGGACGGACTCGTTGGACAACAAAACGTTGTCATCAAGGGGCTAGGTCCGAGCCTCAAGAACGTGGCTGGTTTTACCGGCGCAACCCAGTTGGCCGATCAACGTATTGCCCTCGTTCTGGATGCTCCTTCCCTCATCGAGGAGATTCTATCGCACAAGGGTCTTGCCCACGGAGGACCGCATGGCTTCTAACCTCACCCGACGAGGTGCATTGCCGAGCATTCCGTCCAACACGACGGTGCGTCGACAATCCCAGGATCGTGGACCACGTACGACATACTTGGCGTTTCGTTTGGCCGAGAACGTGTATGCCGCTCCGCTCTCGCTGATTCGCGAAATTCTCGTCCGCGTGCCGCTCACGCCCGTTCCGCGTGCGCACCCATCGATCATGGGCATCATCAGCAACCGCGGACAACTCATCACCGTGTTCGATCTGCGTCGACGGCTTCGTTTGTCCGAGGGGCCCGAGACGAACAAGGGACGGATTCTTACGACAAACCCAACGGGGGTCGAGTTGATTGGATTGTACGTCGACGAAGTTTTGCAGACGTACAAGTTGACGGATGCAGAGATCGACTTGTCCGTCATGTCGTTTGGCTCGGATTCTTCGGGCCATATCGCCGGGATCGCTCGGCCAACCATCGTCGAAGGTCCGGGTGGGGGACGCGTTGGCAAGCGTGTGGCTTCCGCTCCCAGAGAAGTGTCCGAGATCATCCTTCTCGACTTCAAAGCCATTCTTTCGTCATGAAAAGTCTGTCTTTCTAAACTGTATCGAGGCGCTTCATGCCCAACTTTGGCACCACCAATCGCGACCCGCAGAAGAGTCTCGTATTGTTCGTCGTGGGAGACGTGCATTACGCCATCGGCATCAGCCAAGTCGCGGAGCTCGTAAGTCCGCTACCCGTGACCCAGTTACCCCACACACCACCGGAAATTTCGGGTGTGGCCGACCATCGCGGCGAGGTCATTCCGGTACTCGATATGCGAGCGCATTTTGCGCTCCCGCAGGTGCCTCCTTCACGATCGACGCGCTGGATCCTCGTTCACACCGGCGTCCGTTTGGTGGGGTTGGTCGTGGACAAAGTCATCGACGTCATTGGCACGAAGTCCGAAGACATGCGGCCTTCAACAGGAGCGGGGCGTGATGTGCGCGGGATCTCGACCGTAACGCACTACAACGGCGTTCTCGTGTTCATCCTCGACGTCAAACGTTTCACCGACATCGTCGAAGACATCGCCGACATTTTGCCGCCCTACGAAGGTTGAGAAGTTTTACGTGACCGTACCGAGCGTCGTCGTTTCTGCAGAACTCGTCGCCGCTGCTCTCGAAGCAGTCGACGCCGAGGAACGTCGTCAAGCGACGTCGCTCATTGCAGAACTTCCGCTGCACGATGCGCTCCCGCTTCTGCTTCGCGCTCTTGGTGATTCCGACTGGCGTGTGCGCAAGGAAGCCACATGTGCCTCGCGTGCGTTCGTGCCCGCACCGGCCCTCGTGAGTGCCTTGGTTTCTGCTCTGGATCCCGGTGAAAACGTTGGGTTGCGTAATGCTGCGGTCGAAGTTCTCGGCAGTTGTGGAAGTGCTGCAACGGAACCGCTTGCGCATGCCCTCACACGACTCGATGCCGATGGACGCAAGCTTGCGGTGCAAGCGTTAGGTGCAACGTGCGATCCGCAAGCGCTCACGACGTTGTCGCGCGCTCTGTCCGATGCGGACTCCAACGTACGTCACAGCGCAGTCGAAGCGATCTCACGCCTCGCTCCATTGGCTTCTTCGGAAGCGCAAAAGTTACTTTTGCGAAGCCTCGATGGCGACGATCCGTTTTGCAAACTCGCGGCGCTCGAAGGTTTGAACGGCCTTGGCGCGGTGGTTCCATGGGAAAAACTCGAAAGGCTGCTCGACGATGTCACGTTACGAACGTCGGCGCTCGCTGCGGCCGCAATTGCGGAAGACATTCGCGCGCCGGCTGCGCTCGTGGAGGTTCTTCGTTCCGTACGAGGCAACGCATTTTTCCTTGCGGTCGCCACGTTGGCCCGCATGTCCGAAGGACCGCTTCTTCCGTATGTCGCCGAAGCGCTCGAGGCAGCAGGACCGGACCTTGGCGACCGCTTCATCCGACTTGCATCGATGCAGAACGTCGATCCGCAACATCATCGTGGTCACGCGTTGGTGCTTGCAGCGATTGCGTCGGCCAATGGAGTCGTGGAGTTGGCGGCCGAGGTTCTCGAAGACGAACTCCTTGGGGAAGCCGCGGAACGAGCTTTGCGCCTCATGGGCTCCAAGGTTTTGCCTGACCTAACCGCGCGTATCGCCCCCGCAGAAGGGCTCCGAAGATATTCGTTGAACGTTCGCGCGAGTCTCATCGACGCGTCATCCGCGCTCGCAGTTGCGCCTTGTCCCCCCGAGACATTGACGGCGTTGCTCGATGCTTTCCGGCAAGCGGCGCGAGAAAACGACCGTCGAGTCACGACGAGCGCGCTCTGTGCGTTGTCTCGCCATGGCGACGAAAGCGATCTCGAACTCGTGGCCCAGTTTGTCGGAGCGACCACGAAGCCGATCGCGCACGCAGCCGAAGCTGCGCTGGCTGGTTTGACCCGACGATATCCCGAAGCTGCGCGAAGTCTTGCGGACAGACTTGCTTCACGCGTGAGCGAGGGGTCGAGCGGGGATGCGTGCACGGTGGCGGTCATCATGGGCGCGCTGGCTTCGAAGTCGGGTGCGTCGAGCCAAACGTTTTCGGCGCATGATTTGTCGCTCTTGGTTCGATGTGCAT
>JBGAOI010000680.1:0-4442 GCA_044221885.1 Polyangium sp. (in: bacteria)
CTAGTTTGTCTCGCGGTGGCTGGTTTCACTTTCGACACACGACGAATTCAAGCTCGCAGGATTCGTTTGCCAGCCCGTCGCCATTCTTCGTCCTCAAACGATTGTCGAATGGTGGTCGGCGGAGGGCGTTTTCGACGTTCCGATGCCGCGTTCGTTCGAGCAGAACGGGGTGCGCCGGCCACCCCAATACGGGCCTATAGCTCAATCGGTCAGAGCCCCCGGCTCATAACCGGGCTGTTCCTGGTTCGAGTCCAGGTGGGCCTACTTCTTTTCTCCGGCGCAAGGAGCACAACATTCACGTGAGTATTCGCGATCAGATCCCTTCGCTCGAAGCGCTTGCTGCCATTGATGCCGACATTCGGCGCGCAGAGGAACAGATCGGGAAACAACGGGGGAATTTGGAAGGGATGCGTGCTGAGGCGAAAGAACTCGACGCGCGTCTCAAAGCCGACCGGGACATGCTTGCGCAGATGGAAAAGACACGGAGCGACTTGTCGCTCGAAGTCCGCCAGATGACGCAGCAGATCGAGAAGTCCCGGGAGAAACTTCAACGATCGCGAAACGAAAAGGAGACCAACGCTGCTCAACGCGAAATCGAAGAGCTGCGCAAACTCCATCGCGATCGTGAAGACGACATCGAGAAGCTCACGAACGCCATCGAAGGAGCCAAAAAGTCCATCGAAGCCACGGATGGGAAATACCAGACCGTGATGCGCAAGATGGAAGGCTCTGAAGAAGGCGCAGTGAAGCAGCTCAATGAACTCGAGACCTTTCGAACGGCGCGATTGAAGGATCGCGACGATGCCGTCAAGAAGGTTCCCGTCGCGCTCTACCGTCGTTACGAGCGCATTCGTGGACAGCGACCCAACGCGATCGCTGTCACGCACGATGGAACATGCTCAGCGTGTCACTTGACGCTCCCGCCGATGATGTTCCGCAACATGGTTCCGCAAGCGCAGTTCGATCAGTGCCCGCACTGCAAACGCATCATCTACTACTCGCCAGCACCCATTCGTGCTGTCGAAAGCGATGAAGCATCACCGCGCGTTTGACGTGGGAGTTCTCCCGTGAAGGGTTGTGCGAAGTGTCATCGGTTGTATGTCGATGACCTCAGCGTTTGTCCTGTTGAAGGTGCCGAACTCGAAAGCACGGACGAACTCAGGCCCGACACGGATCCCGATGATCCTCGCGTCGGAACCACCGTTTGTTACGGGCGTTATGAGATCTGGCGCATCCTCGCCGATGGCGCGATGGGTCGCGTCTACCAAGCTCTCGATCGAACACGCGATCGCATCGTTGCGCTGAAGGTTCTTCACACACGCATCTCGGAAGATCAGGTCGCGCTTGCGCGCTTCCATCGCGAGTTCGAGATCAGCGCGCGTGTTGCTCACGAACACATCGTCGAGATCTTCGCATTCGAACTCGAACCTTCGGGCAACCGAGTGCTCATCATGGAGTACTTGGAGGGTGAATCCTTGCGGTCGCTCTTGAAGCGTCAGAGGGTTTTACCTTCCGAACGCGTCATCAGGATGCTCGCGCAAATCGCCAAAGGTTTACGCGTTGCGCATGAACTCGATCTGGTGCACCGCGATCTCAAACCCGACAACATTTTCTTGTGTGCCGGTCGTGAAGGCGACATCGTCAAAATTCTCGATTTTGGAAGCCTTCGCGACAATTCCTTGGGGGCCAAACGAATTACGATCGTCGGCACCACCATCGGCTCGCCGTACTACATGGCACCTGAACAAGCGCAAGGTGCACCTGAACTCGATCAACGCGCGGACGTCTGGTCGATCGCCGCGATTGCGTACGAGGCACTGACGGGCAAAGTGCCTTTCGACGGTGCAGGTGATGGCGAGATCCTCCACAACATCGTCATGCGTCCGCATCGAGTGCCGAGTGACCTTGGCAAGGCGTATGGCGTTCCGCGCGCGCTTGATGCGGTGATGGATGACGCGCTGGCGAAGACTCCAGCGAAACGCATCTCGTCGATTGGTGAGCTCGTGGATCGCATTGGCCACGTGTACGGACTCGATGGCTCGTTTGCGGACTGGGCTTTGCTGCCTGAAGCGGAGCTTCGCGATCAACTGCGCATCGCGTTGATTGCGCGCGTGGTTCCGGAACCCGAAGAAGAGAAGCAAGAGGACTACTCAGCACTCGACGCTGCATTTGAAGCCGAGTTCGCTGCGGCGAACAACGCGTCTCTTGCGGTTGCGTCACCTGTGACTTCACCTGTGCGATCACCCGAACCCGAGGCACTTTCCGACGATGTTTTGCCGGCAAATCCAAAAGGTCGGCCGTGGCTCGTACCGCTCTTGATGGTCGCTATGTTCGTGCTCGGGATGGTCATTGCATTTTCCATCCGGCGTTAGTGGCGGATCAGGTCGTCGTGTTGGGTTCGTGCGCATTCACGAGCCCGTGGTCGCGCGCAAGGGGTCGTGGTATCTGCGCGCGTCATGAGTAACCAGTCTTCGAAACGACATTCCGCAGTTACGTTCCTCTGTTGCGCATCGTTGTCCGCCGTCGCGTTTGGCGTGGCGTTCGAACCGGCACAGAGCATTGCGGCAGGTCGCGAAGTGATTGTCGGGACGAATCTCGTGCAACCGTTGGCGTCTCGAGCCGAGACAGATTCGTACGTCGTCGAAGGAAAAACCGTGGGTACATATGCCGCGGGCAAAGAAGGCATCGTGGACATCGTCCTCACGGCGAAGGATCCGTTTCACGTCAACGATGCGTATCCGTACAAGTTCCGCACGCCCGAGACGGCTCCGGAAGGCATCACGTATCCCAAGCCTTTGCTCGTGCGCGCAGACGGTACGTTCACCGAGAAAACAGCAACGTTTCACTTGCCATTCGTCGCGTCCAAGGCGGGCAAGTACAAGATCGGCGGAACGCTTTCGCTCAGTGTTTGCAGTCCGTCGAGCTGCTTGATGGAGAAGGTGGAGCTTGATCTAGACGTCGACGTGAAGTGACGCGGGGGCTAAGCTCCCAAGGTGAAAGACAATGACGCGGTAGTCCGTCGGTCAACGCTCGCATTGGCTGAGCTTTCGGACATTACAGCCGCGATTCAGCGGCGATTTCAAACCGGCCGACGTCTTCTTTCCTTCCAAGAATACCTCGAACTGTTCGCTGCCGACCCTGCACGACATGGGCGCGACGCAGCGCGCTATGTGCGCGACATGTTCGACCACTTCGGCACGTATGCCGTCAAAAAACCGTGGGGCGACAGTATCCGCTTTCGGCTCTTCGACTTGCCTTGGGAGCCTGAACCGACGCGTTTGGAGGATGGAACCAAGCCTTCCACGACGCACGGTCGCGATACGGCGTTGGTTGGTCATGAAGAACTCCAAGGCGAGATCTACCGAGTGCTCTCGAACTTCGTGCAAGAGGGGCGCGCCAATCGCCTCATCCTCATGCATGGTCCGAATGGTTCGGCAAAAAGCACGGTCGCGGCCTGCATTCTTCGCGGACTCGAACATTACTCGACGCTCGATGAAGGCGCTTTGTATCGGTTTCACTGGGTTTTTCCGACGCGCAAAACGACGCGAGGTTCCATCGGGTTTGGCGGAGAAGGGATTGTCTCACCAAACTCGACGTTTGCGCATCTCGACGACGCCAGCATCGACGCGCGGCTCGTCATCGAACTGCGTGATCACCCGCTGTTTCTCCTGCCAATCCCGGAACGCCGAGCCTTGGTGCAGAAGCTCTACGACGATGCGGGGGTGAAAGAGCCACCTCCCGATTGGCTCATGAGTGGCAAACTTGCGCACAAGAATCAGCAGATCGTCGAAGCTCTTTTGACCTCCTACGAAGGTTCGTTTGCGGACGTCTTGCGTCATGTGCAAGTCGAGCGCTGGTTTGTCTCGCGCCGTTATCGAACCGGGGCCGTAACGATTGGTCCCGAGTTGAGCGTCGATGCGAGCGAGAGGCAGATCACGGCCGATCGATCCTTGGCTGCCTTGCCCTCAGCCCTTCAGGCGCGGACGCTTTTCGAGGCCCACGGCGAGATCGTCGGAGCGGCTGGTGGCGTCCTCGAGTTCAGCGACTTGCTCAAGCGTCCCGTCGATGCGTTTCGATACTTGCAGCTTACGCTCGAAACGGGCGAAGTGAGTTTGTCTCAACAGATCATCCAGACGAACGTCGTGATGATTGGCAGTTCGAACGACGTGCACCTCAACGCGTTTCGTGAACATCCCGAGTACCCAAGTTTTCGTGGGCGACTCGAACTTTTACGAGCTCCGTACTTGCGCAATTGGATCGACGAACAACGGATCTACGACGCGCAGATCGTGCCGTTTGTCCGAAGGCACGTGGCTCCACATGCAACGCGCGTCGCGGCGCAATTCGCAGTTCTCACGCGCATGCGTCAACCCGATGCGAAACGGTATGCGGACGCGATTGCGCCCATCATTTCATCACTGACGGCGGCGGAAAAGATCGAC
>JBGAOI010000681.1:0-4433 GCA_044221885.1 Polyangium sp. (in: bacteria)
AGACGCGGCCAAGGAACAGAAAAGAGCAAAAGAAGCGACATCGGCTCGACGTAGGGCATGAAGCACAAGAAAATAATGTTGACGTGCAAAGCCCAAATCATCGCCGTCCAGAAAAGTCGCAATCGCGGACCGAACAACAGGAAAAACCCACCACCTTCGACGACAATGGTCATGAGTGCGGAAAACCAGCCTACGCTTGGGCTTTCGATCACCAGATTCCGATACGATATGAGCCAAGGCCATTGCGCCAAGGGTTCTTGCGAAAGAATGAGCCAACGAACTTGATGAGGATTGATCCAATCCAATCCAGTCGCCAACAATTTACTCAGCGCGGAACACGTATAACCCGCTGCGATACAAGCCATCGCTCCGGCTTCTGCCAATCGTTCGCGAAAAGCGCGACCTTCAGGTTTGTCCGCTTCCGCTCCGGCCACCACGCGCGCCCAGGCCAGACCGAGCACCCAACCGAGCAACATGACGCCCGGGAAAAACGAATTTCGTGACGGCGTGCCTGCCAATTCACGCTTCCAATAACTGAGGACCGACATCCAACAAAGGGCCCAAATGCCCGCCGGAAGACTGCGTTTGTCCAAGGCAATGGCCCCGAGACCCCCGAGAATGAACACAAAAATGCCCCACGCGAACGCCGGATTGGTTGGGAGAAGCGAGCTCGCGGGGAGCGTGTAATGACGGTCCCCAGCCAACGAAGCGACGGAATGCGTTTCCCCAAGGAAAATAAGGCTGCAAAGAACAGCAAACCCCACGCGCAACGATGTGCGTGAATAACCATCGAAAGGCGACGCGTATTCGAGCTTCATGGTTTGTCACCCTTTTGTCGTGCTTGACAAACCGCTAACGTGCAATCCACGAATGCCGGTGGTCCGGGGCGTTCGTCCAAGGAGAACTTGCGCCAAACCAATTTCACTTCATGACCCCCGGATACACTTGGTTGTAGGTGACCGTCGAGATGAATTTGCAAATCCTGCGTAACGTATTCAATTCGCCCGAACGTGGCCGGATCGCAATGCTCGACATGGGCCAGATTCGGACGCGGTGGATCGCATTGGAATGCTTCGTGCGACGTTATCTCCGAAGTTCGTCCCGTACCATCGAGCACCAGCACCCGTGATGCAGTCGTCGGTGACTTGCCTTGGTACATATCGAACGCAGAAATCGGGAAGAAATTCCGGATACCTCGAGCTGCCACCACATAAGCGAAAAAAATCGCCCACACGACGACAAACGGAAGTGACTTGTTGCGCAACAGATTCACGACGCCATCTATGGTACGTCGTTTCTTACCCAAACGGCGAGGTTTTTCGCAAGCTGGCAAGAGCAACGCCGGACGTCCTGTGCGCGTTTGCCTTGACGCTCACGTGCAACCATGCGTATCGCTTTGTCGAGCCTCGTGAATTCCGAACCTCTTTGTATCAGTTATCGACCGCTCGACGGCTTGGCGATTCGGGTATTTCCATCGGCGTGCACCTGTGCTTTACCCGTGAACGTCCTATTACCCAAGCGTTCCAGGGCGAACTCCCTTCGACATATGGGCATTTGTTCGCGCTCGTCACACGTCGTCCACGATTACGTGCTGTGTTGCTCACTGAAGCCAAAGCCCAAATTCAAAAACTACGCGATGCCGGTTTACGCCTCGATTTCATCAATGCGCATGAACATGTCCACTTGTATCCGATGCTTTGGCCCATGTTCGTCGAACTCGCTCGTCATTCGGGTCTATCCATCGTGCGTTCAGCCCTCGGGCAACCACTGGACATGTCCCTTGCGGGCACGCTGGCGATGGCCTCTCGTTTGTCATGGACACTCTTTCCGCAGCCAAACTTCACGGTTCTGAGCCCCCTTGGTGTTGGACAAGCCGGGGCGCTCACGCCACGCGTTGTCCAGGCGCTGTTGGCCCGTCCATTTCGCGCTGCGCCCAACATTGTCCGGGAATTGTGTGTGCATCCAGGGATCGACGATGCGGGTCGAAACGCCGAGTACAATCTCGTTGCATCCGGGGAACTCGACAGGATTGTTCAGCAATACGGCGCCAAGGTCCCTACGTCCCTCGCGGTTCTCCATTGACGAATCTCCAAGCCTCTGGCTAGTTGTATCTCATTCAATGGTGCCACCCGTGCGACGCGAATCTTTGCTCTCCGTGGTGGCCGCCGTGTACAACGAAGAAGCGTGTTTGCGCGAGTTTGTCGCACGGCTCGATCGCACCGTGTCCAAGGCGGTTTGTCCTACCGAGTTCGTCCTCGTGGATGATGGCAGCACGGACGCGACGTTCGCGATTATCGAGGAACTGGCGGCGAAAGATCCGCGTGTTCGAGGCATTCGCCTGGCGCGTAACGAAGGGCATCAAAACGCTTTGATGTGCGGGATGGCTTGTGCGCGTGGGGATGTCATCATCACGATGGATGCCGATCTTCAGCATCCTCCCGAACATATTCCCGAAATGCTCGAAGCTTGGCGCCAAGGGTACGATATCGTGCATATGGTGCGCCGAGCCGACTCGCAAAGCGCTTTGCGCATGGCGCTGGGCTCTGCATTTTATACAATTTTTAATGCCGTTTCCGATGTCGCAGTTCCGCCTCGAAGCACCGATTTTCGATTGCTGCACAGAGATTGTCTCGATGCATTGACCCGCGAATGGCGAAAACGTCAATTCTTGCGTTCTGCTGCGCGACGGATTGGATATCGCCAAACCGAACTTCCTTTTGACGCCCCCGATCGTTTTGCAGGACAATCGAGCTACACGTTACCCAAGCTCGTTTCGTTGGCGTCATTGGCCGTGATCTCCGCTGTTCGAGGAAAAGTTGGCCGGGGTTTTGCCAAGCGAAACGAATCCATCACGTTTTCACCAGGTATGTCTGACCAAACCCCGGATCGTTCTGCGGGGCGAAAGTCATGACAAACACCCTTCGTGTTCCTGGAGCCTCGTTGGTTCTCGAGCAACTCGGCTTGGAGACTACGCGTTCTCTGGTCGTCCTTCATGGGGGTCCGGGTGAACCTCACGATTACCTTCGGCCGCATTTCGATACGCTGGTTTCGGATCGTCATAACGTCGTTTATTACGATCAACGCGGTTCGGGGAAATCAAAGCTCGATGCCGGGTCGGTTTTTCCAGATTGGCAAACACACGTTCGCGACCTCGAAGCTGTACGCGTTTGTCTGCGCCAAGAGCGACTCACCCTCGTGGGTTTTTCCTGGGGTGCACTCCTGGCGCTGCTTTTTGCGCTCGAACAACCCCACCGAGTGGCGCAACTGATTCTGGTTTCACCTGTACCGGTACACGTTGCGGACATGGCGATCGTCGCGAAAAACCTGGCGCGATCCGAATCGCGACCCGAGATGGAGACGTTGCGTGCTCATTTTTCCAAGGAACCTCGACACCCGGCGCACGAACGATTCTTGCGGAACGTCGCCGCGTGTCTTGTCGATCCGTTTGTCGCGTTGTCCCTGACGCCCGTCGAGCCCAACGCGGAAGCCGCGGAAGCGACGCTGCGTTCGTTGGGAAATTTCGACTTGAGACCACGGCTTGCTGCCTTGTCGACAATTCCCACAACGATTCTTTACGGGCGCGAAGATCCTGTTTCCGCCGCGAGCGCAGCTTCGACAGCGCAAGCGCTTGGGGCCACGTGCATCGTTTTGGACGCGTGCGGACATGCGCCGTTCGTCGAGGCAAAGGAGACGTTTTTTGGGCACGTCGCGCGCGTTCTCAACGACGTTGATCAGCGGTACGCAGTCCGATAAGCCATGAAACGTGACTGAACATCGCCACAAAGACCTTCGGCGGGTTGCACCGTTGTTGGTCCTGGTAACGCTTCTCCACCTGCTCGTTGCGTGGCCAGGTGCGGGCAGTCGCGGAATCATTGCGGAAGAAGTTCAGCCGTATTTACTGCACTATCCCAAGCTGCTCGATGTTCAGGGCGATCGTGCGGCGTATTCGCCGCCCAATGACGACGCCGAATTGAGGCGCGCTGCCGACGAAGGAAAACCGGTTTCACCTCGTTGGGTCGGGACAAACCAGTGGCCCGAGGTCGCTTATCACGGTTCGAACCGCGTGTGGCCGGTGTTTGTCCGCGGACATCAAACCGCGATCGGTACGTACTGGGGCATCGTTTGGGGATCGCTTCTCGGAGATGGAATTGCCGGTGTGCGTCGAGCCAACGTGCTCATGGGATTGGGGGCGGTTTTTCTGGCCTGACTCCTTGGACGACGGCTAGGTTTGTCTCGGGCATGGTCGATGATTGCAGCGGTTGGGTGCGTGTTGTCGCCAAGCCTTTGGTTCTTTTGCCGCACGGGGTACGCGTACGAGCTGGCATCACGGGTGTGCATGCTGGTCACGCTTGTGCTGGCTGCGCCACTCGAGCCGCCGGATCGCAAGAGAATCGCGCTCATGGGCGTGGCGTTTGGCATGGCGATCCTTTGTC
>JBGAOI010000682.1:0-4417 GCA_044221885.1 Polyangium sp. (in: bacteria)
TCGGCTCCGACGCCTCGAGATCCTGCGGCAAGACGAGCACTTTCCGCACCGTCCACGCCAAACCCTACGACCACAGGCATGCCAAAGGAAGTGCGTACAGCCTCTGCACTTCGACTCATTGCCGCAACATCGGCGACAACCGCTCCGGTTACCCCCGTCGTTGAAATCGCATAGACAAACCCACGCGGCGCATCCGGCAAAGGAAGGGACAAGCGCTGAATCGTGTCCAGGCGAGCAGCGTGGGTCGTCGGCGTTACGATCGGCACGAGACCGAGGCCGCGGTCAGCACCGGCCCGACGTAACCCTTGCGCTTCCTCCGGTGGCAAATCCACGACGAGAAGCGCATCGAATCCTGCCGCACGCGCCATGTTGGCCACTCGAACTTCGCCCGTGACAAACACCGGATTGTAATACGTGAACATCACGAGCGGCGCATTCGTCCGCGCACGTATCGCGTCCGCCACGTCCATGACGCGCTCGACCGTAGCGCCAGCCGAAATCGCCCGACGCGCCGCACGCGCCAACACCGGACCATCGGCGATGGGATCACTGAATGGCACACCAAGCTCGAGTAGATCTGCTCCACCATCGATTGCCGCCAACGCCAAGGCTACCGATTCATCGAGCGACGGATCGCCCACGCAAAGATACACGCAGAGAGCTTTTTTCTCAGCGCGATCGAGATCCATGAAGCAACGATCGAGGCGAGGCATCACGACCTCCCGTCCGTCGTGAGCAACGATAAGTCCTTGTCACCGCGCCCGGACAAACACACCGCGATCCGTACGGGGCGCTTTCGAATCTGAGCTTCCCGACGCGCCACGTCACGCAACGCCGCGAACGCATGCGCCGATTCGAGCGCCACCAGAATCCCCTCCGCCAGCGCGACTTCCCGCAACGCTTCGATCGCTTCTGCATCGGTCACGGCGACATAGGTCGCCCGATTCGCTTCCCGAAGCGACGCGTGTACAGGGCCAACACCTGGGTAATCCAAGCCGGCGCTGATCGAGTGCGTCGTGACAATCTGCCCGTGTTCGTCACACAAAACGTACGTCTTGGCCCCGTGCAGAACACCGACGCGCCCACGGCTCAACGTTGCCGCGTGCTCCTGCGTATCGAGCCCACGTCCCGCCGCCTCGACACCAACGAGTTTTACGTTCAAGTCGTCGACAAACGCCGTCCAAATGCCAATGGCATTCGATCCACCGCCAACGCAGGCCATGACCACATCGGGAAGAGTTCCTCGGGCCAAACATTGTTCACGAGCTTCGTCACCAATCACGCGTTGCAACGCGGCCACGAGCGTCGGGTACGGATGCGGTCCTGCTGCACTTCCCACGCAATAATGCGTTGTGTGCACGTTCGTCACCCAATCACGCATGGCTTCGTTCATGGCATCGACGAGCGTTCGCGAACCCGTACGTACAGGAACAACCCGAGCCCCGAGCAGTTCCATCCGCGCCACGTTTGTCGCTTGGCGCTGCATGTCCACTTCGCCTTGGTACACATCGCAAGGCAAGCCCATGAGCGCCGCTGCCGTCGCGGTCGCAACGCCGTGTTGACCAGCGCCCGTCTCCGCAATGATGCGCGTTTTGCCCATCATGCGAGCCAGCAAGACCTGGCCGAGCGCGTTGTTGATCTTGTGCGCCCCCGTGTGACAGAGGTCTTCTCGTTTGAGCCACAACGATTGGATCGAAGTTCCTTCGGGATCCAGCCGTCGAGCCAACCGCCGCGCGTCGAACAAAGGCGTCGGGCGACCGACGTAACTTCCCAGCAATTCTGCAAACTCGTTGCGAAATGCCGATGAAGGAAGAACGTCGGCGACAGCGCGCCCCAATTCTTCCAACGCAGGTACGAGCGTTTCCGGGACGAACCTGCCGCCGAAACGTCCCATCATTCCTTGGTGATCAAAGGATTGCACTCGCCCAAAGATGCGAGCGAATGAGCGCGGCAGGCATCAGGCGATGCCTGAAAAACCTACCAGACGGAGCATGCCTTTGCAGGCCGCATCGGCGAGCCTTCGCTGCACGAAAAAGCCTGGCCAAACTCGGGCATGCTCGTCACCGATCCGTTCACGCGAAACTTGGGCGGTGAGTGCGGATCCGTCTGCACGAGCATGCTCATGTATTCGTCACGGCCTTTGGCACACCAAGCTTGTCCAGCGGCCAGGAAAAACTGCTGATCCTCGGAAAAACCATCGGCAACTGCCGTGCTTGCCGCTCCTTTGCGCGAGTTCCGATAGGCTTGGAAGGCCAGCTTGATCCCCCCGAGATCGGCGATGTTTTCGCCAAGCGTCAACTCGCCCTTCACCTTCAGACCCGGCAATGCCTCGTACGCCGAGTATTGAGACACCACGCACGAAGTTTTCTCTTCAAACTTTTTTCGGATCTCTGGTTGCCACCAATTTTCAAGATTCCCGTTGCCGGCGAATTGCGATCCTTCGTCATCGAAGCCGTGCGTGAGTTCGTGCCCGACGACCATGCCAATGGCGCCCAGGTTCACATAAGACGCGGCTTTCACGTCGTAGAAGGGCGGCTGAAGAATACCGGCAGGAAAAACCATTTGGTTGCGTGATGCCTCGTAATACGCGTTGACGTCGGGCACGTTCATCAACCATTCGCCCCGATCCACCGGTTTGCCGATCTTCGCCATGATCCGCTTCTGCTCGAACGCGTACGCCGCAAGCGCGTTTGTCGCGTACGATTTTCGATCCACCTTGAAGTCGTACGAACGCCACTTGGCGGGGTACCCAATCAGGTACTCCATCATCTTCAATTTCATGAGCGACTTCTCGCGCGTCTTCTCGTCCATCCAGTCGAGGGACTTCACTTCCTCGGCAAACGCTTTCGAGATTTCGAGCACCATGAGTTCAGCCGCACGTTTCGAATCACCGCCAAAGTATTTCGTGACGAACGGCTGCGCAACGAGCTCTCCGAGGGCTCGGTTCGTATTGTTCACGCACCGTTTCCAGCGAGGTTTCGGTTCCTTTTGACCGGTCAACAACTTGCGCAAAGCAAATGCTTCATCCACAAAAGGTTTGGAAAGAAGATCGGCCGTTGCCCGCGCCACGTGGTACGCGAAGTAACTCTTCCAAGCATCGGGTTGGATCGTGCCCAGCAGTTTGTCGATCCCTTCGAAGAACGGAATCGACGTGACATTGAGCTGCTTGATGTCGCCGATGTTCAACGCCTTGAGGTAGCTATCCCAAGGGAAATGAGGCGCTTTCTTCTCGAAATCGTTGCGGTTCAAGAGATTGTACAGCTTCTGCGGATCGCGTCGTTCGACCTTGGTTTTTGACACCTTCGCGATTTCCGTCTCGACCTCGACCACACGTGCAGCAGCTTGCGGCGCGGCTTTCTTGTCAAACCCGACGAGCACGAGCATGCGCTCGACGTGCTGCACGTAGGCTGCGCGAATGCGTTTCTTTTCGTCGTCGTCTTTCGTGTAGTAGTCGCGATCGGGCAAACCCAATCCGGCCTGATCGAGGTACGCGATGACCCGCGTCGCATCGCCGTAATCCTGTTCGCCCGAAATCGTGAAGAGCGGAAAGATCTGCTTTTGATGCAGTTCCGTGACCAAGCTGGTGACATCCGCGGACGAACCAATGTTGCGCGCCTTGGCGATCATCGCCTTGATCGGCGCAACGCCAGCCGCATCAGCCGCAGCTTCATCCATGCAAGACGCGAAGTAGTCGCCCATCATTTGCGTCGGAGGGTCGGCGTTTTTCGCGGACACGGCTTCGTCGAGGATCGCTTTGACTGCCGTCTCGTTGCGCTTGTTGATCTCGCTGAACGAGCGCGACCACATCGCGGCATCCGGTGGAATCTCCGTCTTGGCAATCCAATTGCCGCAAGCGAATTGATAGAAATCCTTGCAAGGATCAGCCGACCGGTCGATGGCATCACCATCGAGCCCCACGGCCGCGAGGGTGACGTTCACCGGAGGAGGCCCTTGGTTTGGCGGTGGAATCACCAACGGCACAGGACCTGCTCCCTTCGACAAAGGCTCGGGCCTCGACGAAGCACATCCGAGTGTGAAGGACAAACCCAACGCTGTTAGAACGACGCTTTCCAATCGCATACGCAACTCTCCATCACTCGATGTGTGGCCACGACGCGCAGCGCGAGAGTCTGCGCGTCATGCCTTTCGACGCTCATTCAACCCAGATGTGAAGGCGAAACAAGCCGCCTTGTTTCAGGAAAGAACCCGAGTGCGGCGACGGCGTGAAACTAACGCCAAGAGAACGAGTCCACCCGCCAACATGCGCGATGTCGTGTCTCGTGCACCTACGACTTCGCACGAGCAGCTTCCGTCATCACCCGTTCCGCCGCCGCCAGCACCGCTACTGCCTCCGGAGTTTGTCCCTCCGGTACCGCCGTCGCCACCACTGCCCATACCACCGGCACCGCTCGAGGAC
>JBGAOI010000683.1:0-4413 GCA_044221885.1 Polyangium sp. (in: bacteria)
GACTTTGCCGAAGCCGTGTTCATTGTGGGCGAATTGGTGCGAGCAGGAAAAACGATCGTGGGGTTTGACCTGAACGAAGTTGCGCCCGGTCCCGAAGGTGACGAATGGGACGGCAACGTGGGCGCTCGATTGCTTTACAAATTGATTGGTTTGACCCTGGCGAGTCAAGGGAAAGCGAAATTGCGCTGACAGTCTGTCGAGTTAACTGCATACCCTCGAAATCGTCGGTCGACATTGCTCGAAATACTGAAATATTCCTCGCGCCGTTGCCGTGGCTGTCGGCCGATCGCTGCGATCATTTCATGGGCCACTGGCTACGGAGGGGTGATCGACACCGCCTGAAAATGAAAAGAGCGTCAAGTCGCGGGAAAGATGTTATTCGAATCAATGGCTCGAAGCGTCGTGCCGCGTAAGATCCCCGCCAAAGGCAAGAACTCGCGAGCGCGTTCGCGGGAAACCAGATGACGGCAGAAAAAAAGCTGCACGAGGAACAAGTCATCACGATATGCACGTGCCGCGCCAAACACCGTCTGAACGTCATATTTTTCGACAAACGGTTGCACGGCGATGATTTTACGTCCCTGCGCATCGACCGTGCGCGCCGCATGTTCGACATAAAATAGACCCGCTCGGCCCGCTCCCCAAGCTTTCTCCGTAATTCCTGATTCTTTGGGTCCGGTCGAACCGAGATCCGAGCCGAGGACGCGAAAAAGTTGCGCCGTCATAGGCATTGATTCGACGAGCAATTGGGAAACCAGTGGAAATGCTCGATAATGTTGCGATGCTTGCCGGTCACACCAATTCTTTTCAACGCCGCGTGTGCCGAGCAACGTCATGACCGGGGTTGTCGGCACGATAGGGTCAACAATTTGTTTTCGTTCTAACACCGCCCGCGCGAACGTTTGCTCGGTTTCAGGAAGCATGGCGAATGGGATCGTAACGAAAAGTCGAACAAGAACAATGGATTGCTCGAACGTTTCATAAAACGCGTCGCAACACTTTTGGGCCACGTCGGCAAGAGGGGCAGGTGTACCCAGTTCACGCTCGACCTGCTTGAACAATCGCAGCGTCGGGCCTTGCTGTGAGATAAGCATATACTCCGAATTTGGATGATAGCGAGCCAGCATACGGCATGGCCGAGATACAAAGCAAGAAGAAAGTTCGATTGCCATTTGACCATCTTGGTTTCCCCAAATCCGCATTGGTCGATGAAGATGACGGTTGCAGATCTTGTCGACGCATTTGGGGCGACGAGGCGTTGACGCTCAGCGCCTAGCGATTCGCAGGGATCATCGAGGCAGCTTCCCTGAATCGATGGGCTTTGGTTCGACGAACGTGCGATTTCATTACGTTCTACACGGGGCGCAAGTCATATCAAGGCGCGGACGTGAGACATCGATTGCTGACACACGCGACTGTGAAGCTGCCCAATTCCATCGCGGTTTTGCCATCATCCGCCACAGTGGGGCCTGCGGCACATTCACATTGTGGCATACATTGGCTTTCGGCTTCGTCAAATGCCGTCGAGTCGCTTGTGTTGATTCCAACCGCGGCCAGTGATCCACAACAATTGATGTAATGAAATTTCAGCACACAATCATTGGAGGTTGCGCATGTCCTGTCGAATTGCAGGTCCGCGACCGGGCCCAAGGAGCATTCTGCTCCAATCGATGAACACGCGCCCATAATGGTCACCGACGCTGCAAGGATGAATGCTCGATATGCCATGAGCCAACGATATCGAAGGCGATATTGTTGTCAAGGGACCTCGAGCGATTGTTGTGGCTTTCGTCTTCAACGAATTCCTTCAATGGCCTGAAGAAACTGTTCGGCCGCGACGAATTCGGTAAATCGCGCCCGTTCATTGCCCGCGGAATCGAAAACAATGACCGTGGGAAGTCCCACGACATTGTACTTTTTCTTCAGCGCGAGACCTTGTGGATCTTCGTCGTCTGTAACATCGACCCTCACGGCAACGAAGTTTTTGCAGCGCTTTTGAACGCGCCCGTCTGCAAATGTCACCTTTACGAGCTCTTTACATGCGGCGCACCATTCCGCAGTAAAATCGATCATGAACGGACGATGCTCGTATCGGGCGATCTTGACCGCCTCGAGTTCGGACTTTTCCCACACAAGCAGTTGCGGAAGCGGCGGATACTTTTGCTCGGGGATTGCAGCGGTTTCGTCGGCTTGTGCGGCGGAAGGGGCCGGCGGCACTTCCACCAGGGGGATTGCTGGTTTGTCCGGAGGAGGCGTGCAGCCAACGGTCACGAGGAATGGCAACGTCATGAAAAAGGAAGTGCTACGAAGACAAGGCGACATGGGCATCGATGATATCACGGGAGTGAGGTTGGGCCAATGGTGAAACGTTTGTCTTTGTGGAAAATGCCGTTGAGTCGCCTCGCATTGTTCAATTCGGTCCAAAGATGCGATCATGCGCCGCGTTTGCGTGGCAACTTGCGCAAGCTTCAACCGCTCCGGCGCTTCTGACGTTTCCTTGATAATCAGCGACGCCATAAATCCAGCCGTGATCCGTATTCGGCGTTTTTTCGTCCAGCTTCATCATAATGAAGAGTGCCAATGGATCGCCGGTCGTATATTTGTGCCCGTTTCTCTCGACTGTACGGCGATCATCAGTATCCCGTCCTTTGGCGTTCGTTATTTCCTCGGCGGTGTACGCTTGTTTGACCAACGTTTGTCCTACGGGAGCGGATCCGGTGGATGCTTCGAGATAACTCTTGAAGTTTCGCACATAAAGATAAAATAGTTTTTCAGTATGTTGAGATTTGGGGCCGGCGCTGCTCATGCGCACGCGCGGCTCGTCGGATTTTTCATTGGCCGGAGCACATGGGGCCGGGGCCCAATGCGGTTTGTCGTCGACGCGCGGGTAATCGAAATAGCCGACTGCCGCATTGTGAATCATTTCGGAAAATGCGGGATTGATGGGATCTTGCGTTGCAGGTGTCGGCATCTTCCCAACTTCGGTCGGCGCTGGGGTGGGCATGCGGTCCTGGCGACATCCGGCCAAAATGCTCGCCACAATCACCGCGGCTGTCGTCATGGACATGCGCATAGGTCGACGCTACACGGGGCGCAGCGGGGCGTCGAGTGTTTTTGATTTGCCCTCGTGCCTGAAGACTCGGATTGGATGGCTACGACAATCGACAGCATGTTTGGGCAAAGACGGCGTGCGAACGGACGCGAGGTCATGTCGGGCGTATTCGTAGGCGATTGCCGGGGCATGAATAGGGGGAAATCGAGAAGGTCATAGACACACGACCACAACCCTCTTGATCCTCAGCGAATCTCATTGACTTCAATTAAGCCTTGTTGCTTTCCTCTGGCAACACTCCATCTAACCGCGTACGCTGAATCCCCATGCTTTCTTCGCGCGTGAATGGCATCGTCGATGAGATTCGGATTGCATCCACAGCCGGGTATTCTGAACGGCACGATGGCTACCGGAAAGCCGTCGACGCAGCTCGCGCATTGTGCAGAAAGCTTTCTCGCGCCGAGGCACGTGAGGCTCGGCCGGCCTTGTTCGCAATTCTGGAAATGCCTCTCACCGGAACGTGTGCGCCCGAATGTTGTGATGCTTCGTGGATACGCGCGATTCAAATCGCTGCGAAATGCGAAATGCTCACGAAATGGCGCTGCATCGATCCCGAGGCTGCAAATATGCTCTCACCGCAATTGGTGGCGGTCCTTGTCGTTCCCGAGTCGAAACGTATTGCATTGGCAGCCGTGGAATTCATTGAACGTTCGCCAGAAGCGTCACAAAGGTACATCGACGTGATGATCCGGGCGCTCGAACATCCCCAATGGCAAGTGGCCGAATGTGCGGCTCGTACGCTGGGCAAAAAGGGATTGGCGGCCAAGAACAAATCCCTCCAAGGTTTGACGAAACAATTACGTCATGCGCAATGGCAAGTTCGCAAAGCGGCGGTGAAAGCGCTTGGGCGGATGATTGAAGGCAAGTACAAACCTTTGGCGCATGCTGCGGAGCACGACAAACATCCCGCGGTCCGATATGCGGCGACCAAAGCACTAGGATTGAAGGTTCGCGAAAAATAGCGGCGAACAGCGTGTCGGTACCGTCGTCCTATCGATTGCCGCAAAATATCCGCAAGCTCTTCGTCCGTGAGCTCGATGGGATTGTTGCGCATGCTTCCTGCACGTGATCCCGCAATGATTTCCCCGAACTCGGCTGCTGATACGCCGTACTTCGTCAACGGGGGTACGTCCAAGGTTTGGCGCAATCGAGCTAGCATTTCGGCCGCATGTTCCGGCGATTGGTCTTTTTCATGTTCGGGAAGAATCATTCGGGCCAAGTGGTTTGCCCGGACAAGCGCTTCGCTGTTTGGCGCTCGCGAACGTAATGCATGCACATTCATTGCCAAGGTCGCTGGCAAC
>JBGAOI010000684.1:0-4413 GCA_044221885.1 Polyangium sp. (in: bacteria)
TGTTGCGGCGAGCGCCCTCGGATTATCGATGCCGAGTCTCGAAAAAATCGAGCATGAATCAATGGGATGGGAGGAGCACGCGGATGTCCTTGCTGGGTTCTCGAATAAGCTCCTCGACGACGGGCACAGAGATTGCGTTTGTGCCGTGACAAACGATGGCCGATACATGTTCGTGGGTCACCCGCATGAAGCCGACAGTTCCTCCATAAAGGTGTATCGCGCCAATGGCGAAACTGGTTTCATCGTGACGACCTCCGGTAACCTCCAGACCATCGCCATCAGCAAGGATGACAAGTTGGTTGCATACGCCGGAACGATGGGCCGGATATGGATCGATGAAGTCGACTACGACGCTTGGATTTCTACGACCCGAGAAGCGTCATGGCACGATGCGCCAGAGCCGTCGCGAGCGTCGCTCGACGCGCCCCTGGTCCATGTCGAGGATTCGCCGAGGATCTGGTCGGTCACTTCGGATGGCAAGACCTTCTACGGAATCAATAATGACAAAACGCGTACGGTTTTTCTCAACATGCACGACGGCAAAAAGACTGCCGAAATTCCGCATAATTTCTTGGTTGGCGGCGACCGGCATGACGGAAAATTTCTGGCGCTGTGTCGGATTGCAAAAGACACCGGTCAATTCGTTGAACCAATCGAGATTCACGATCTGACGCGGAAAAAAAATACCCTGCTGAAGGCGGTTCCCATTGACTGCGCTTTCTCTCTCAAACTGGCACTTTCAGCGGACGGACGATTTGTCGCGTTTGCCGATGACTCAAATCAAGAGATCGTCGTGTATGACACGCACGAACGACGAGGTCCCTTGCGGTACAAGGTGCCGAATCATGAACACTTATTGAGTATTGCCATTGCATCCGTGCCTGTGGACGACCCAAACCAGATCGAAGGGCGCGATCTATGGCGTATTGCCTGGGTGGATCGCAATGAGAATGATGTGTACCTGGCGAATTTGCTCACGGGGGAAACGACGAAAGTACCGGAGAAACTCGATCTCCCGCCAGTAATCTTAGCCTTTTCGCCGAATGGCAAATACCTTATTGCAACGGGCGGGCCGGATTTGCTCGTTTGGGTGTGGGATGCCGAGACCGCCGAATTGCACGGGGTATTGGGTGGCCACTCGGGAAGCATCTCGAGTCTAACCGCAACTCCAGACGGCAAGATCTTGGTGACGGGGGGCAATGACGGAAAAGTTTGCGTATGGGATCTCGAGACTGGGACACTGATGCGCACGTTGGAGACCCAAGGATCCATCACTGGCGTGGCGGTTAGCGTCGATGGTCGGATTGTGGCGAGTGTGACTGTGGGCGTGAATTCAGGCGAAGGATTTATCTGGGTATCTCCAGAAAAACTGCTGGACATGGCACGCGCGCTCATTCCCCGCGATCCGCCCGATTACCTCACCTTCGCCGAGATGAAGCGTTTCGGATTGTAAACGATTCACAAACGGCAAAGCGCCGATTCGTTTCGTCGAATCGGCGCGCCGAGCTTCGTGTTTCCGGTCAAACCTCAAAAGACGTTGATGAAACCGATGTTTTCCGGAGTGCTGGGCGTGAAGTCGATCGTCCACCAATTCAGGTCGCAGCTATACGCCCCTGCCGTGCGGAAGCGAATCGGGTAGATGCCGGGCACCGTCGGCGCCGTGAACGAAAGCGAGCCGGTGCCAGACGTTCCACTCATGCTGGGAACGCCGCTGTAGATGCATCCTTTCGGGCTTTCCCCACCGACGCCCATGGTATTCGCACCAAGACCCACGATGATCTGGTTGACGCATGCCGAGCTGGGACATCCCGCATAGTGCGTGATGTTGAACGACGCACTCAGGTCGACCGTAGCTCCAGGCGCCACACTGACCGCCGGCAATCCCGACCCATTCAAATCCACCGAAGTGATCGCTGACGCTTGCCCTTGCACTGCATTGACTGGATAAGCAGCAACGTGCGGCATCACGATTTCACCACAGACGAACCCAAACTGATCGATCCACCATCCCGAGCGGCCGTACATACCAATGACCGCCATACCCGCCGGACACGTTGCAACTTGTTGGCTCGTCCCGTTACGCCCGTAGGGCCCCACGGTGCCGTCGATGCCGCTCGCATCAGCCAAGATGCGCGACAACGACGAACACTGACCACCCAATTTCTTCACGAACAACCCACCCGAACTATCATTGCCGAGGTGCATGCTTTGGCCATTGAAGACTTGACCCGCCGGGCAATTGCCAGCGTAGTTGATTCCCGAAAGTTGGGTTCCACCCTGCTTGACCGTGAGGCTCGTCGCGCCAAACGTCCCGTCGTCATTGATCGCCGTGCATTTCAGTTGGACATTGTTGATCCACGTGCCCGAGTTCACAGTGATACCCGTTACGACACTTCCTTCAGGACACAGAATCGGCCCAAACGCATCGCCGCCATTGCCCCCGCCGGCGGGCAGATTTTGCGTATTCGCGGTATTCACCATAATCGCATCGGACGTCTCGCCGACCATTTCTTCGTCGAGCAGCGTTTCTTCGCCTTCGAGCGTTCCGTCCGTTGCACAACCAACAAGGGACATCGACGAAGCGAGCACCGCGCAAGCGGCCAACGAAGCAAAACGGCTGGAGAATTTGATCGAGGTGTTCATGGGAGGCTCTCTTTCTTTCGTTTGGTGCGCTGTCTTCAGCGCCTTCAACCCGTCCATCGCAAACGGTTCAAAAAGAGAGTCACGGTTTCGAAACTTTTTTTGCGTGAGCCAGACGGCTCGATTTTTGGTGCGAGGGCGTACTGATTTTGAGCTGGGGAGGATTCAACCTTGGCGTCTTTGGCATCCGCGAGCTCACAACTAGCTTGTCCAATAGGGAGAAACTTGGATCTGAGTCATGAGGGATTCCTCGTTGAGGAGTTTTGTCGGACACGAGCCTACACACGACATCGTTATGCTGCGCCGAACGGCGGCGTGTACATCGTCATGTTGTGAAGCTCGACAGGTTGGTTCCGGAAGGACGGATGGTAGAGCCAAGGTTTTTCAAGTTTGTGGGAGTGTTTGAAAGGTGGAGGGAGAGGTGTAAAGAAAACTGAGAATGAGGCGTCGAGAGGTTCGCAGTCACGGGGCGCGTGATGAAAAATGTGTTGCTGGGAGCGGACGCTGTGGGTAAGGTGGACGCGTGAAGTTGGGCAAAGTTGAGGGAGTTCAACGAGGATGACGCTGCGCGTGCTCATGGCGACGTCGGACGAAGATGTGGCCGAAATGGAAGAAAAGGCTGGAACGCACCGAACGATGAGCTTCGCGTTGCCGAAAGACTCGAACAAAGATGGCGCCAAAGATGAAGCCGTGATTTTCACGCATGATGGGCTTTACGCGTATGCCAAGATTTTGGGAGTGCCCAGGCCAAGTAACTTTAGACAACGGCCGGCATATCGAGCACCGGTGGGCCAAATTGAACTTATCGATCCGCTCATTACGAATGCAGAAATCGAAACAGCAGTAGAAGGCTGGAATTGGTGGCGCCATCCACGTCGCAGTTTCTGCACGCCTGCCGAAGAACACGCCAAAACGCTCCGGGAACTCGTTTACAATCGCCTTGGAAAGCGCGTTGCTCCTGCCAAACTCTCGCAGCAAGACAATGAAGACGCAACGTCTGCGAAATCATCAAGCGCCGGTTATCAATCCGACCAGGCCAAACGGGACGCATGCGAAGATTACGCAATGGTTCTTGCCGAAAAACACTATAAGAAAAAAGGTTTTACGGTCGAAAATAAGTCGAGCACGCAATCTTATGATTTCCTGTGTACGAAAGGAAAGCTGGTCGTTCACGTCGAGGTGAAAGGCACCACCACCGATGGCTCGGAAGTCGAGCTCACGATTGGAGAAGTGAAAAACGCTCGAGCAAAAGGCTGGCGCACCGATCTGTTTGTTGTGAGTAACATCAAGCTGAAGAAAACCAACGACGTATTTGTGCCCAGCGGCGGCAAAGAACGAGTCTTGGAGGACTGGCAACCAGACAAGGAGGATCTCCTTGCCATTCGGTTTCGATACAAAGTGCCCCCACCTGCACGTGCCCGCTGATTTACGATTCTCTATGCGCACATCGAGAGGCCCCATTGCTGTTAGATATTGAACGAACTCGGTGGTAGCAGGTAATTCAAACGAGGTCTGGTTCTAGCTTGCTTGGGTCGATTTAGAATCACGTGAGAACGGAACGAAGGACGATTTTGAAGAGCGAAGCGAGATTCGGGAATGAAGTGGGTTCGGCCAATTGGAACGAGAAATCGCAAACGTCATGTGCAAGTGTCAACGAAACGAGTTTGGCGTGCAGCTTGAGAGCCGCATGCAGGACTTTTGCCAACAGTACTCTATTCACCCCTTCTCATTTATGAAGAGTGACGCTACACTGGCAACGTGTTGTGCTTATAG
>JBGAOI010000685.1:0-4410 GCA_044221885.1 Polyangium sp. (in: bacteria)
CTTCGACGGTGGCAAGTCATTGTGGAAAACCATCAAGATTTATGTGGAGTTATTCAAAAAATCGGCTGCATTTCAAATGCATATGCTCGAAGATACCTGGACAGCAGCGGAAAAGAGCAAACCCGATGTGATTGTGTATCACCCGAAAGGTTATGGCGCGCCGCATTTTGCTCAGAAACTCGGCATTCCTGTGATTCTCGCGCTGCTCGCCCCCATGTTGGTTCCTACGGCGGAATTTCCGGCATTTGGTTTGCCTACGTGGAAACTCGGCGGATGGTACAATCGGCTTACATCGAAAGTGCTCATGGGGCTTGCCGCCATGGGATTTGGCAAGTACGTCAAACGCTGGCGAAAAGAGCACGGACTGCCAAACCTAAAACGTGTGACTCTTGTGAATACCCCCGCAGGACCTCCCATTCCGGCCATGCACGGAATCAGTCGACACGTCGTCCCGTTTCCGAGCGATTGGCCTGCACATGCATCCATGACTGGGTATTGGTTTTTGGATGAACCTGAGAATTGGCAACCTCCACAATCCCTCGTCGACTTCATCCAGGCGGGAGAAACGCCCATTTACATTGGCTTCGGAAGCATGGCGGGATCGAAAACTGCCAAAGTCAGCCAAATCGTTGTCGACGCCGTAAAAAAAGCAAAACTGCGCGCCATTCTGTCAACAGGTTGGGGCGGAATCAATGCCCAAAACTTACCCGATTCGATCCTTCAAATCGATGGTGCCCCGCATTCGTGGCTCTTTTCGCGCGTCGCGGCCGTAGTGCATCACGGGGGTGCGGGCACGACGGCCGCGGGACTCCGCGCGGGCAAACCCAGCTTGGTTTGCCCTTTCTTCGGGGACCAACCCGCTTGGGGACAACGAATTCACGCCCTTGGAGCAGGTCCAGCCCCCATTGCCCAAAAAGACTTGGCCGTCGATAACCTCGCCGCCGCATTGCAGGATCTCACGACCAACGCTGATTATCGGCGAAACGCGGAAGCGATTGGCGAAAAGTTACGCCACGAAGACTCGATCGCGCCAGCCCTTGCCTTCATCGAATATCAAATCGCGTTGTTTTCCAAATAGGAACAACGCGTCAATGAAGACGCATCATCCCCAATGATATCATTGGACAAACGACCAAAAATCCAAATCCCAGAAGGACAAAAAGCATCGCCAGGAAAACACGGAATGACGCGCCTGCATTTTTTCGAGGCACAACCACAGGCGCGTCGTAACGAATGCAGCGAACGAGCAACACCATTCCCATCAGGATGCTGGGCAATGCCAAGACAAACCCGCCAAAAATCGCCGACGGGAACGCGCCAAACATGACGAGCAACGTCGCAAAAAACAATTCCCGCCAAGGCTTGATGTCACCTTCGAGAAGCAACGTTCCTTCGTCATCGAGGTTCATCATGACACCCGTGAGAATGGCCCCGACGACAATTCCACGCAATCCATCGAGCAATCGTTGCGTGAGTTCAATGCCCGGAAGCAATGCGGCACCAACCCCACAAACGAGCGCTCCGGCAATCACGAATGCAAATCGCCGCTGGCGAACGACACGCTGCGCCGCATAAACCGCCGCAATGATGACGATGGGCACAATGCCCCAGCCCACACGAATTGGAAGAGTTTCGTCCAATTCTCCTTTGGAATCTTGAACGATGCCGCTGAGCATCAGGGCGCCAAACACAACCAAAACGTTGAATTCGAGCAACGCTGCGCTGCGCCGAATCCATTTGGCTGCAATGGGAGGACGAATCGAGGAGGGTAACACGATGAGCTGTCAGTTCATCGGGGAATGGCCCCCGCGCGAAGAAGCATAACACCATCCGCGCGGGGAACCTCGAGGTTTGTCACATCAATCCATCGACGATGGCATTGAGCGTCGCGCTCGGGCGCATCGCTGCGGTGACTTTGGCCGGATCGGGATGGTAATATCCGCCCAAATCGAGCGGCTTGCCTTGTGCGCCAATGAGTTCGCCATTGATCTTGGCTTCGTTTTCACCCATTTGCTTCGCGACATTCACAAACCGCGCTTGGACTTCGGCGTCTTTCGTTTGCGCCGCCAATGCTTCGGCCCAGTAAAGCGCCAAATAGAAGTGGCTGCCGCGATTGTCGATTTCGCCAACTTTACGCGCTGGCGATTTGTTCGTGTCGAGGAATTTGCCAATGGCTTGGTCGAGCGTTTCGGCCATGAGGCCCGCGCGATCGTTCTTGAACGTGAGCGCCACGTGTTCGAGCGAAGCACCGAGGGCCGAGAATTCACCGAGCGAATCCCAACGCAAATACGCTTCCTTTTGGAATTGCTGCACGTGCTTCGGAGCCGAACCACCGGCACCCGTCTCGAATAGACCACCGCCCGCAAGCAGCGGAACAACGGAGAGCATTTTCGCCGATGTGCCAATCTCGAGAATGGGGAACAAGTCCGTGAGGTAATCGCGGAGCACGTTGCCCGTGACCGAAATGGTGTCTTGGCCCTTGCGAATGCGTTCAAGCGAATACTTCATCGCTTCGACAGGCGCCAGAATGCGAATCTCGAGACCGCTCGTGTCGAGGTCCTTCAAGTACGTTTCGACCTTGGCAATGACTTGCGCGTCGTGGGCACGGTTTCGGTCGAGCCAGAAAACGACGTGCGCGCCGGTTGCTTTGCCCCGACGAACTGCGAGTTTCACCCAATCACGAATGGGCAAATCTTTCGTTTGGCAGGAGCGGAAGATATCGCCCGTATCGACCTTTTGTTCGAGCAAAACATTGCCCGTTGCTTCGTCGACGACGCGCATGGTGCCCGGTGCCGAAGCAAGGAAGGTTTTGTCATGTGAACCGTATTCTTCGGCTTTTTGAGCCATGAGGCCAACGTTCGGCACGCTGCCCATGGTTTTGGGGTTTAATGCTCCGTTTTCACGACAATCGTCGAAAATAGCGGTGTAAATCCCGGCATAACAACGATCGGGCACGAGAGCCTTGGTGTCGTGGAGTTTTCCATCGGGACCCCACATTTTGCCAGAATCACGAACGACGACGGGCATCGAGGCATCGATGATGACATCGTTCGGCACGTGCAAATTCGTAATGCCGCGATCGGAATCGACCATCGCGAGCGGCGGTTGGTGCGCGTAGGTGGCTTTGATGTCCGCTTCGATTTCCGCTTTTTTGTCCGCGGGAAGCGATTGAATCTTGGCGTAAACGTCGCCCAAACCATTGTTGGGATTGACGCCGATCTCTTTGAAGGTGGCGGCATGTTTCTCGAATACGTCTTTGAAGTACACGCAGACGAGGTGCCCGAACATGACGGGATCGGAAACTTTCATCATCGTGGCTTTGAGGTGCACGGACAAAAGCAATCCGTTCTTTTTCGCATCTTCGATTTGTTCCGCGTAAAACGCACGAAGAGGAGCCACGTGCATGACGGAAGAATCGAGGATTTCGCCTTCTTGCAGGGCGACTTTCTTCTTCAATACCGTCGCCGTGCCATCAGCCCCGACGAACTCGAAACGCACGTCCGTGGCTTTGCCGAGCGTCACGGAATTTTCGCTGCCGAAGAAGTCGCCATCCGACATGTTCGCGATGTGCGACTTGCATTCTTTCGACCAGGCGCCGAGTTTATGAGGGTTTTTCCGAGCAAACTCTTTGACGGAAAGCGGCGAACGACGATCGGAATTGCCTTCGCGCAAGACGGGATTGACGGCGCTTCCGAGAACCTTGGCATAACGCGCGGCAATGGCTTTTTCTGCGTCGTCTTTGGGTGCTTCGGGATAATTCGGAATGTTGTAGCCTTGAGCCTGCAATTCCGCGATCGCGTCTTTGAGCTGCGGGATCGAAGCGGAAATGTTGGGCAACTTGATGATGTTCGCTTCGAGCTTGTGCGTCAATTCGCCAAGGATCGCGAGTTCATCAGCAATACGCTGCGCTTCGGTGAGGTATTCAGGAAACGTGGCGATGATGCGGCCGGAGAGCGAGATATCCCGCGTCTCGACGGCAACGCCCGTGCCTTTCAAGAACGCCTTGACGATGGGGAGAAACGAGTACGAGGCGAGAGCAGGGGCCTCGTCCGTGTGGGTCCAGAAAATGGTCGACGTGGAGTTGTTCATCGCGTTTTCGTCTGGTGAGCGGCGGGCAGTTCCGCGCAGAAAACAAGGTCAATCGGAGGCAAGTGTGGAGGAATCTTCATCCAAACCTACCTGGGGCGGCGCACCATAGCCGACTTTGTGGCGAAGCGAAAGGCATTCGTGAGGTAAAATCTCGTCCGCGCTTCGCAGGGCCTAGAGTTACCGTGATCACAGGTCCGCGCGCGTCGACGAATGGCGAATTTTTTGCGCGATCCAAGCTCAGCCGAAGGACTCGAGCATGTTGCGGAGTGACGAACACTTGGTCCGAGCGGTTGATTGTTCTTGATTTGGGGACAACCGTGC
>JBGAOI010000686.1:0-4405 GCA_044221885.1 Polyangium sp. (in: bacteria)
TTGGAAATGCGGGAGCAGCAGCACGAAAAGCGGATGGTTTTGCGAAAGATTGCGATGCGTGGCGACCACGAAAGGCTCCACCAATAGGTGCGTCAAACCCAAGTGGCTGATGAGCTCGTGATAATTGCCGTCCGCCGATTGCATGTGGATTTTTGCCAGTTCCCAGCTTTCGCTGTCGTCCCGATAAAAAATCGGCGTCGAATGCCCCGGCGTTTGTCCGCATTGAATGGCCACGGGTTTCAGTGTGTTGCGGTCTTCACTCAGCGCAAATAACGCCAGCCCCGGCGAGATGTACTTTTGCCCCGCTGGGTAGGTTCCCCCAATCATGCTCGTGAGCGCCTGGTAATCGACCAAGTAGACGCGATCGCTTGAAAGCGCGGCGTCGAGTGACAAACCCGTGAGTTTTTCGAAGCGGGCATTGTCCACGGGGAAATGGTTTGGCAGAGTATTGACTTTTTGAATCAGGAGCGGATTGGGTCCAGCGATTCGGCATCGAGCGAAGAAGGCATCGGTAATGGATACCGCGGAAACGTTAGGCACGACGATGGCCTGGAATTGTTGTGCATAATCGCTCATTGCCTTGGGGCGCCCAAAAAGCCCGGCGTCGGCAAGGCCAGCCTCGAGCACTGCTTCGACGATTCGCTTCAAAATATCGCCGAGCTTTGCGCTGATCGAAGCGCTTTCTTTCGGGGTCAAAGGACCGTCGGCAATGGCTTTATGAAGATCGCGGCTCAATGTTTCGAGTTCACCGTGATGATCATGTAACAATTTTGCGAGTTTTTCCGCGTCGCTTGCGGCATGGGCCACTTTTTCAACGTCTTTGATGGCATGTTCGACTTCTTCCACGACTGCGTCGACTTTCGCGCGGAAGGCAGCGATAATGCCACCATCGTGATTCGATGGTTTTCCAAAAGAAGCTGGCGGAGGTGGGTCGAACTGCACCGCTCCTGCATTCAAGAGATTGGTTACATTGACGATCGCATTGCTGAGCAAGCTCAATCCAATATCGAGAATCTCGATGAGCTGCACGATATTCAGGTTTTGGCTATCCGGCATCGGATGCGCGTCATCCACCTGGAGCACGGCAATGGGCGCGAGGACCAGGGTTTGTCCTTCATACGAATAGGTATGAGAATGAGCCCATGTATAAAGCGTTTGTGCCCAAGCAATTCCCCTGCTTCGATCGGCAAGGTCGGCGGGGCTCGTTTGCTGAGGTAACGTCGGCACGGTCATTGGAGTTCTCCTTGGGCGGTTCGTATTGTAAAAGGCAGAACGAAGCTCGAAAGACGATGATGCGAGCCACTTGAACACAAATTCCGTGCGGGTGCAAGATGGACCGTGACTTCCGTGCGGATTTGTTGGGGACGTTTTTATGACGTTGTCGAGCCTTGGTGTGGTTCTATTTGGCAGAAATCGCCAACGGCTTGCCGTTGATATTCTCGCCGTGATGACGTTGACGAGAAGGCTGTGAATTGCGTTGGGGGCATTTAGAAAACCCCTGTTTCGGGCGAAATATAAATGTAGATCGACGACCGCCTTGATGACCCTCGTGATTCATGATATGAGCGAGGAGCGCGTGAACGTTGCGCGCCCTTGCGGGAGACCTGCTGATATGAAGACGAATTCCAACGCCCCATTTTCACGTCGACGACTGTCATCCGGGTTTGTCCTGCAAGCGCTCGCGTTTCTTGGCGGAGCTGCCGTCACCGCCCTTGTTGCTGGATGCGGCTCAAACGAAAAAATCCAATGGGGAACATCCGAGGCAGGTTCGACTTCGAGCGGAACCGGCGATATGGGAGGTCAAGGGGGTTCGGGTGGTGGAAGCAATGGGGGAGCTGGTGGAATGGGCGGCTCGGGCGGTTCGAGCGAAACGTGGCCCGTGAAATATGACTTTTTGCCGGTGTTGCAGATTGATACGAATGGCGTGCAGATTATCGAAGACGTCAAAGTGGACGGCAAATTGGTCGTGATTGAGGATCACGATGGCACGTTGAAGGACTTGGCCAATCGTCCCCACGCATTCGAGGGGCCCATTGGGATTGAAGTTCGGGGAAGTTCGTCGACGAGTTTTCCCAAAAAATCGTTTGGCATGGAGATGCGTGATGCTGCAGGTCAAGATATGGATGTGTCCTTTTTTGGAATGCCTGCGGAAAGCGATTGGGTGCTTTATGGACCGTACACGGACAAAACGTACATGCGTGACAAGCTTACGTACGACCTTGCAAGAGCGCTTGGTCGTTACGCTCCGCGTTCGCAATTTGTCGAAGTGTTCGTGAACGACAATTTCATCGGCGTTTACGTTTTTCTGGAAAAAATCAAGCGTAATTCCGGACGAGTGAACATTCCGAAGGTCGCGGCGAGCGCTGCTTCGGGCGATATTTCGGGTGGGTACATCGTCAAATTGGAGGCAGGAAATCCCGACGGCGGTTTCTTTTCTGCCTTGGGTACGGCCTGGCAATACCATTACCCCAGATTCGACACCATAACGCCGGAACAAACCACGTACATCCAAGGCTACATCGATTCGTTTGAAAAGGTCATGCTCGGACCGAACTTTGCCGACCCGCAAAAAGGGTATCAAGCTTTGATCGATGTCGATTCATTCGTCGATTTTGTGATCATCAACGAGCTTGGTCGGAACGTCGATGGTTATCGAAAAAGCACCTACATGCACAAACAAAGCGATGCCAATGGCGGCCGCGTGTACATGGGTCCTGTTTGGGATTTCAACTTGGCCTTTGGTAACGCTGACTATTGCGACGGATTCCGGACCGACGATTTCGTTTACATGGGAGGCAATTGCCCCGACGTCGTGGACCAAATCCCGGATTGGTGGCTATTTTTGATGGCCGATCCGGTCTTTACGAAAGCGTTGCGTTGTCGTTGGGAAACGCTCCGCACGGGCGTGCTTTCCGACGCGGAGATCTTGCAGCGAATCGACGCTTACCGCGAAGAAGTCACGCTCGCCGAACCGCGCGATCATGCAAGATGGGGAACGATTGGTGGTTATATCTGGCCAAACTATTTTATTGGCAACACCTACGGTGAAGAAGTCGACTACGTGAAACAATGGCTCGTCCAACGCACCGCGTGGCTCGATGTGCATTTGCCGGGTACGTGCAAATAAGGACGTCCGCCTAGCAAGACAAACATACGTCTCGTAAAGGTCGTCTTCCCCATGAACAAAGCTCCCGGAAACGGCGCAGCGTTGCGCGAAATCACGCAGAGCTCTTAATCGTATTTCGGTTGAGGACCGAAGCCGAATCCAATACCGACACACAACCACGGTGGAGTATCCGCTTGAAGGAAACTCAAGCTAACTTCCGGTTGAATCGTAATCGAATCCGGTATGCGAAATTGAAAACCTCCACCCATTTGCGGATAAATCATTGTGGTATGTGTACGCGTATGGTTACCGTCGACTCGATCGTACATTGCCAACATCGGGCCCGCTTGAAGCAGAAAGGTTACTTGTTTACCGAGGTTGAGGCCCACGATGGATGGAATTCCAGCGGCCCAAATCGTATTGACCGTGAGAAATGGGTGCGTGTAGTAACCACCCATCGGGTTGATGGCAAAGTCGAAATACTTGGACCGCACGATGTTTGCCTTGATGTCCAATTGAAGATCGCCCGGACCTCGAAGGCCGATATCGATTCGATCGGAAACGCCCACGCGTACCATATAGATCGGAGCAGGAACCGCTCTGTACGGGGGCAAGTCCACCGCAATTGTGTGCGTGAATTTTCCCTTTGGAACCGTTCTCGGCGTCGCATAAAGATTCGAATGACATCCAGTCAAACCAAATGCGGCAATGGCGATAACGAAGATTGAGCGCTTCACGCGGAACGGTATGAGCATACGCCGTGCCATTCGGCGCTGTTCGGCTCGAGGCATGCCCTTTGCTCGCACGAATGACCATGAAAACAAGAAGCTCCGCGAACCGCGTCGAGTCGATGTCGACCTTGAAGAACGCCGCAAAGTATGCATCCACCGACGCACCCTTTGCGCTGCGCATGGCGCAACGGGAATGGGTCCAGCGTCTCCTTGCGGGTCAGTTCGTCGTTATCGTCGTGCTGTGGTGCATACTTGCCCATGTAGGTCAGGGATGCGCCATCTGTACGAGCGATCGGGACACGGGCGGGACGATCGTCATTACATCGATTCAATCGGTGAAGGCCGAACCGGACGATTGCACACCCGATCCAGTTCGGGTCGTTGGCGATTACATTACCGATTACGGCGAAGTCGTTGCCAATGTCGAAGTGGGTTATGGTCTTCCGCGCGAATGGGTAGAAAGTAACGGCATGACTGTCGGATCGCGGCATCCTGCGACGTATACGACCGGCTGCGCTGGCGGCGGTGTCGCCCTGAAGGACGTTGGCTACGATTCGAGCATCGAACG
>JBGAOI010000687.1:0-4402 GCA_044221885.1 Polyangium sp. (in: bacteria)
GTTCGCTCGATGGGGGTCAATGGGCCCAGCGTCGAAGATGTTGTGCACGATGCGTTCGAGATGGCGTGTCGCAAAGCGAAGGCGGATCGGCCGGACCCTCGAGACGAAGCGCGGTTTTTGGGGTGGTTGTGTGCGTTAGCCAAGTTTGCTGCACTCACTGCACGCAACGACAATGCCCGGAATCGCGAGGTGTCCTCACCAACGGAAGAGCTGGAGGCAGTGCCGGAGCCGAATCGGGCGTACATTGGTCACTACGATGACAAGATTGCGGCATCGGTTGTCTTGGCAAACTTGAGTATCGACGATCGGGCGCTGATTCGTGAACATTTTTTCGAAGACAAGACGGTTCAGGAGTTGGCGGTTGAACGAGGCGTTCCTTGGACGACGATGCGTTCGCGGCTCGATGGCGTCATTGATCGAGCGCGTGTGATCATGAGCGACAAGTCGTTCCGGCGTCGGGCTCTCGGTGCGCTCGTGCCCGCGTGGTTGTTGGTTTCGATGACCGATGTGCGGCGGCGTTTGGCCGCTTCATGGGCGAACGTAAAGCCAGTTGCTGTTGCCGCGTCGTTGGGATTTGCTGCTGGCGGAGCGTTGATTGCGTTCAGGTACGAGGCGCAACATTCGCCTTCGGCCGAATCGCTCATCGGGAGTGCCGTTGTTGCGGACAAATCCCTCGCGGTTGTCGAACCTCACGCTGTCGTGCAAGTTGCAATTGAAGAGCAGGCAGCGGGTTTCGCTCCTTGCGTGCAACCGAGTTCGGCATCAACGCCGGATGCTGTTTCATCCAATCCTGCGGGGGCCGCGGGTGGTGTCAAACGGCGTGAGAATGTTGCGGAAGTGCAGAACGTCGAAGCACCACGGCGCGCGATTGTACCTTGGGGCATTGGCGCTACGGTGCGGGATATTAAACCATAAAGCATCTTTGCAGAATCATTCGCTTCAGGTTCGTCGTTCACAGTGGGTCCGTTTGTCGTAGTCCTCCTCGCTTGGGCAGCAGTTTTGCTACGTCATACGGACCCACTGGGAACGACGAATTCGAAGTGCGCTTGATTGTTGCGTGCGCGTTATCGCGTAATCATCACGGAGCGTGGATCGAGCGTTGCGGGACCGGCAATGGCTTCTGGCCGCGGGCGGAATTCGAGCGTCACCGATTTGGACAAACGCACCACCGAGCCGGGTGAAATCTGCGCTTCGTATCCCGTTTCCACGATTTGTCCATCGACTTCCACTTGTTGGCGCGAGAGCGGACGCAGGAAATACGAATCCCCTTTGCGGCGCAATTCAAAGTGCCAACGACTGAGGCGTTGTTCGAGTTGTTTGTCGCGTAGTAACAAGACGACGTCGTTGGTCGGCATGCCTTCTTCGCCACGAAATCGGCCAAAACTAATGATGTCTTGGCGTGGCAATCGAAAGGTATCTCCCGTTTCGCGCACGACGACGAGTCCGGGCAAAGACAGTTCGTCTCGCCAATCGAATCGAAACATGAGAATGGGGTCGATGTACCCGCGTACTTGCACGGGCGGAAGCGGTGACGCGCGTACACGAATATCGTTGGGGGCTTCGCGCAACGCGGTGGCGGAAATGCGCAATTCGCCGGGTTCGGCCGTGGACGCAATCCGCGCGCAAAAATTGACGGCGTCACCCGAGACGATGACGCCGTCGGTCAGTACGCCGCCAAAATGAACTCCGAGACGCACGACGAGCTGATTTTCTCGATTGCGACTTTCGTTCTCTCGCGAGACATGCTGTAAAAACGCGACAAACCCTCCCAGCGCTTTGGGCACATCTGGGAAGCACGTGAATGCACCGTCGCCAGCGGTGTCGACCACGCGACCTTCGAACTCGCTGATTGCTTCGCTCAAGAGGTCGTGGTGGAGCTGCTGCAGAGCGCGACCAGCTTCATCGCCGAAGCGTGCAAAATACGCCGTCGATCCCACGATGTCCGTGAATCCAAGCGCCAACGGCCGCTCGAAACGGCGCGTGAGCACTTGCGAAATCTGCGTTTGCAGACGGATCATCTCCGTCAGGCTCATCGTGTCCAGATCGACCTTCATCACAGTTCTCGACGCACGTTACACCAAAACTTGGACGCGGTACAACCATTCCACCCACTTCTTGTGATCACGGGTTGTGGCTGGTTCCACGACGCAGGGTAGTCGCGCGAAAAATTACGTTGGCGTCTGCCCATGCGCTAGTCTTTTTTGCGTGTCCGGTGGACTCATGTTGTCCGAAGGCGGCGGAGGTGGCTCCGACGCTCGTTGCAAACACTGTGGAACCAAGGCGGTTGGCCCTTGTGCTCAGTGTCGCGAACCTGTTTGCGGCGACTGTTGTGTCCTCACCGAAGGTGGCGTCAAGGTGTGGGCGATCTGTTTGTCCTGTCGTGATCGATCTGGAACGTCGCTGCGTAGCGGGTGGTGGATGGTCCTTCGCTGGCTTCTCGTGCCGCTCGTGGTCCTGGCGCTCATCATCGTGATCTTGGAATTTTTGCACCGACGCTGACAGTTGATCCCACTTGCGTCAAGGTGCGTGGGCTCGGTAGTCTCGCCCTGACATGCGCACGGCATCGGATCCCTACTTTCGTTTGCCCGAGAGTATTCCCAATGCTCCCGGAACGAGCCCATTCCGAATGAAGGGGGACAGTTATCATGCGGCGATGATTTTTCTGAATAGCCGTGTTCCGGGTGGATTTCCAGCCGTCGTGGCGGCGATGTCCCCGCCGATGCAAACATTTTTCAAGCAAACATTCCGCGTTGGGGAATGGTATGACGTCATGCCAAACCCTTATATGCATACCATTGCCGCGCGATTACGTGGACTGCCATTTCTTTCTCATATACAGGACAACGGTGCCTGGCATGCCGAACATGCCATGCGAGGTCCCTTGCGGGCGCTTTTGCGAGTTTTGTCCAACGAAAGTGTAGCGTTGTGGCTTCCGCGTATTTCCGCGACATATCACGATTTTGGTGGTTGCGAAACCAAGGCCGCCGGAACTTGCAAAGTACGCGGCGTTCGAACCGGTATGCCTCGGACGCTCGTCCCGTGGTACACGACATTGTCTTCAGCGTTTTGCGAAAAAGCGTTGATGATTGGGGGCGCGACGAATCCGCGAATGCTCTTCGGACAAACGACGCCCGAAGGAAGTCGCGGAGGACAAGATATCTATACGCTTCACTTCGAAATTACGTGGGGTTGAGGTTCCTTCGTCGTTTCCTCGACAATCGCCAAGGTGAGCCGCACGGCGCGAGAAATCTGTTCGTAATCGATTTTTTCCTGGGTGTCCGTGGGCTGATGGTAATCGCGGTGATCTCCGGTCGATAAGAAGATCGTCGGCACGTGTGGGCTGAAAGGAACACTGTCCGAGCCGAATCCAAGTCGCGTCAAGACGACTTCTGGAATCCCAATCAAGGGTCGATCTTCGCGTTCGGCGGCATGTTGCAAAAGCTCTTCGGTTTGTTGCCGATTTCGCGGGCCAATGACGTATCCCAACGTTTCGTCGGCCCGCGGAATAAAAAGTCGCAAGGGTGAACCATCGAGCACGGGACGCCCGACCATATCGAGATTGATCATCAGCGTCACGCGAGCCAAAGGAATGCTCGGGGCAGCAACATACGCTTTCGCTCCGAGCAGCCCGCGTTCTTCCGCGCCAAACGCCACGAAGACCATGTCGGGCCCTGTTTGCTTTTGCGCTGAAATCCGGGCAATTTCCAAAAGCGCAGCAACACCGGAAGCATTGTCGTCGGCGCCTGGATATACGTCCGCGTCGGTTTGCCCTTGCGCATCGTAATGCGCGCCAACGACCACCACAGGTGCGTCCGTATTGGCTGAGCGGTGCAAATACGCGACCACATTTTGGTCTTTCACCCCGCTGCGTTCGAAAGGCACACAATGGTTCGTTTCCGGAGCTGGAGGCAAACCAATGCTTGCAAATCGATCCGCAATCCATCGTGCCACACGTCTATTGTCATCGGAACCTGCGGCTCGACCATGAAGCCCCGGATCAGCCAATACCGAAATCGTGGCGTTGAGGTTGTCTTGTGAAACTCCCTCCGCTTTTGCCAGCGGAGGCCGGGTCAATGGCACCACGTTTTTGGCGAGATCGCACAATCCTGAAGGCTCTTGCGGCTTCACAACGGGCGTCGACGAAACCTGTGGCGTTGTCGGCACGGGATCGGACGCGCGCGTGCGTACCGGGGGCGCATGCCCGCCACAACCAAGCACCATCCAGCTTGCAGCGTAGGCTGCGACGATTCCACGCAGTCTCGAGACTCCCATCGCGGTGAAGTTACCAGCATTCCCGCGGAAAGGGAATGCCTTTGCCGGATGGCATCTGGAACTTCGCGCAAAAATCCAGTATCGTGGAGAATCTTGCGTGGCGTTTGGTGCGACGAACTTACGCCTTGAT
>JBGAOI010000688.1:0-4397 GCA_044221885.1 Polyangium sp. (in: bacteria)
TACCGACCGTTTCGCCATGTTGACCAATCGGTACGGGTTGTAATTTGTGCGAGCGATTTTCCCGATAAAGACGATAATTTTCCTTGAGCTCCCACACGAGAAATCCAAATACGCTGGGAAAAAGAAAAACAGTCGTGCCGGCAATCGTCCCGCCAATCACCGGACCCAACGGTGCAAACAGCTTTTGCAGGAAATTCAACATGTCCGCGGCAATCGACAAGGTCATTTTTTGCGCCACCGTCACGACCGGGAAGTGTTTGACGGGGTTGATTTCCGGTTCAATGAGCAACGTGATGTACAGACGAATCACATACGCTACGAAAAACCAAATCAATCCAAGAAATGCTTTGAACGGAATCGTCGCTCGAGGTTCGCCGTCGCGGAATCGCAGCCATTCGTCGACGCGGTAGAGCATACGTTCGGATATTTCGAGCATTGCGCGGAACGTCGCCAGGATGAGCCGAAAAATGCCCGGCAATGCGCGCCGCCCAAGCATCTCCCAACCTCGCGCCAATTGATCCATGACGATCTCTTGCACCACGAGTCCCACGCGCGTGTTGAGACAAACCGCAGCCGCGACAAACACGCCCGTTGCCCCCAAGACGCTGATCGCTCCACCCAGATTCTTCAGCGGCGTCAAGAAGTACAAAAGCAACGTGACGACCAAAGGCGCCACGACCGTTTGTCCAATCGTACGCGCCAGGCCACTCTGGATCAGGTACCGCACAGGCCCAAGCTCGATGAAACGTCGACCTGCCCAGGACAAACCAGACCAGACCGTGGATGCGAATCCGGACAAACCTCGGAGCACCAAGAGCCGGATGACCTCGCTGTGCAAGAGGCCGAACACGAACACGCTCGTGATCGCCACCGAGATCCAATTGACGATCTCCGGAGGCACCTTGTCGAGCTTCCGGGCGATCGCGCCGATCATGTGGGACAAACCTTCGAGGGCGACAAACGCGCCGCCGACCGGGATGATCACAAAGAGCGTCGCAAACCGGCCAATCTTCGTTCCAAAAAAAATGCTCGATACTTTCTGCAAGACACGCAGGTAGATCTCGCCGCGTCGATACACTCCATCGAGACGCACATCGAGCAGTTGATCCGCACGCAACAAGGCATCATCGAGCACGAGTTCTCGCGGGACCGAGACATCACCGAGCTTCAATTGGTTGCGGGACAAAGCATCTCGCAACTCGGCGATGCTCAAGAACCCACGACTCACCGCTTTGTCGCACAACTCTTCCACGAGTTTCTTGCTGGCCACCTGTTCAGGCAAACTCTCGGCAACCAGTCCAACTGTCGTGAGCGTTTCTTGCAACGCGGGACGCAACGTCGCGCGAACATTGTCTTCCGCGCGCTTGACCGCATGACGCAGGAGACGTGCAAGTAGCTTGCGATCGGCCGCGGGAAGTTCGGCATGGCGGAGTTTGTCCAGGGCACTGCGCATGTGCCGAGCGATGCGCAGCGAACGGGTCATCGGCAACGCCCGGACGACAGGACGTTTGCCCAAGGACAACGCCCACTTGACGATGTCGACGGCCGATGCTCCGCGCTCGTGCTCGGTGCATGCGCGCTGCAAGTCATACAGAAGGCGAGCTTCGACCGGAAAACGAAGCGCTTGTCGTTCGCTCGCCACAATCGCAAGGGGCAAAAGCGACGAGGTCCACGGGATACGTGCAGGAGGTTCCGTCGCATCGGGAGGTGTGAGCGTTTTGTCGAGACGCGCGCTGAGAGCGTCGAGGTCCGAACGAACGAGGGTTCGGAGAGACAACTCCTGCTCTTCACCAGCAGCAGGAACAGCAGCGAGGCAATAGAGCGCGCTGCGCACGTGGTTGCCTTCGATTCGAGCTTGCGCTGCCTGCTTGATGAGCCGTTTGGCTTGGTCAACCGTCGTGGCTCGACGGGACAAAAACTTGGGCAAGAGGTCAAACGCCGGAAGCGCCGAATACGTAGGCGTCGTGGAATCTTTCGCCGCTCCATGGGGGGTTGGATCTTCCGCACCAAGCGGTCGACATGCGGCCATCAGCGCTCGCACATCGATGTCTTCTTGGACCACCGCCAAGGCTTGCGCGGGATGGCGCAGGGTAGGGAACGTGCGGGCGATGAGCCCGGGCGCGAAGTGGTGAAGTTCGAGGAGCAGGGCGACAAACTCAGCGTAGACGTCAGCGTCACTGCCCGGTGGAAACACAAGCTCGTCAGCGTCTAGGACGCGTCGAATTTCATCGAACTCGGTTTGTCCAATGCGATCGATACGCGCGCGGATGGTGGCCGCATCGAGCTTCCCGCTTTTCTGGAGCGTCTCGATCGCGATGTGCACGTGCGCGTGAAAAGCCGAGCGCCAAAGCCATCGCAACAAGTCCTTTTCGTTTGCACCGCGAAGCTCGGAAGCTTTCGGACGCGGCAGAAGCACAACAACTTCGGGCAGACGTTCGGCTTCAGATCCGAGCGCTTGTGGCGGCACGATTTGAAAAAGCGCCGTGCGCGAAAGCCAATAGCTGTGGGCATGTGGAGCGCCAAGCCGCATCAACTCGCGATGTCGCTTGATCACGCGAGCAACGATGCGCTCGTCGACGACGATCACACCTGTTTCAGAACTACGAAGGCTTCGTTCGATGAAGGACGCGTCCATGCGAAAGGCGGCGAAGGCTTACTGCAGGCGGCCGAAACGAGCGCCTCTGGGGGCAACGCGGCGCCCTTATAACACGACCATCGTCCGCGGGGCTTCGAGCAAGATGAATGAGGGTGGCAAATGTCGTTTTATCGGTGCAATTGGCTGACCATTTGCACAGGTACGAGAACAGGTACGGGAACAGGTGCGAGTAGCGGTGTGCCACGTGGGACGAAATATGTCCGACCATAGGAAGGAACCTATCGATCCGTCGTGGTGGTCGTGATAATGTCGTAATGGTTGCTCGAGACGTTCGAGCATAGACGAAGGAAGCGCGTAGCCATTGGATCTACGCGTTCATGGCCTAGTTCCATATCGTGCCGGCTTGTCCGGTTTGCGAGGTATTTTCAATGCATCCGCTGGGTGATCGCAGGATTCACCTGCCGCGCGTGGACGCGCCCCGTTGGCTGGTGTTTGCTGATTTCGATGAAACGTATTTGGCGCACGATGGTTCGCCGGAAAGGCGGCGAGATCGTCGAGCGCTGGAGCAATTTCTCATTGAATATGCGCGAACGTTGGGCATTGCGTTTGGTTGGGTCGCCGACGGTCCAATCGATAACATTGCCGACACCTATCACGAGCACGGACTCCGGATTGTTCCGCATTTCATTGCTAGTTCCTGGGGAGCAGAATTGGATTTCTTTTCCCGCGAAGAAGGTCGTCGGTCCGCTGCAGAATGGGATGCCCGCATGGGTGTGGGGGGATTTTCCTTGGCGCTCGTTTCCGATGCTCGTGATGAATTGGCGAATCTCGGGGTGAAGCTCGAGGATCGCAATGATGGAGGCCCGAAAATGGATCGCTTCATTTTCATACCTCCGGCCAAGCAACCCGTTACGGAGCTCGTAGCGCTCATTTATCGCGTTGCCGAAAAACATTTCGTGGATGTTCACGTTGGAGCGTGTCATTCGGCGCTGGGTGAACCCGAAGGGGCATATTCCGTCGATTTCGTTCCGCGTGGTGCAAACAAACGTAACGTTGCTCAATTCGTGATGGAACGGCTGGGCGTCCCGCGAATTCGTACGATGGCATTTGGTGATGACATTGGAGACATCGATATGTTGTGTGCCGTCGAGCACGGATATCTTGTCGACAATGCAACGGACGAAGCCCGACGACGATTTTCCAGGACCGCCGGTTCGAGTTACGCGCGCGGGATTCTCGAAACCATGGAGCGTCGCATTACGGGGTCAAGATAACGTTTCCCGGCTCTCCCCACGTGTCCGCGACACGGTTGTCAGACCTCCAAAATCTTCACCCAGCACAATCTCTTCAGATTCCTGTCGAATATCATGATGGCATACGGCTTGCTGCGCGCTTCGGCTCGGTAAGCTTGTTGCTGTCTTACGCATAGGAGAATCTTGCCAATGGAACGAAAGCTGGCGCCGCACCGCGCGCTTTACCATCCGCTTTGGCTGGTTTCGCTCGGGCTTCTCGTGATCAACGATCATTATCTCAAAGGTTCGGGGATTCTCCCGGCCGTTCTTACGGGCAAACTCAGCGATTTTGCTGGACTTGCAGTCGCTCCCGCCCTTCTCGCCGTGCTTCTGCGATTATCGTCACGACAATCGTTTGTCTTGGCGCATATCGCCACCGGCATCGTTTTTGCCGGAATCAAGGTTTTTCCGGGCTTCGCGCGGGCGTTTGAATTCGTTGCCGGGCTTGGACCCTTCAACTGGCACATCGTCGTGGATCCAACGGATCTCATCGCGCTGCCGGCCTTGTT
>JBGAOI010000689.1:0-4396 GCA_044221885.1 Polyangium sp. (in: bacteria)
GGATCCGCCCCAATCACGACGATTTCATGCACGAACGGCTGAGCCATTGGATCGGCTTGGGACGGTTCAGGATCACCACTCGTTGCGGCCACATACAGTTCCGCGCCATCTTCGGAAAGCACCAAAGCCCGCAAATCCGCCGAAACGCCCGTGATTGTTTCGATAATTTTGTTTGTCGCCGTATCGATGATCCAAATGTCCTGATCATCATTCGGGCCATATTTGCCACGTGTGTCCTTAATTTTGTCGCCCGAACGATACGACGCAACGTACAGAAGGCTGCCATCAGACGAAAGCACGGCGGCCCGCGGATCGAAGCCGACATCGATATGGGCCACGACCAGCCGTTTGTCCACGTCCACAACCGCAATTTTACGCATCGTCGCGAGCGTCACGTACAAGGTTTTCCCATCGGGTGACAAGGCCAAACCCGTTGGTTCGTCCCCGACCCAAAGCGCGTCTTCGAGCACTTTTCGTGTGCGATCGACAAACCCGACGGTGTCGCTGCCTCGATGCGCCACAATGACGAAATTGCTCTGCGGATGGTGCGTTATCGCCGCTGGCCAACGCCCCACGGGGATGTCATTTACTTTTTTCCAATTGCCGTTACCATCGATGGTCAATCTCGACACGGTGTACGACGCACCATTGGCCACCCACAATTCATTATCGACCATGGCGGCGCCATAAAGCGGCGTCAGATGATGATTGCGGAATCGTTCTTCCGGCGTCCGATCCACCACGTGCAGCTTGATTCCAGCATTGGCCGGATCATTGAGCAGCAAGAAATAATCACCGGGCAGATCCGGCGTGAATCGAGGCAATGGAGCGCCCTGTTTCCAGACGACGTTTTGGCTCCCAAAGGGAAATTTCGCGACGGTCCAACCCGTAACGGGTGCACACCCCGGCTGTTTGGCTACCGATGACAAGTAAAACGTCTCGCCGAGCGTAAAAGATCGGGGATTTTGCAGAGGCAATGGATCGCCCGCGCACGAAAATGATGCTCCCGAGGCCGATGAAACGGAACTTCCTCCCATACCGCCCATTCCGCCCAGGCCGCCTTCACCTCCACCACTCGAGGAAGCACCGGCCGAAGCAGACGTCGCCCGGGGATCCTCGTCCGAACACGCAAAAGGAAGAGCCGCTGCAGCTACAAGAATGGGAGCAAGCATCAATCGTCGCATGGTTTTTCCCTTTATGAACGAAGCGTACGTTTTTTGCGCCGCAAAAGTCCTGCCAAAGCCAGTGTTACCCAAGGCGTGGTTTCGCCCGATTGCCCTGCACGTCGAGTTGCACAAGACCATGGCTCGTCTGCCGCCGGACGGCCACCCGTATTCATGCCGCCCGCACCATTTCCACCCATCCCACTTGCAGATGATTCTCCCCCCGTTCCACTGCTCGACGCACCAACCCCTGAAGAAATGGTTTTTCTCAGTTTGAGACCAAAATCGAACGACATGGTCGGCGACGAATCGCTCACTTGTTTTACCATCACCGCCACGACATTTTCACCGACGACGAATGGATTGGGTTCTAGCGGCACTGTCGACGAATCCAATTCATTGGGCATGCTTTGTGACAGCGCGAAAAACGAATACACCGATTCACCCACATGATCGGAATAGATTCGGTGCCCATTGATCCATACGACCACGCCATCATCGTGCACCACGGACAATTCGGCTTTTGAAACTTCGCGATCCATCGTGATTTTCTTGCGAAAATACACCGACGGATGCTTGGGCGTCGTATCCGCGAGCTTGGTCACTTCATCCCCTTCCCCATAACCGAATTGCCCGGTTCCGCTCTTCCACGCAGAATCATCGAATTTTGCATCCAACCATTCCGTGCCGTGATCCTTCCCGTCATCACTGTAAGACCAAACCGAGCCAAACGGAATGGCTTCGACCAATTGTCCACCAACAACCGTGAATACGCCGTTGCTTTCATCGATCGTCGCCGAATTCGATGCATCCGATACGCGAACGATCGCCCGCCTCGAATCCACAGCGGGAATGGTCCAGGTATACGTTCCCGTATTCGGGATTGCCGTCGCAATGGACGCAAACGTTTGTCCGTCATCCAAAGAAAGTTCGAGGTTCACCTTGGGAATATCGCCGACGGTAGCCCAACGAATGTCAAACGCGGACCCATGATCCAGACTTTCGCCACCATCGGGTGCTGCCAGGACCAACCCTTTGCCTTTGACCAGAGCGAATCGATCCGTCACGACGCCATCCCAACGCACGTTCACCAATGACAAACGATTTCCGTGTATGTCGAGCAAACACGAACCATTGTCGACTTCACTGAAATACATCAGCGGATGCCCACTAAGCCCAGCAACTCCAGCTCCCCCATGCCCGGCAACGACGTACACCGTCCCTTCATGCGCCGCATTGGCTGCCGATTTTACATAAGGACCTTGGCCCAACGGCTTACCATCTCCCGAATCAACGATATGCCCCGCCGCTGTCGTTGGCGTGTCGTACGCTCCATCGACCAAATACGAGCGTTCGTAGATATGTGAATGTCCTGCCAAGACCAAATCGACACCACCGGCTTCCAAAATGGGTAATGCATTTTTGCGCATTTCAATGAGTTGCGCCTCCCAATCGGAATTGTGCGATCCCCAGCTATAGGCCGGATGATGCCAATACGCGACAATCCATTCTTGCTTCGTAGACAACAAATCCGCCTTCATCCACGTCATCATCGCCCCGTCGACCGCCCGCGAAGAATCCTGCGAATCGAGGACGATGAAGTGCACATTCGCGTACTCAAAGGAATAATACGCCTCGGTTCCCGATGGCACGCCCCCCGCTTCGCCACCTTTCGGCAGCACGTACGCATTGTAATACGGTCCCGTTTGCAATCCCGAATCGGACGTCACGCCTTCGTGATTGCCAAGCGTTGGCCAACACGTCGTATTTTGCAAAATTTTGGGATACGCCGCAAAAAAGTAGCTCGTGAATTCCTCGGTCGTTCCCGAAGAATACGCAATGTCCCCGAGGTGCAGAAACAGCTCCGGCCGATGCGGGCCCACATACCCGAGCATCGATTGTCGCACCGCCGTTTGTCTTGTGCTTCCATCCCCGGAATCGCCCAAAATCCAGGCGCGGAACTTCTTCGGCGTGCCCGGAATTGGATTCGTCTGCACGTAATGTTCGTTCGTTCCCCCAGCAATCGTTTGTCCAGGCGCGCCAACCGAATAATAATAACGTGTATCGGGCAAAAGGCCCGACAGCTTGACTTCGTGATGCGTCACGAGTTTGTCCACCGTCACGATTTGATTCAAAGCGTTGGGACTCGACCCATAACGCACTTCGCTGGCACTCGGATCGTACGTCATCCACACAATCACGGCGGATTCGGACGTTGTCGATTGCAAATACGGCGTTCGTCGGAGGGTTTCCGCTTGACCATTGGACACCGCAAGGAAGGTCGCCACGCCAAACGCAAAAAATCCCAAGAATCTGTGAAACAAGGTTTTCATAACCAACATCCTTTACTTCTTGGCCGGCAAAGAAGCCCGAATTTCATCACGCAAAACCCGCGCTTCGTCGAGTTTCGGGGCGTGTTCGACCACGATTTCGATTTCCCGCAAGGCTTCTTCTCTCCGTCCGAGAGCTCGCAAAGCATAAACACGAGCCATTTTCGCAAAGTCCGTGGGACGAATCGCAAGACGTTCATCCGCTTCTCGCAACGCAGCTTCACGATCCTTTCGGGCATCGGCACTTCGTCCAGCGCCCTCGTGCGCATTGGCTCGCAACAAAAGCCAATCCGCTTTCAGTGGCAATTTGGGAAGAATTTCATCAATTACGGCAATCACGCGCTCGTATTGCCCGCGCTTTTGCTCGACACGCACGAGCGCCAGTCGCAAAACAATGGCCCCTGAAAGAACCCGCAAACCTTCTTCATAACCACGCGCCGCGTCGTCCCAATGCCCCAAAGCCTCATCCATCCGTCCTCGCGCCAAAAACGAATCGGGCTGCGGATCGAGCGTCACTGCGGCAGCGTAATCGACGCGCGCTTCGGCATAACGTAACGCTTGTTCACGAATTTTCCCTCGCGTGAGCAAGGCTTTTGCCGAGGGCAAACCCGACGCGAGATACCTCGTAAGCAATCGCTCCGCAGCTTCCGTGTCGCCTTTCGCGGCCAACGTCAATCCGCGTTCGAGCACCAGGTCACGACGTTCTGGAGCAAGTTTTTGAGCCCGATCGAGATCGCTCAAAGCTGCGGCATATTGCTTTTCGCGCCGCAACAGATCCGCTCGTTCGATATACAAGGACGGATTTTTGGGATCTTTTTGGATTTTAGTGCCCAAGTTCGTGATTTGAACATTGACACTTTCATGACCGGCGGACGGAATCGCCCAAAACACCGTCACGAGAAT
>JBGAOI010000068.1:0-20266 GCA_044221885.1 Polyangium sp. (in: bacteria)
TACCGGAACGAACCTGTGTAGCTGTGAGACAAACGTGTGGTTTGGCAACGATCTCGAACGCGATTTCTTCCAGTTGGCGTCCCTCTGTCTCGGGGTTGCGGGCTGAAGGATAAACGCTTGCATCGGGCGCGAAATTGTCCCGTTTGCCCGTACGCGTGAGCAGATGGTGCGCACCGGAATAACCCTGAACCAGATGCGCACGGAGTACCGCTCCAAGGTCGAGGTGCGATTCGCCGTGTTCTTCACTGGCAGGCGGCACGAAGTACACCTTGCCGTCGAGGATCTCCACGCCTGACTCGGGCATGACGATGTGATCATCAACAGCGGGCAAAGGCTCATCGTGTTTCGATGTGCGGGTTCGTCGGCGCGTACCCGAAGACGATGATGCTGGAGCGGCAATGGCTGTTGCAGAGGACGAACGTGACGGCGGGGAAAGCACCCTAGCTCCTCCAACGGTTGACGGACCAGAGTCGCGAACGGACAAACGTTTGTCTTGCCGGGTCTGTCCAGTCAACCGAGTTCGTCTCTATTTTGTTTTTGTGTGGGCACGGCGACCCGTGTTTCGAACCCCTACAAAATCCGAAACTTTTTTCGAAAAGTGCACGCCGTGCAGTTTTCCCGCGGGTTTTACTCCGCTTGCTGCGTGCCCGGGCGACTCGAACGGTTCGTCAGTCTACGACGCCCCTCAGGCGCTCCATCCTCACCCAATCGACTCCCATGATTCGACTTCGGCCCTGCATCCTGTGAAGCCTCCGTCGGTGAAGAGTTTGTCTCGCCAGTCGCCCGCGTGTTCGCGTTTTCTTGCGGAAAAACAACCGTGAACGTCGTGCCCTTCTCCGACGAATCCACCGTGATGAGCCCGCTGTGTTCTTCGACGATCTTCTTCACGATCGCCAATCCAAGACCCGTTCCGCCTTGCTTGCCGCTCGTGACAAACGACTGAAACAGGCGCCCACGCACCTTCTCCGGAATGCCTTTGCCCGTGTCCGCCACACTTAAAACGAAGTCCGTTCCACGACGAAACGCGCGCACCGTCACTTGACCTTCACCCAAAGGCTCCATCGCTTCGACCGCATTGCGCACAAGGTTGTGCACGAGGCGCGTGACCTTCGCTTCGTCGAATCGAGCAACACCTCGATCCTCGAGCTCCATCACCAGCGACACACATCGCCCTTCGAGTTCCAACGCCAACTGCTTCTCGAGGTCCCCGAAAAACTTCGTCAAGTACACCTTGCGCACGAGGATGCTGCGTTCGCCCCGGGCAAACTCCAAGAGCTCGCGCTGCATCGCACTGATGGCGTCGAACTGCTTCAGAATCAGACGCATGTGCTCAGCTCGAACCTGCGGCTCGTTCGCCATGCTCATCAGTTGCGCGTAACCGCTGATGACCGTGAGCGGTGTCCGCATGTCGTGCATGACGCCCGAGAGAAGGCGTCCGATCGCGGTCAAACGCTCGCTCTTCTCTTTCTCCAAACGTGAACAGAAGAGCCGCACCGCTGTCGACGCGTTCGCAGAAACAAGGCGCAAAAGCGAACGATGTTCCTGGGTAAACCCGTGTGGGTTCTTCGAGTTGTACAGGCCCATCGCTCCGAGCCGCGCATCGTTTTCTCCTTCGAGCGGAACAACGACCGCGCTCTCGACTTCGAAATCGAGTGACGGATGCATACGCGTCAATGCTGCTTCGGCAACAGGTCCCGTCGGTGGATCTTGCGGTCCGATCTGCACCGCTTGGTCGTGCGACATCGCGTAGCCAAGAAGGCCATCACCTCGTTTGACCTGAAACCTTTTTACTTCCGCGTCCCGCGTCGCTTGTTGCGAAGGCTTGGGCTCGACGAAATACAAGAACACGCCTCCTTCGCCTTCGTCGATGAGCAAGCCTCCAGCGCGTGCACCACATGCACGTGCCGCCGCAGTAATCACGGCGCGACTCAAGTCCTCGAGTGAATGCGCTCCACTCATCGATGTTTCGAGCTCAAACAAAAGCGCCAAGTCGGCAATGCGATGCTCGAGTTGCTCTTTGGTCTCAACGAGCTGCATGTTTTTCTGGATCACCGACAAGAACAAACGCGAGTTGTCGATCGAGATCGCGGCTTGCGTCGACAAGGCCGACAAGAGTTCTTCGTCGTGTTTGGAAAAACCGTTGCGGCGATGCTTCTTGTTCAGAACCTGCACGACACCGATGGTTCGTCCCACGTGATTACGCATCGGAGCAGCGAGAATCGATCGCGTGCGGTACCCCGTGAGTTCGTCCCACGTGCGTGAAAATCGATCGTCGGCATAAGCGTCACGCACCCGCGCCGTCTTGCCGTATTTCGCGACGTACCCCGCGATGCCTTGACCAACTGGCAAGTCGATCGACTGCACTTCGCCACCAAGCATCACGCGCGACATCAACATGCCGCGATGTTCATCGAGCAAGTACAACGTGGCTCGCTCAGCATCGAGCAGTTCGCTGATCTTGCCGAGAATCAGTTCGAGGATTTGGTCGAGATCCAGTGTCGACCCGAGCGCGAGACCAACATCACGCAAAGCGCGAACGGTCTTCTCCGAACGTGCGAGCTTCGTCTCGAGTCGCTGGACCCGAGCTTCGAGTTCACGCATGCGATCGGCGTCGTCGCTCACGCTTCGACGCTAACACGACGACGCGCGGCGCTACAGCAGTCCCGGAGGGCAGGGGAAGGGGCAGGGCAAGAGGCAGGAAAGAGTGCGTAAAAACGCTACTGATTCATGCTTTCGAGGAATTCTTGGTTCGTCTCGGTGCGGCTCACCTTGTCGAGCAGGAACTCCATCGAGTCGATCACGTTGAGCGGATGCAAGAGCTGACGGAGCAACCAGACACGTTGGAGAATCCACTCGGGCAAGAGCAATTCTTCTTTGCGTGTCGCGCTCTTGTTGATGTCGAGACACGGGAAGATGCGCTTCTCCATGAGCTTGCGATCGAGGTGAATTTCGCTGTTACCCGTGCCCTTGAACTCTTCGAAGATGACTTCGTCCATACGCGAGCCCGTGTCGACGAGCGCCGTAGAGATGATGGTGAGTGAACCACCTTCTTCGACATTCCTTGCAGCACCAAAGAATCGCTTGGGCTTGTGCAACGCGTTCGAATCGACACCGCCGGAGAGAATCTTGCCGCTCGGCGGAACCACCGTGTTGTACGCACGCGCCAAACGCGTGATCGAGTCGAGAAGAATGACGACGTCATGCTTGTGCTCGACGAGACGCTTGGCCTTTTCAATGACCATCTCGGCAACTTGCACGTGACGCGTGGCCGGCTCGTCGAACGTCGAGCTGATGACTTCGCCCTTCACCGTGCGTTGCATGTCGGTGACTTCTTCGGGACGTTCGTCGATGAGCAGAACGAGGAGCGTGGTGTCGGGATGATTGGCGCTGATGGCGTTGGCGAGGTTCTGGAGAAGAACGGTTTTACCAGCGCGTGGCGGTGAAACGATGAGACAGCGTTGGCCCTTTCCGATGGGACAAAGCATGTCGATGATGCGCGTGGAAAAACCCTTGGCGCCGTTCTCGATGTTGAACTTTTGTTGCGGATAAAGCGGCGTGAGGTTGTCGAAGAGGATCTTGTCGCGGGCGACTTCCGGCGAAACGCCATTGATCTTGTCGACCTTGAGCAACGCGAAATACGCCTCGCGCTCCTTCGGCGGACGAATCGGACCACTGACCGCATCACCCGTTCGAAGATTGAAACGACGAATCTGCGAGGGCGAAACGTAAATGTCGTCGGGACCTGGGAGGTAGTTGTAGTCAGGCGCGCGCAGAAACCCGAACCCGTCAGCAAGGCACTCGAGAACGCCTTCGCCATACACAGGTTGGTCTTGCGCTGCGAATGCCTGCAAGAGCGCGAAAATCAGCTCTTGCTTGCGGAGACCAGCGGCTCCCTCGATGTTGAGTCCCTTGGCCATCTGAACCAGATCGGCCATCGACTTCTGCTTCAATTCACGCAGGTGCATCGATCGAAAACTCCACGCCGGGGCCTGGCCTGAGAAGGCAAAAAACCCCGAGGTCAGTACTGTTGAAGATTGGGTCGAACGTTCGGTGATGTTTTGGCGCGAAGGTTCGTCTTACCGAACCGTCACCGTCGAAAGTCCACCCAAGGGTAGGGTGGCCTAGTTTGTCGCGAAAGACGCGTGACGCATGTCTGGAATCGAAATGCGGTCGGGCCCAAAGCTCGACAGCGGCGACTGTATCAAGGGATCATCCCCTGTCAATCGGCCGCTTCATCCAACGCGTTCATCGTTCACGGGCGGATCGATTCACGCGGAATTGGACCTTGGCGTGAGCTTCGACATGATGTGTCGCGGAGACTCGTAAGCATGGGACAAAAGCAAGTTCACCTCGTCGTGCGTGGCCGCGTCCATGGCGTGTTTTTTCGGGCGTCGACGGAACAAGAAGCCAAGCGTTTGGGTGTCGTGGGCTGGGTAAAAAATCGTCCCGATGCCACCGTCGAAATTCTTGCTCAAGGACAAGAAGAAGCGCTCAACGAGCTTGTTGCGTGGGCACACAAGGGTCCTTCTGCCGCACGCGTCGATCATGTCGACGTCACGTGGAGCGATGCAACGGGGCACTTCGACTTGTTTCAAGTCCTGCGTTGATGTGGAACGATTTTTGATGCGTCCGTCGTTTGAGGTGTTCGTGAAACCTAGAGCGATCCTTACGAGTGCGCTGTTTGCGATGACCGTGGCTGTGTCTCCTTTGGCGCATGCTGCGGGTGAACTGCCACAACCAGCTTTGTCTGCGTCCGCAGCGGCATCTTCATCGATGCCGACGACGCTTCCCGAATTGCCCAAGCTCGCGCCCATCGTCCTTGCCGAAGCGGATCCTGGAGCGCTGCAAGATCTCGATCGCTTGCTCGAACGACTCACAGCTCCCGATGCGCATACACGTGATGCAGCTCGAGCGAGTTTGTCCGAAGTAACTCCTTCGGTGGTGCCGGCGATACGGGCGCGCCTCTTGGAAATTCGCGGTTCGATCGATCGCAAAGAAGCGCAAGGCTTGCTCGAGGATGCGCGCAAAGCTGGGCGCAAAGCGATGAAAGCCAAGGACAAGGCTCCCGCAAAGCCGACGAAAAAAAAGCCGGGCGCCAAAGACGAAGCGGACGATGACGGTGATTGGCTCGAGTTTGTCTTGGCGTCGGCTCGACCAAAAAACGATTCGTGGCGTGACTTGGTCAAACTCTTGGCGATGGAGCGAATGCTGACGAACGTAGGGACAACACCTGCGGTGCGTGAGCTCTTGCAGATGTATTCGTACTTCGGCGAGTTGCTCCGGATCGATCTTGCCCGGCAAGTGAACAAGCTTCGCGACAAGGCTGTGCCAGCGCTCATCGAAGGGCGACAACACGACGCGAAGATCGTCCAAAAGTTTGCAGTCAAAGAATTGGATTTGCTGGGCCGCACGATTCCCGGCGAAGCGGTTGGAGTGACAGACCCGCAGATCCTCACGGACATCCTGCGCGCGTATGGACGCACGCGTGACGTCGACGCTGTGCGCGTCGTGCTTTCGTTTTGCAACAGCGAGCGCATCACGTTGCGCGAAGCTGCGCGCGAAGCCATCGCTGCGATTGGAGAGCCCGGCATCTGGCAACTGCGCGACGCGTACTTGAATCAAACAGGCAACAAAGCGCCGCGAGAATTCACATGGGATCGCATCGCCCGTGAGCTGTTTGGAATGTACGACCGAGCGCGTATGGCCGAGGTCTACAAGCTCATGGATGAAGGCGTCGAGCTTGCAAACGCGCAGAAGTGGATCGAAGCGACCGATGCGTTCGACAAGGTGCTGGCGCGATCACCCGTGTTCGAGCGGCGCAAAGAGATGGTGAAGGCGTATCTCGAGCGCGCGAAACTCGTGGAGGCGAAAGAGCCCGCGACGTCGCTCGAGCTTCTGCGCAAGGCATTGCGGCTTGATCCGAAAAGCGATGCCGCGAAAAAGATCGAAGCGGACATCGCGTACCTCGAAGGCATGGCGCTCATCGAGAAAGGCACGCCGGACAAGTTTCCACTGCAGAAGGCGCTGGAGATTGATCCGAAACACGACCGTGCCCGGCGAGCGCTCGCGGAGCTCGAGCAAGAGCGAGTGGCGCCGAAGAAGAGTTACATGAAGCGCTACGTTGCCGCTGGAGGTGTGGGATTTGCGGCGTTGATTGCGATGATCGCGCTCGTACGGATCAAGCCACGCAAGCGCGCGGAGGAAAACGTTGGAGCACCAACGGAATCGAATGCGACACCTCCGCCGGCGGAAGGTGCATGAGTTTGTCCAAACGACAAGAGCCTCTCGACCCCGTTTGTGGCGGGGAGAAGAGGCTCTTGCGATGCACCTTCAACAGGTGAGCGTGAAGCTCACTCGTTCGATGCGGTTTCTTTTGCTTCTTCGGCGGGTTTGTCCGTAGCGGCAGCTTCGGCACCAGCGTCGGTCGACGTGGCCGTTGCAGATGCTGCGTCGCTCGGTTCAGCGGCCGTCACGGCACCAGCGGCTTCTTCGCCTTCGCTGCTTACGCCGGCGTCGATGGCCACGGCATCGATGAACTCGATGTAGGTCATCGGCGCGCCGTCGCCGCGGCGATTGCCGAGCTTGATGATGCGCGTGTAACCACCCGGGCGGCCTTCGAAGCGTCGTGCGAGGTCGAGGAGGACCTTGTCGACGATGTCGACGTGCGCGCCGTCCGTGGTGACGCCGAAGCGCGGCACGAACGAAGCGATGAGGCGCTGCACGTGCAGGCGACGTGCCTTGTCCGCAGCCGACAACTCGGTTTGCGGCGTGTAGGCAACTTTGCCCAAGCGCGTGGCCTTGGTGATGAGCTTCTCGGCGACACGACGGAGCTCTTTGGCCTTTGCGTCGGTCGTTTCGATGCGCTCGTGGGTGATGAGGTTCGCGGTCAAGTTGCGCAGCATTGCGCGGCGGCTCGACGTGTCCCTACCAAATTGCCTTCCGGCCTTCTTGTGTCGCATGTTGCACCTTCTAGGCTTGTGCCTGCTGGGCCTTCCAGCGCTCGAGCAGCTGCTGCCAGTTGTCGATCTTCATACCGAGCGAAAGGCCCATGTTGGAGAGAATTTCTTTGATCTCCTTGAGGGACTTTCGACCGAAGTTCTTGGTCTTGAGCATGTCCTGTTCGGTTCGCTGCACGAGCTCGCCGATCAGCGTGATGTTCGCGTTTTGGAGGCAGTTGGCACTCCGGACGCTGAGTTCGAGTTCCTCGACGGAGCGGAAGAGGTTCTCGTTCAAGGGTTCTTCGTCGCCGGGGAGCGATTGGTACGCAGTTTCCTCGGATTCTTCGAAGTTGACCCAGATCGAGAGTTGTTCCTTGAGGATCTTGGCGGCAAACGCGACAGCGTCTTGCGGGGTAACCGAACCGTTTGTCCACACCTCGAGGGTGAGTTTGTCGTAGTCGGTCACTTGCCCGACGCGGGCGTTTTGGATGGTGTAGTTGACTTTGCGAATCGGCGAGAACAAGGCGTCGATCGGAATCGTGCCGATGGACATCGTGGGCGTCTTGTTCCGGTCCGCAGGGACGTAACCACGGCCGACGTTGACCGTGAGTTCCATCGACAACGGGCCCTTTTTATCGAGGACCGCGATGAGATGGTTGGGGTTCAAAACTTGTAGACCATCGACGAGTTCGATGTCGCTGGCGTAGACGGGGCCGGGGCCTTCCTTGTCGATACGCACGGTGTACGTACGCGCGCTGGCCGCTTTGAAGACGACTTCCTTGAGGTTCAGGATGATGTCGCTGACGTCTTGAACAACGTCGGGCACCGTCGTGAACTCGTGAAGCGCACCTTCCATGCGCACTGCGGTAATGGCCGCACCCTGGAGCGAGGAAAGCAGCACGCGGCGAAGCGAGTTGCCCACGGTGATGCCGAAGCCGCGTTCGAGAGGTTCGCACGTGAACTTCGCGTACGAATCCGTGGCCGATTCAGCATCGACGGTGATGCCCTTGGGTCGAATGAGGTCGCGCCAGTTTCTGGCGACCATCGTCATGCTTGCACTCGTCGTCATCCTATCCTCGTATCTAGGGGTCTCGCGCGAAGGTCCCACGCCAGTTGCCGCACTCGACAAACCAGCATCGCCTTCTGCCCGCGCTTGCACGTCATGAGGTCATCATGCGTGCGAACGTTTCACGTCAAACGAATTTCGAACCGCCAGAGCAAACGCTCCGAGCGTGTTTCGAATCTTCAAAAACTGAACCGGAGTTTGGGGCGTAGAGCGCCTGAGGCGACTCAATGCCCCAAAAATCCAACCAGGGGCCGTGATGTTGCACGTCCCCTGGCCTTCGTCCAACCAAACTCAGCGCGAGTAATACTCGACGACGAGCTGTTCGCGAATTTCGGGCTCGTTGAGGTCCTCGCGCACTGGCGTGGCCTTGACCGAACCGTTGAAACCAGCGCGGTCTGCATCGAGCCACGAAGCGACGGGGCGTTTGTCCGCACCCGCGATCGCTGCCGCGACAAACTTGAACTTCTTGGCACCTTCGGTGAGCGTCACGCGATCACCAACGCGCACAATGAAGCTCGGAATGTCGAGTCGCTTGCCGTTGATATGGACATGTCCATGACGAACGAGCTGGCGAGCTTCGGCACGCGATGCCGCAAAGCCGAGACGATGCACGACGTTGTCGAGACGGCGCTCGAGGAGCGCGAGCATCTCTTCACCCGTTCGTCCTTTGCGACGGCTGGCTTCTTGGAAATAGCCGTGGAATTGGCTTTCCAAGACGCCATAGACGCGACGAACCTTTTGCTTTTCACGAAGCCGAATCGCGTACTCGCTGAGCTTCACGCGTCCCTGACCGTGTTGACCGGGCGGGTAAGGACGACGCGTGTGAGCACACTTCTCCGAGTAGCAGCGCTCTCCCTTGAGGTAGAGCTTCATGCCCTCGCGACGGCACAGCTTACAAACAGGACCAACGTACCGAGCCATGTGCGAACCCTCGAAGCCTTAGACCCGGCGCCGCTTGGGCGGCCGGCAACCGTTGTGGGGAATGGGAGTGACGTCGCGAATCAAGGTCACCTTGAATCCAGCCGTCTGAAGCGCACGAAGCGCGCTCTCGCGACCAGCGCCAGGACCCTTCACGAATACCGCAACGGATCGCATGCCGTGCTCTTGCGCGCGACGGGCTGCTTCTTCGGCAGCCAATTGCGCCGCAAACGGCGTCGACTTGCGCGATCCCTTGAATCCACGCGCACCAGCAGACGACCACGCAACGGCATTGCCGTTGATGTCCGTGATCGTCACGACCGTGTTGTTGAACGTCGACTGGATGTGCGCGATCCCAGCCGCAATGTTCTTCTTGACTTTTTTCTTCTGCTTGGCCTTGGTGGTCGCAGCAGACTTCGGATTCGCCATGGCGCCTTGTCCTTACTCGCGTTTCATCACGCCTTGGTTGGTGCCGGACGCCTTGCGAGCATCCCTTTGCGCGGACCCTTGCGCGTACGCGCATTCGTGTGCGTACGTTGCCCATTGACCGGCAAACCACGGCGATGCCGCAATCCCCGGTAGCAGCCGAGATCCATCAGCCGCTTAATGTTGAGTTGCACTTCTCGACGAAGATCACCTTCGACTTTGTAGTCGGCATCGAGGATGTCGCGGATCATTTTGATCTCCGCGTCACTGAGTTCCTCAACCCTCTTGTTCTCAGGGATCTTCGCCTTCGCGCAAATCGCTCTCGCACTGGACCGGCCAATTCCGTACAAGTACGGCAAGGCAAAGGCCAAATGCTTTCGACGCGGAAGATCAACGCCAGCGATACGTGCCATGGCTACTCCAACTCAGTTTCCTTGACGCTGCTTGTGTCGAGGGTTCTCGCAGATAACGCGCACAACACCACGACGGCGCACGACTTTGCACTTGTCGCAGATTTTTTTGACGCTTGGTCGTACCTTCATGACGCGTTCCCTGTCCCTATCCTCGCTCCGCAGTTGTTCTCATTTGTGACGGTATGTGATCCGGCCTCGCGTCGGGTCGTAGGGCGAAACCTCGACCGTAACGCGATCACCGGGCAAAATTTTGATGTAGTACTGCCGCATGCGACCACTGATGGTCGCAAGAACTCCAAGACCATTGTCCGCCTTCACTCGAAACATCGCATTCGGAAGCGCTTCCTGAACGACGCCATCGAACTCGAGCTTGTCGCCCTTCGGTTCCTTCGGTGGTTTCGAGCCTGTGTTCGTTCGCCTCATGAGCCTTCCGCCTGCAATCCGTCAAGAGCCCCGAGCACCCTCGACGTCACCTCTGCTGGTGCACCAACTCCGTCAATGCGCCGCAAAAGTGCTTTGCCTTCGTAATACGGCAAGAGCGCCGCTGTCATCGCCTCGTATGCATCGAGACGCTTGCCAACTGCTTCCGGCCGATCATCCGCCCGATGCTCCAGTTCGGCATCCGGGGGAGGCGGACTATAAACGAGATGATAAATCTGTCCAGATTTTTTATCAGTTCGACGGTGGATCAATCGCTCTTCCAAAAGGGACCTCGATACATCCAACTGAACAACCGCTCCGATCCTGAGCGAACGCGCAGCAAGCAATTGCTCGAGCGCCTCCGCCTGCGGTACCGTCCGCGGAAAACCATCCAACATGAATCCATTCTTGCAATCGTCAGCATCAATACGCTTGTCAATGAGGCCAATCATCGCCGCATCTGGAACGAGACCACCCGCATCCATGATCGCTCGATACTGCGGATCCAGCGTCCCAGATGCCTTGGCAGCTCGAAGCATGTCCCCCGTCGAAATCTGCGGGATGCCATACTTCTTGCACAAAACTTGTGCCTGCGTTCCTTTGCCCGATCCAGGCGGGCCCACCAACACAATGATCATACCCAAATCTTTCCCCCTCAACCTTCCGGCAAACGACGCGCCCGAAGCCGCCCCGCCCCAGGACCCGTGAGCCCTTCGTAGCTGCGCGTTATGAGCTGCGCTTCAATCTGATTGACCGTATCGAGAGCTACACCCACGACGATCATCAGCGAGGTGCCACCAAACGTGATCGAAATCCGAAGAAGATCTCCCACGATTGCTGGCAACACACACACAGTCGTCACATACAGCGCTCCACCGAACGTGATTCGACTCATCACGCCCTGAATGTAGTCCGCTGTCTGCTTGCCAGGACGGATCCCAGGAATGTTCGCTTGCTGCTTCTTCAAGTTCTCAGCGACATCCACAGGTTGAAACGTGACACTCGTGTAAAAGTAACAGAAGAATACGATCAGCAACGCGTAGCCCGTGTTGAACACCCAACCACCTCGGTTGATGATCGACTGAAGCGCATCCGCTCCAGGGATGTTCATGCTGGCCATTGTTTGCGGGAACGCCAACAGTGACGAAGCAAAAATCGGGGGAATCGTTCCAGCCGTGTTCACCTTGAGCGGCAAGTGCGCATTCTGCGCCCCGTACACTCGTCGGCCAACCTGTCGACGCGAATACACAATCGGAATCTGGCGTCGACCATTCTCAAAGAACGCAATCACTGCAATCGCCGCAACGACGAAGGCAACAATTGCGAAGATGAACAAAGGCTGAATGTTGCCAGAATTCTGCGTCAAATAATTCGCAATCCATGCCGGCACACCATCCACAATGCTGGCAAAGATCAAAAGCGAAATACCGTTCGATACACCTCGCTCCGTGATCTGCTCGCCGATCCACATGAGGAGCGCCGTCCCCGTGGTCAACGTGATCATCGTGAGCAACGTAAATTCAATGCCCGGATGCGTAACGACACCCGCACCCTGATCACTCGATGAAATCGTTTCCAACCACTGCGAAATCGCATAGGATTGGAACAGGGACAACGCGATCGTTCCGTACCTCGTGTACTGATCGATCTTGCGACGCCCCTGCTCCCCTTCCTTACGCAATTCATCGATGGGCTTGTACACCATGCCCATCAACTGCATGATAATCGACGCCGAAATGTACGGCATAATGCCGAGGGCGAAGATCGAGAGCTGCTGCAACGCACCTCCCGAAAACATGTTGAACAAGCCGAGCAAATTGCCCGACTGTTTCGCCATGAATCGCCCCATCTCGCGCCGATCGACGCCCGGTACTGTAACGAACACACCAATTCGATAGACAGCCAGCATCACGAGGGTGAAAATCACCCTGCGCCGGAGTTCCGGCACTTTGTGAAAGTTCGCTATTCCCGCGAGAGTGGCCATGGTGTGTTATTGCGCTTCTTGAATCAGCTAGCTTGGGCCGGTGCGTTACCCGATGCAAGCACATTGGCTTGACCACCGGCTTGCGCGATCTTTGCAAGCGCGCTCTTGGAGAATCGATGCGCCGAGATGGTGAGCTTCTTCGTGAGATCGCCATCACCGAGCACTTTGATCAAGTCGTAGCGACCTTGAACGAGACGCTTCGATTCGAGTGCCGCCACATCCACGACTGCACCGTTGTCGAACACGTCATTCAAGTCACCAATGTTCACCGTCACGACGATCGCCGCAAACGGATTCCGGAAGCCCCGCTTCGGCAGACGACGCTGAATCGGCGTCTGACCACCTTGGAAGTGCTTCTTATTGATGTTGCCGGTCGAACGAGCCTTTTGGCCCTTCTGACCACGCCCGGCCGTTTTGCCAAGACCAGAACCAACGCCTCGTCCGACGCGGGTTTCTTTCGTGACGGCGCCTGCCGGTGCCTTGAGCTTCGAGAGAATGTCCATCGTTGCTTCGCTTTCTCAACCGGTCACGCCTGAGAAGTCTTCCCTTCGACTTCTTCGACCGTCACGAGGTGCAGCACTTTCTTGATCATGCCGCGAAAGGAAGGCGTATTCGCCACAACCACTTCGCTGCCCGACTTCCGAAGACCAAGACCGCGCAGTACGCGACGTTGGTGCTCGCTCTGACCCGTAACACTGCCGCTCTGTCGCACTCGAAGATGGCTCGCGCTCTTCTTCATTGCGATCCTCCATCACCACCCTCACGCGGAGCGCGCGCTGGCGGTACTTGGCTGGCACGACGACGTTGGGGGGAACCCGTCGTCCCACCACCTTTGCGTTGCCAACCCACGTCATCTGTTTGCATCGAGCGCTTGCCCGCAACATGCTCGACTCCACGCAGGCTCTTGAGCGCCGCAACCGTCGCATGCACGACGTTGTGCGGATTGCTCGTACCAAGCGACTTCGTCAAGACGTCGTGGATTCCTGCCGATTCGACCACGGCGCGAACCGCACCACCTGCAATAACGCCCGTTCCAGGGCTCGCAGGCTTCAGGAGCACCCGGCCCGCACCAACATGCCCAAAGGCGTCGTGCGGGATGGTCACACCATCGAGCGGAATGCGGAAGATGTTTTTCCGGGCTTGGTCATTGCCCTTCCGAATGGCTTCGGGCACTTCGTTGGCCTTGCCCAAACCCACGCCCACGTGACCAGATTCGTCGCCAACGACCACAAGTGCCGAAAAGCTGAACCTTCGTCCGCCTTTCACGACCTTGGCGACGCGGTTGATGTGAATCACCCGCTCTTTGAGTTTCTCGTCGTCGATTTGATCGAACGCCATTTCGTCACCTTCAATGGATCTGCGTCGACTTTTCCAAGCCCACGCGGACCGGCAGAGCCTAGAACTCGAGCCCCGCCTCTCGGGCGGCCTGTGCAAGAGCGCTCACGCGCCCGTGATACATGTAGCCGTTCCGATCGAACACGACGCGGTCGATCTTCTTCGACTTGCAAAGTTGCGCAATCAGCTTGCCCACCTTTTTCGCCGCGTCGACCTTGTTGTCGTCGTTCAGCGATTCGCGGATGTCTTTCGACAACGTCGAAGCATGCGCAAGCGTCTGCCCCGTAACATCGTCAATGACCTGCGCGTAGATGTGCTTTGCGCTGCGGAAAACGGTCAAACGCGGTCGAGCGGTCGAGCCACTCACCTTTTTGCGAATGCGGAGCTTGCGGCGCTCCCTTCCGACGATTCTCATGCCCATGATCGTGTCGCTTCCGTACCTGTGAGGGCGACCCTACGGCCGCCCCGCTCGGTCACTTCTTGCCGCCCTTGCCGCCAGCTTTGCCCGCCTTCTCGCGGACCCGCTCACCACGGTACCGAACTCCCTTGCCACCATAAGGCTCGGGCGGTCGAAATCCGCGGATCGTCGCAGCCGTTTGTCCAATGAGCGCCTTGTCGGCGCCTTGCAGAATCAGCACCGTTCCCTTGGAATCCGCAGGAACCGTCGCCGTCAGTCCTTTGGGAACCGGGAAGACGATCTGATGCGAAAAACCAAGAGCAAACGTGAGCGTCGTGCCCTTCAAGTCCACACGATAGCCCGTGCCTTTCAGCTCGAGCACTCGTTCATATCCTTCCGCCGCACCCTTCACCATGGAAGCGAGCAACGCTCGGACAAGACCTTGCAGACGCGAACCATCACGACCCGGAGCCGTCGATGTCACGTGCAGACGCGTACCTTCCGCCTTCACATCCACCGTTGCCGGCAATTGATGCGAAAGCTGACCTTTGGCGCCTTTGATATCAACAGTGCGATCTTTGATCGCAACCGTGACACCCTTCGGAACATCCACTGGGCGCTTGCCAACGCGTGACGTTTTCGGGGCTTCACCCGTTTGCGTCGTAGCCGTTTGCATCACCACACCTCGCAGAGCAGCTCACCACCGAGCTTGTGTTTGCGAGCATCACGGTCACTCATCAAGCCATGCGACGTGCTCAAGATGCTGATTCCAAGGCCCGAAAGAACCCGCGGAATCCGGTCGTGCTTGACGTAAACGCGACGGCCCGGCCGACTCACGCGGCGAACTCCGTCAATGGCGCTCGAACGATCACGCCCATACTTGAGCACAATCGTCAACTTGTCGGTGTCGCCTTCACTCGCCCTCACGTCCGCAATGTACCCCTCGGACTTGAGGATGTCGGCAACAGCCTTCTTCATCTTGCTTGCTGGAATCTCGGTTCGGTCATGCCGCGCAAGCGCTGCATTGCGAATACGAGTCAGCATGTCGGCGATCGGATCGGTCATCATGGCATCACCAACTCGCCTTGATCACGCCCGGAAGCTCGCCCCTCAGCGCGAACAACCGGAGACACACACGGCACAACTCGAAATCGCGGTAGTAACCACGCGAGCGACCGCAAACCTTGCAACGATTACGATGCCGCACGGCAAACTTGGGCGGCCGGTTCAGTTTGGCAAATTCTTTTGCGCGAGCCATCGATTGTTCCTCAATGCCTGAACGGGATGCCAAGCTCCGCAAGAAGGGCTCGTCCCTCCTCGTCGGTGCGTGCGGTGGTCACGAATGAAATGTTCATCCCCTTGACCGCATCGACCTTGTCGTAGTCGATCTCAGGGAAAATAATGTGTTCTCGCAGCCCCATCGTGAAGTTGCCCCGTCCGTCGAAACCCTTCGGGCTTACACCCTTGAAGTCACGCACGCGCGGCAACGAGAAACTGATGAGACGGTCGACGAACTCCCACATCCGATCGCGTCGCAACGTCACCGTCACGCCGATCGGCAAGTTCTCGCGAAGTTTGAACGTCGCGATCGACTTGCGAGCTCGTGTGATCACAGGCTTCTGACCTGCAATCGAGCGCAAATCTTCGACAGCGGAGTCGATGATCTTCGGGTTTCCGACCGCTGCGCCAAGACCCATGTTGATGACCACTTTTTGCAAGCGGGGAACCATCATGGGGTTCTTGTAGCCAAACTTCTTCGACAACGCCCCAATCACGGCCTCGCGGTACTTCTTGCGCGCACGAGGTTCGTAATTCGGATCGGTCGGCGTCGCAGCGACTTCGACAGCAGCGGACTTCGGAGCATCCCCCTTGCCCTTGCCACCTTTGCCGCCGTCTTTGCCACCCTTGGCTGCCGCCGGAGCAGCTGCTTTGGGCGCCGCCGGTTTGGCGTCCTTCGCGGGCTTTTGGCCCTTGTCCTTGCCCTTGTCGTCCTTCTTGTCCGCCATGGCTCAGCCTGCCGTAATCACGGCGCCACTCTTCGCAGTGCGCTGCTTCTTGCCGTCGACGTCTTTCACCTTCACGCGCGAAGGCTTACCCGTCGTCGGATCCACCAACATGACCTTGGAGGCATGAAGCGGCGCCTCCTTCTCGATCTTGCCACCCTGCTGATTACGCGGCGTCGGGCGCTGATGTCGCGTCACCTTGTTCAAGCCTTCAACGACCACTTTGTCGTCTTCAGCCAGAAGCTTGGATACACGACCCTGCTTGCCCTTCTCTTTGCCGCTGATGACCTGCACGAGGTCACCGACTCGAAGGCGATTCATCAGAGCACCTCCGGAGCCAGCGAGATGATCTTCATGAACTTCTTCGCGCGCAGTTCGCGAGCAACTGGTCCGAAAATACGGGTCCCAATCGGCTCACGATCCTTGTTGATCAGCACGGCGCTGTTTCCATCGAACTTGATGTAGCTGCCGTCCGAACGCTGATACTCACGCGCCGTACGCACGACGACCGCTCGCGCCGTGTCGCCCTTCTTCACTTTCGTGCCGGGCAGTGCTTCCTTGATCGAAACGACAATCACGTCGCCAAGACCCGCGTACTTGCGACGCGAACCACCAAGCACTTTGATGCACTTGACGATACGAGCGCCCGAATTGTCCGCGACCTCGAGATGCGTAGTGACCTGGATCATGGCTACTCCTCCACCGGTCGTGAAATCAGTTTCGTCACGATCCAGCGCTTCTCGCGCGAAATCGGACGATGTTCCTGAATCTCCACGCGATCGCCGACCTTGTACGTGTTCTTCTCGTCGTGCGCCTTGTAGCGTTCACGAGCCCGAACGTACTTCTTGTACTTCGGATCGCGCGCATTGCGAACGACTTCGACTACGACGGTCTTGTCACACTTGTTGCTCTTGACTTGACCCACGAGCTTGCGCCGAAAGCCATGGCTTTCTTGCGTCGCGGGGGCCTGAGCCGTGGTGGCGTCATTCGTCGTCATGACTCAGCCTTTCCTTCCGAAACTTCTGCCGCAACCGCAGTCGCAATCGCGGCATCTGCTCGTTGCGTGAGAATCGTCTTCACGCGCGCCAAGTCTCGACGTGCCTTACGCACCGACGACGTGTCGTTCAGACGGTTGGTGAAGTTCTTGAACTTCGCATCGAACACATCCCGCGCGAGCGTCTTTTCCAGCTCTTGCAGATGTTCGTTCGTTCGTTCGCGCAAATCCTTGGATTTCATCTCGAATCCCTCACACGATCCCGCGAGCGATGAACTTGCATTCGATCGGAAGCTTGTGCGCAGCAAGACGGAACGCTTCACGCGCCATCTCCTCCGGCACACCCGCAAGCTCGTACATCACACGACCGGGCCGAACGGCCGCAGCCCATTCTTCCGGAGCACCTTTTCCGCCACCCATACGAACTTCGAGCGGCTTCTTTGTGACCGGACGATCGGGGAAGACTCGGATCCAGAGCTTACCCGCGCGCTTGCAGTGACGCTGAATCGCCATACGCGCCGCCTCGATTTGTCGAGCCGTGATGCGCGCCGGAGCCAAAGCTTGCAAGCCGAAGTCACCGAAAGACACATCGCTTCCCGTGGTTGCGATACCACGGACGCGGCCTTTCTGCATCTTGCGGAATTTGGTTCTCTTGGGAGAGAGCATGGCTTTTGTCCTACTGAATCCGGCGCGACTTGCGCTGGAGAACTTCGCCCTTGAACATCCACACCTTCACGCCGATGATCCCGACCTTCGTCTTGGCTTCCGCCAATCCGAACTCGATGTCGGCTCGCAAGGTGTGCAGCGGAACGCGACCTTCGCGGTACGTCTCGACACGGCTCATCTCGCTTCCGCCAAGACGACCCGCACAACGTACGCGAATGCCCTTCGCGCCAAATTTCATCGCCGTCGAAACGGCTTTCTTCATCGCCCGACGGAAAGCAATGCGGCGTTCGAGCTGGGTGGCAATGTTCTCCGCCACGAGCTGCGCATTCGTTTCCGCTTTGCGCACCTCCTGAACGTCAATGAACACCTCGTTCTCCGTGAACGAAGCCACGCCCTTGAACACCGACTCGCCCTTGGCAGCCGTACCAACGTTGCCCGTCTTCAGCGTTTCGATGCCCTTGCCGCCCTTGCCAATCACCATGCCCGGACGTGCCGTGTACACAATGACCTTGGCGCGGTTGGCTGCACGCTCGATCTCCACACCGGCGATGTTCGCGTTGTAGAGGTACTGCTTGATCGCCCGCTTGATGCGGATGTCTTCATGCAGCCAGCGTTGGTACGCTTTGCCGTCTTCGTACCACTTGCTGCTCCACGTCTTGATGACGCCAACGCGGAAGCCATACGGATGGGTCTTTTGTCCCATGGAAACCGTGTCCCTTTACTTGCGCTCGCTGAGCTCGATCACGATGTGAGAAATGCCCTTCTGAACTCGCGTCGCCCGCCCCATCGCCCGAGGGCGCCAGCGGCGATTGAACTTGTTCGGACCCTTGTCGACAGTCGCTTTGCTGATGAAAAGCGTGTCAACATCAGCGCCACTCTGACGGGCGTTCGCCACCGCGCTCTCGATGATCTTCAAAATCACCGGCGCAGCCGACTTCTCCGTGAACTGGAGGAGTTGGAGTGCCTCTGCGGCGTCACGACCACGGACCAAATCCGCAATCACACGCGCCTTTCGCGGCGAAATCCGCGAAAACATTGCACTGGCCTTGCTTTGCATTCGAGAAACCCTCGCAACAGTGGGCCCGAGTCATCTCTCGGGGTGCCCAATCGTTGGCCAACCCGAAAAGATGTAAACCAAACATCTTTTTACGGGCCCTACCGTCGTACGTCTCAAGCCATCAGCCCGTCGTCTTAAAAATCACCAACATGATGATTCCGCTGACGAGTACCCCTTCTCGCGTCACCGGGGGGAGACCCACGGAGGCCGAAAAGGCGAACTGTGACCGAAGCGCCGTTACGGCTTCGGAGGGACGAACGCTTGCGGCGCCCGGCCCTAGGAAAACGGAGCGCGGTGTTTACCAAGCCCAGAAAAAGAAAGCAAGACTTTTTTCAAAAATAATTTCGACCCAAAGATCGTGATCATTCCGACTGAACACATTGGAGCCCCTTGCTGAACGCACGTCCCTCTTGCAAAACCCAAAATCCACGCAGTCGGATCCGCCGATTGCACCTCGACGCGACGCTTTTCGTCTTTCGCCAGTGCCGTATTTTCTCAACGGCCCAACGGTTTGTCTTAGGAGGACTTCCACCATGAACATGCGCACGACTCTCTCGATCGGTGTCCCCACGTTTCTCTTGCTTCTCGGCGGTTGCATCATTGTCGACAACACCCCCAACAACAACACGGGCGGCTCTGGCGGCAATACCGCATCCAGCAGTTCCGGTGATGCAGGCCGAGCTGGCGCGGGTGTTGGCGGTGCAGGAGGTGCAGGAGGCGCAAACGTTGGTGGTGCTGGAGGCGCGGGTGGAGGCACAAGCTGCGTTGGCCCCGACGACGGCAAACTCGACAGCCTCACATGCGACACGCTCAAGACAATGGCGACCGGCAAAGTCTGTGGCCCCAACGCCGACCAAGATCCACTCGCCAACGGCACATGCACGCTCGGCGCGCAGATCTATCAAGGCGGCGCATTCGATGTTCTCGCCACGTGTCTCAAACTCATCGAAGGCGACAAGGTCAACGCATGCGACGACCAGCAAGTCGTTGACTGCGTCAAAGCCATGTACGCGGCCGCCTGTCCCTCACAAGATTCCGCAGCGGCTTGCAAACAAATCGGAGATCAACTCTGCATCAATATGGAAGTCTTCGACACGCAGGGCTGTTTGCTGAAAACAAATCCGCTCAACGGAACCGCCCTGCAAGACCTCGCGAACTGCATCTCCACAAGCATGGAAAAGGATTGCAACGTCGCGTTCACCATGTGTTTCGACAAGATCACGTCGTTCACGCCGTGATCCGTCCCGCAACCACCTCGCCTGAACTTCGTCCGCCACACGCGCTCCATCACGACGAACGATCTCAAAGCGTTCGTCCAAGTTGAGCCACGCCGAGAAATCTGCGATCATCCACAAGGCTTCTTAGCCCGCTCAATTCAACGCTTCTCATTCGGTGACTCGCCACGCCGGATCCTTCATGCAGAACTTCCTTCTGCGTTTGTCGAACCGACCCGTGTAGAGTTTGTCTGCGGAGGTTTTCTGATGGATCGCATGCTTCTCGTTTCCGGATCACTTGCCGTTTTCGTTGGTGCCCTCGGCGTCGCGAGCGGCTGCAGCGACGGCGGTGGTGGATCGTCCAGCAGCTCGAGTTCCTCCTCCGGCAGTTCGTCCAGTAGCTCGTCCGGTGAAGGTGGCACCGCGGGAGCCGGC
>JBGAOI010000690.1:0-4392 GCA_044221885.1 Polyangium sp. (in: bacteria)
CACCTTTGTCCGGGTTAGCACCTTCGTGAGGGTTATAAAGTGGCTGCCCCAAAAGTGGCTGGCACATTTTCCCACCTGGCACATTTTCCCACTGTTTCCCAAAAGTGGCTGGCACATTTTCCCACCTGGCACATTTTCCCACCTGCACCTCCTTACAGCTGGGCACCATTTCCCAAAAGTGGCTGGCACCTTTTCCTGGCTGGCACCATTTCCCAAAAGTGGCTGGCACCTTTTCCTGGCTGGGCACCTTTTCCTGGCTGGCACCTTTTCCTGGCGGCACCTTTTCCAAAGTGGCTGGCACCTTTTCCTGCACCTTTTCCTGGGCTGGTTCCCACCGCACCATTTCCTGTCCCGCGTGACAACGCCACCCGCTTACGATATGACCCACCAACACCACGACACCCCTCGCAATGTTCTCCGCCTTTCTTCGATTCACCGCTTACATGCTCGGAGCGATTCTCCTCGCTGCCGGCACATTCTTTTGGCTCGACGCTCGCATTGTACGCGGACTCGCGTTCACCTCCGCGTGGCAGCGCCGATTACGGCGCGCGCTTGCGGCCCTTTCCGCCCTCTTACCTCTCGGAATGTTGCAACTGCTTTTTTTCCGTGAGTGCCCTCGCGTTTTGGCAACGCCCCTCATGTGGCTCACGTTTTCTTGGACCGGTGCTCTCCTGTTCCTCCTCTTTGCGCTCCTGATCATCGAAGTGCCCCTGCGTCTTGCCCATCGCCATGTACCTTCGCGACGTTCTTTCTTTTCTCGCCTCGCTGCCACTCTCGCAACCACGTTTGCTACATCGTGCTCCGTATTGGGCATTCACGGTGGTTTAAGCGACTTCGTCGTTCGTCGTGTCCGCATCGCCTTGCGAAATTTTCCCTCGCAATTCCAAGACAAACCATACCGTATCCTCCAACTATCGGACCTCCACGTCAGCGCTCAAATTGGTGTCGAGTTTGTCCGGGATGTCGTTTTGCGAGCCAATGCGCTTCATCCCGACGCGATCGTCATCACTGGAGACCTCGTTGATGGCGGCATTACCGAACTCGGCCAACACCTTGAACCATTGCGAAACCTCGAAGCAAGGGACGGCGTCTATGCGGTCACCGGCAATCATGAATACTTGTCAGGAGCCGATGAATGGATTGCCTTCTTTCGCACCCTAGGTCTACGCGTTTTACGAAACGAACGCGTCGCGCTCCCGCATTTCGATCTCGCCGGCATTGACGACGACGTCGGACCGAACTGGCTCGCTCATCATGGCCCCGACCTCAAAAAAGCACTCGATGGACGCAATCCAGACAAACCTGTCGTCCTTCTCGCCCACCGACCCACGCAATTGCCAAATGCCGCTGAATACGACGTCGACTTGCAGTTGTCCGGACATACACACGGTGGCCAAATCAAACCGCTTCATTGGCTCGAAGCTCCCTATGTTTGGGGCATCTACCAATTGAAAAAAACGATTCTTTACGTCAGCGCCGGCACGGGTTATTGGGGTCCACCCATGCGCGTTGGTACCCAAGCAGAAATCACGCTCATCGAACTCACCTCCGAAAAAACGAACACATGAAACAGACCTATCGGCATGCTCTCGTCACTGGAGCCTCATCGGGCATTGGCCAAGGTTTAGCGATCGAATTGGCGCGCCAAGGCGTTCACGTTTTTCTTGCCGCACGCCGCCTCGACGTATTGGAGCAATTACGACACCAATTGACCCAGCAAGGATTTGCCGCCAGCACCGTCATGCTCGACGTGGCCGACACCGAGGCTACGGTCGCTCGATTGCGCGAAATCGATAACGATCATCCTCTCGACGTGGTCATTGCCAATGCCGGCGTCGGTGCCAATCACGAAGCCGCCGCTCCCTACGCATGGGAAGCCATGCGTGATGCATTGCATACCAACTTTTGCGGCGCCGCCGCCACCTTGACCGCAGTTTTGCCCAACATGGTTCGTCGAGGTCAGGGTCATCTGGTGGGTATCGGATCGCTTGCGTCTCTCGGACCTTTGCCGCTCAGCGCCGCATATTGCTCACCCAAAGCAGGATTGCATATGCTGCTGGAATGCTTGCGCCTCGATACCACAGGCGCCGGGATTGTCGTGACCAACGTTCAAGTGGGATTCGTGGATACCCCCATGTTGAAAGACGTCGCCCACCCAACGCCCGGATTGCTGACCGTCGAAGATGCGTCGAAAACGATCGTTCGGGGAATGATGGCCGGAAAAGAAGATATCGTTTTTCCTGGTGCACTTGCATTTGCCACCAGCGCTGCAGGAAAATTGCCGCGATTCGTGCAAAAATCGCTAGCTCGACGAATGCGCGAAAAAATTCGCAAACCCTCTAAGGCATGATGCACATGTAAAGCTTCTCGAATTGCATCTCGCAGCCGGCGACTGTCGGTCGCGTCATAACATCGCACGTGAATGTCGGCGACGGACCAATGCACGCCAGCATTTGGTTAAATGCAATTTTGCAGGCGCCCATTTGATTCTGATTGCACCCTTGAACGCAGGCCGCTTGATCCGGCGGACCTCCCGCACATTGAGCCGCAACCACTGGTACACATACTTCCTCGCATGATAAACATGGTGCCGGAAAAACCTCCACGCGAGTCCAAACCCCGTTGGTACAATTCATCACGTTACAGAACATGCACGGATCCTCGCATCCAGAACTGCAAAAATCCCCCTCCTTCGCGCAAGGACTCCCTTCCGCGGGAAAATTCATCGGATCACACGCTACGCTTGCCCCTCCACCGCCGCCGGTTGACCCGGACGAACTCGATGCGCTGGATGAGCCAGAGCCCTGGCCTCCGCCGCCGTTGCCGCCTGGCCCTTGTTGAATTGTAACCGGTTCGCAAGCTGTAAAACTTGCGGCAAAAGCCATTGCAATCGATCCGATGAAGATGTGTGACCATTTGGCATTCATGTTGGAGCTCCCTTGGATTCAAACACCGCGACAATCATCGCAGGCTAGCAACCTTCATCTCTCGCAGCGAGACAAATCGATGTATTCGCCCATGCACCCGTCCAATCCCGCACGTTCGCAGGCGACGGTCAGCATCAATGCAAATACGTCGCTCTTGTGGCATGGAACTCATATCTAGGCTCTGCTTCGCCACTTGATGGACGCGTATAAGATCATGTAACGTTGCAAGAATGGCCAACTGGGATGAACCGACGCATCCGGAACCCGTTCGAATACCCATTGCCAAATCCGTTCCCCGGCAGCCATTCGCGCCCGGTACGTCCATCGCCCATTACGAACTCATGCGGCCCTTGGGAAAAGGCGGCATGGGGGAAGTTTGGCTCGCCCGAGATACCCGCCTTGGGCGACGTGTAGCGCTCAAGTTTCTGCTTACCGTCAACGCGCAACATGCTGGCCGATTTTTTGTCGAAGCCAAAGCGACAGCCCAATTGTCCCATGAAAACATCGTTGCACTGTACGATATTGGCGACCAAAACGGCTGCCCGTACATGGTCCTTGAGTATGTACCAGGAAAAACGCTTTCTTCTTGGATACTGGAAAGGAAAGCCGATGACCATGTTCAAGGTGTTCCTGCAGCCCGCATTGCCAGCTTGATGCTTCCCGTCGCTCGAGCATTACAATGTGCTCATGAAGCCGGGATTGTGCATCGCGACTTGAAACCCGCCAATATCATGCTCGCCGACAGCGGAACCGTCAAAGTTCTCGATTTCGGTGTCGCCAAGCTCGTGCGTGAAGCAATCGACTCGAACCTCGATACGCCCGACGTTTCACCAATGCAATGGCCCTCCAAAAACTCGGATCTGGCCGCGCTGACGGAAACAGGAGCCATGGTCGGTACAAGATCCTATATGGCCCCCGAGCAATGGTGGGGCGAACCCGTCGACGCTCGGACAGATATTTGGGCCCTCGGAATCATCATGTATCAACTGGCCGTTGGCGAACATCCTTGCGGTTCTCCGCTCACGCCAGAAGTTTTGCTCGAAGTGGCCAAACGTGAAATTCCAATGCCCAGCGTACGTGAACGATTGCCGAATATCGGCCGATTGGGAATCGTCATCGACCGCTGTTTGATGAAATTCCGCGACGATCGTCTTCCTTCTTCCGCTGAATTGTGCCTGCAACTCGAAGAAATAGCCCGCGAACATTTCAAGGTACATTCGGATAATCGCCATGACGAAGAACTGAATCCTTACGCCGGTTTGTCTGCGTTTCAAGAACGCGATGCAGCCTTCTTTTTTGGCCGAGAAACGATGGTCGAACACATTCTTCTCCGCCTCACGGACGCTCCTCTTCTCGCCCTCGTCGGTTCGTCCGGGGCAGGAAAGTCATCATTGGCACGAGCCGGCGTCATTCCCGCGCTCGTGCGTGGAGGTGAAGCCTGGGAAGCTTTTGTGGTTCGTCCAGG
>JBGAOI010000691.1:0-4391 GCA_044221885.1 Polyangium sp. (in: bacteria)
GTTTGGCCATAGGTTTGGCCGTGACCGTCGTCGGTATCGGCGGCGTTTGGTACGGCATCCACAACATACCCGGGTTTGGCCCGGCACTCGCTGACGGCGTACGTGCCGTGTTGGGTCCCTCCGTCGTCGCGTGGATTGAAGACACTGCGTATGGGCTCGCCGACGACATCAACGTGTGGCGACACAAAGACGATGCTCCGCAAACGTTTTGGGAAGTCCCCGCAAGTGCACAAGCGGCGACTTCCGCAGAACCGGCACCAGCACTGCCAGCGGCATCGGCAGGAGCCACTCCTCCGGCAAACCCCAACGTTGCGGCGTTTCCTCCGCCAAAATTCGAAGCCCCTTTTCCTACCGTCGCGACTCCTGCCGATGGGGTTTGGCTCGAGTTGGCCGAAGGACGAAAAGGTGACGATCCGCCGCTGCTCGCCAAGAGCATCGTTCATCCGGACAAAAAGCGTCCGTTTGCGGCCGTTGCCGTCGTGGCCATGGATCTGACGAAGATCAACGTTCGCCTCATCGCAGGGACGACGGAGCCACTCTCGGAGAAGGTTACGCTCGCGGAACGCCCAGGCATTGTCCCGACAAACGAACATGCCGACTTGATTGCCGTGTTCAACGGTGGATTCAAGGCGCTTCATGGCCAGTACGGCATGATGCTCGACGGCAAGATCTTCCTTCCACCACGCGACATCGCGTGCACCGTCGGTCTCTATCGCGATGGGACGATTCGGATTCGAACGTGGCCACAAATCTCGTCGACGCAGTCGGACATGCTTGCGTATCGACAAACTCCACCATGTTTGGTCGAGCAAGACGTTCTCAACAACAAACTCACCGAGTCGACCAAAAATTGGGGCGCTACCGTCAGTGGAGAAACGGTTATTCGTCGATCGGCGATCGGTGTCGATGCGTCAGGAAAAACCTTGTTCTACGCGCTCGGTGAAGCCGTGACCGCACAGTCGTTGGCGACGGCCATGAAAGCCGTGGGAGCACGTGACGCCGCGCAACTCGACGTGAACTACGCCTACCCACGTTTTCTGTTTTTTGATCACCCCCCAACAGCGGAACGTCGTGCCGTGCTTTCGCTCGTCCCACACGTGGATTATCGCTCGGGTGACTACGTGCGTGAGCCTTCGCCGCGCGATTTCTTCTACATCACGCGGCGAAGTCTCTGAGCTGAATTGAGGCGGGTGTCACGCGCGGGGGCGCGCGATGTTGTCGACGAGGTCGATGGTCCACACAGGTCCACCTGGTGCGGGATCGCCGCCTGGAGGTCCTGCGGATACCTCCACTTTGGCCGGACCAACCGCGCGTAGATACACGCGTTGTCCCACCGCTCCTGCACCAAGCTTGCAGATCGCCATTTCGACACGCGGATCGTCAGCTGCCACTTCGCCATCGTCTTCCGCCTTCATGTGAAGGATCTCGACGTTCGGCTTCGTGCAAGCCCCCATCTCGCGCCACACATCGTACTCAACCGTCGGATCGAGCACGTCAGCAAGCTGGCCGTGACGATTGCGTCCAACGCGATGCCGGAATGCATCTCGTTTTTCTGCACGCAACACGGCGCCAATGCGTTCGAACCGCATCGCCAGTGCACCGAGTGCACAAGCCGTCTTGACCGTTGGTGCTCCAAGGTTCAGCCGATCGGGCTCGATGAAGCGATGAATTTTCACGTTCTTGGGCAAACTCGCCGTGAGTTTGTCAAAGAAGACCGGATGCATGCTCATGCGACCGCCGAGCATGATGCGCAACCCTTCGTAGGGATCAGGGCCGCGGCCCACTTTCTCGAGTGCTTTTTCGAGGCCCGCAGCGATGAACGCAACGCCATCGGCGTACCACTTTTCAATCGCGTAGGAGACGTCCTGACGATCCACGTCGAGCGTGAAGTCGACGGGTTCGCCTTCTGCGGTCGCCAGACGAACGGATTTGCTGAGACGTTGGTCTCCGCCTTCGAGCAACGGGCGAATTGCTTCCTTGAGCAAGTCGGCGTTGGCGCGAGCCCACGGCGATGCAGAAAGCAGATGCTCCAGAGCAGGTGCCGGAGGTTCGTCCACGGGTCGATCAAATGGAATGCGTCCGTTGATCACTTGCGCCGTCGAAGCGGCGTAGATGCGATACGCGAGGCGATGCAAGAGTCGTTCACCACCGAGCCACGAGATGCTCGTAGGCTCGAGGTATTCGATCATGCGTTCGAAGCCTTCGACCTGTTCGTCAGGTTTGGCATTGCGGAACAGGCCAAACGTGATGCCCGTTTCGCTGGCTCCTGCGTCGATGGCGCAGAAGGGAACGGGATCGGGTTTGGGCGCGATCGCAAACGCTCGGAATGCATGCGCGACAAACGGAATCGTTGAGGGGCCTGCGTCGAGTACGGTCAAGCCTTCGAGGTCGTGATACTCGAGCATGCCCGCGGGCAAACTGCGGAAGATGCCGCGACGAACCGCAACGAGAGCGCTCTTGCGACGATCCGCCGACCAACCTGCAGGCATGGCTACCAGGTAGCGGGTATGGATGCCTCGCGTGCGATGGTTTACGTGCAAACCAATGTAGTACGAGTAAAACTCGATCGGATCGAAGGGGTCGTGCGCGCCGATGCCTTCTTCGTCGATGATCGGCGGAGCCGGCTTCTTCAAGACTTCTTGCGTCTCGGGATCTCCTCGACCACGAAGGGCAAGTTTGTCCTTCAGATCCACTCGTTCACGGATGAGCGGCAGATGTGTGAGCGTCGAAGCGGCGATCGAAGGAGCTTCCTCAGCGTTGCGCTTGCGTAATGCACGTGAGCCATGACCCACGGTGACTTCACCCCATCGCGTCATCGGAAGAATGACGCGATCACGCCATGCTTTGAGGGTCTTCGCGAGCTGATCAAAGTGAATTTCGCTTGGATTTTCGTAGTCGGCGGAAACAACGGGTGCACCCGTTGCGCCAATACGAATGAGCTCCGGCGAGCTGCGATCACTACGCAACGCAACGACTGTCGACTGTGCACCGAGATCGATCGCGACCCATTCTTTGAGGGTGTCGAGCTTGGGATCTCGTTTGCGAATTTCAGGCGGGACCGCATCGCGATCACTACGTCCGATCCGCTTGTGCATGCCTACGACTTTGCCTTGACGCAGGATCGCGATCGAGGTTTGTCCGATGTACCTCGTGCCCGTCCACAAGCCACCTGTCGAGTCGGTGAGCAGATGGCCCTTGATGCAGGGCAAGTTCGCCACGACGGTCGGGAACAGATCTGCGAGTTGCTCGCTCGATGCTGTCCCATCGTAACGTTCGATCTTGATTGCGGGGCTGTAATAGTCCTGAGCTCCGGCGCCATAGATCCGCGGCGTCGTTTGGATGAGCTTGAGATACGGAACCGGTGACGCTTGTTCGTCCAACCGGAACTCTTGAAAGATCTTCGCGGGCCCGAGTTGATTTTCCATCTCCGGACCGATGCGTGGAACGCTCGAGTTCATCTCGGTGCCGAAGTAGAGGAATTTCGTTGGGGCGCCGCCGGTGAACGCCGCGATTCGCACTTCGATGAACGACGCCTGTCCTGGAGGCAGCGGTGGAAGTGGAATGGTGTAGTCGAGAACCAGCGTTGTGGACCAAGGCTGGTCGAAGAGTCGTGATTCCCAACGTGTTGCGAGTGTGGGGAAACTTCGACCTTCGAGCGAAATGAGCATCTCGGCTTCGCGAAGGTGTGCGTCGTCGATCGACAGCTCGTAGAGCGCCATACGCGGGCGACGTTAACACGAAGAGCCCACCTGTCGGGCAAGCCCTTAAAGGCATTTCGTCCGTTGGGGTCCTCGGGGCGTTCCAAACGGCTTTGCGCTCAGGTCGTGAGACAGCGCTGGGCTGACCCCATCGACTCGTGGTAGGATTGGCAGGTTCGATCCTTTGCGCTTCTTCATGCGAGCGACGCCTACATGAGCCTCAATCCCGGCCAAGTCATCGACGAGAAGTACCAAATCCTCCGTTTGTTAGGAACGGGCGGAATGGGCGCTGTTTACGAGGGCGAAAACACTCGCATCAAGCGACGTGTCGCCATCAAAGTTCTGCACGCGAGTGTGTCGAGTGCAGCCGACAACGTTGCGCGCTTTGAACGTGAAGCTCAAGCCGCAGGACGCATTGGTTCCGAGCACATCTGCGAAGTGCTCGATCTCGGCGTGTTGGCTGATGGATCTCGCTACATGGTCATGGAGTATCTCGACGGAGAAACTCTGAGCCAGCGCATCAAGAAAAACGGTCGCCTCACGACGGCGCAGAGCATTCCTTTGATGGCGCAAGTCCTCGATGCTCTTGGTGCCGCGCATGCTGCGGGCATCGTTCATCGCGATCTCAAGCCCGACAATATTTTCATCCTGCCAAACAAGGCGGGACGAACCGACTTCATCAAGATTCTGGAC
>JBGAOI010000692.1:0-4381 GCA_044221885.1 Polyangium sp. (in: bacteria)
CACCGCCAACGCGTCTTCAGGGCGGCCCGCTTCGAGCAGAATCGTGCTCAAGAGGGCCACGAGATCCCATGAATACGTCGGGAAACCGCGCATTGCCGCCACGGCTTTGCGCGCTTCGGTTTCCGCAAGGGTCAAGTCTTTTCGACGTTTGGCCACTTCGGCCAGCACGCCATAACCAAACCCCAGAATGGATTGGTTGTTCGTGACAATCAGCGCACCGGCCAATTGCGCCGCTTCGTCCAAAGCTTCCAGCGGACCATGACGCGCAATCAGGCGCGCAAGATGCGCTTGCGAATACGCCAGAGACATGCGCTCGTTGATTTGTTTGGCGAAAACGAGGTTGTTACGCAAGACCGTTTCCGCTTCTTCGATGGCGCCCAAATCCATGAGGGCTTTGCCGTGAAATACATTGGCCAAGCATTCCTCGCGCACGACGCCCGCGGGTTTTGTCGCAATGCACGCATCATGATTGGCACACGCTCGCGACCAGGGAAGTTCTTGTACGACGTGATGATGATTCGCTTGGGCACAATGCAGATATCCAAACGCCACGTGATCGTTCGAGCGGCAATGAGCCACCACTTTTTTCGCGCGACTGAGGAAAATATCGCAAAGGTCGCGTCGGCCCATGATTCCCGATGTAATCGAGACCCAAGAAGATGCCGCGACATACGGCGCGCAAGCGTCGTCCGGCGGATCGGTTTGGAGCAACAAAGTCGCAAGTTTGAAAAACGCTTCGATCTGGCCCGTGAACGCAGCCGCGGGCATCATTTGTTGCACCAATTGACACCAGCGATAACCACCCAATTGCACCAGCGCGAGCGCCTCGTGGCCGCATTTCAACACTTCGACATATTGTTCCCGCCAAACGCACGCGCGCGTTTTCACCGCCAGCAACGCTCCGCGTGACGCAGGCTCGGGATCCAATGCGAGCGCCCGTTCCGTAACGTTCAAAGCGGCATTCATATCTCCATTGTCACACGATTGTTCGGCCGCCCGTAACAAATGCGTGACCGCTCGCGAGGATTCATGACCTTGAACGAAATGTTCCGCCACGACAAACGAATCTTGCTCGTGCATCATTTCCAAGTATTCGGCAGCGAGCCGATGGCCTTCCACGCGATCCTCGTCCGTGAGCAAGCTATAAGCCGCATCGCGCATCAAACCATGACGAAATCGGTATTCCTGTTCTCCAGGGAATCGACTCTCCCGGCGTAATTCGAGAATCTCGGCGCGTACGAGCGAACGCAAGGCATCATCGAGGCTCACGTTGTGGATGGTGCCGAATAAAGAACGGATTCCGCCCGACCACGATGCTTCCCCGAAAATGCTTGCACAACGCAAGATTCTGCGCACGTGTTGCTCGAGGCGCCCAATACGGGCTTGCAACATGGCCAGCACGGTCGCGGGAGCCTCCCCCCCGTGACCTTCGGCCACATTGCGAATCAATTCCTCCAAAAATAAGGCATTGCCTTCCGATTGCTCCACGATCGTCGCGATCGTTTCTTCGCGAATCGTCGATCCAAGTACCTGACGCACCAATCGTTCACCCGCTTTTCGACTGAGCGACCGCAACGTCAAGATTTGTACGTGCTTTTGCCATAACTTCGGGAAAATGTCCGTGATCTCGGGGCGGGCAAGAGCGAGCACCAGCAACGGCAAGTCCGCCAATTCACGCAATGCTGACTCGACGAGTTTGACCGTGAGATCATCGCCCCAATGCAGATCTTCGAGCACCAAGACGACGGGATTGGCTTGACATTCCGCGCGCAAAAAATCGAGAAACGAAGCCAATACTTGATTCGACATCGTCAGCGGATCCTGACGTGCAGCATGCAACCTCGGATCGGTGTCCTCAAACGGAATGCCACACATTTCGCCGAGGAACATCGTGACGCGTTGGACATCCGTCCGGACGTGTTCAGCGACACGTTGCGTGAGTTTCTCGCGACGAACAGACAATTCTTCGCCTTCCGCGATATTGGCACACCGCCTCAGCGCTTCGCCCAGAATTCCATACGCCGAACCCATACTCATCGGGTCGCCTCGTCCCAAAAACACGAGCGGCGTCGATTCACGATTTTCTGCGCGACGAGTAAATTCGTGTCGCAATCGCGATTTGCCCGTTCCTGGTGGAGCAATCACCAAGACCGCTTGCGGCGTTGCGTTATCAATGGCGTCGGTGAGCGCCAAATCGAGCAGGCTGAGTTCCGATTCACGACCGACACAAGGCGTTGGTTTGCCCAAAAGAGGACGCGTTGGATCGAGGGTCGTGTGTTCGCTCGTGAGCACACATGTTCCGGGCGTCTTTTCTTCCACTCGAAATTGCGCACCCAACAAGCGACGCGTGACATCGTCAATCAAGACGTATTCGGAGATATCCCGGTGATTACGCAACATCGCGGCGGCTCGATCGAGCACGTCACCCATGGGCAATTTACCGTGCACTTGACCTCGCCCCGTGCACAACACAATCATCGCTTCGGGCCAACGTGTTTTGAGCAAGAGCGCAGCGCGCGCGGCAATGGCCGTTTGATCCGTTGCGGCTCCCCGGGTTTGAGCGAATGTAGCGACAAGCGATCCGTCGGCCAATGTTTCGGCCCACGCGCCAAATTTTCGTACTTCGTCCGCAAGATCGAAAAGACTGACCTCGAAGTGCGATTCGAGCGTCTGGGCCTCGTCTTCGATACGGGCGAGCGACGCAAGGATCACACAGATCAATTGCCGCTCCATATCGATCGCGCCAAACCGTCGGCTCGAAATGACCGGCGTGCGATCGTATGCATCCATCGATACCGGTTCAATCGCTTCCAGCGTTTCGAGAACCACGCGGCCATTGGGCAAACGCATGGCTGGATCGCGCTCGAGCATGCGGCTGAGCAACATATCCATGGCATCGGGGACGTTTCGACGTAGTTCACGAATTCGTGGCGGCGTGGCCAGGAGGATTTTCGCGAGAATGGCGACGATATTGCCTCCACCAAAAACTGCGGTACCCGTGAGGCATTCGTACAAGATGCATCCAAGGGAAAACACATCGGCTGCAGGGCCGACATCGCGCGCACCGCGGGCTTGTTCTGGCGCGACGTAGGCTGGAGTTCCCACGAAATCGCCCGTTGTCGTGAGCGAAGATTCCGAGGCATTCATGTGGGCAATGCCAAAATCGAGCAATGCCACATCACCCACCGAACCTCCGCGCAGAAAAACATTGCTCGGTTTGACGTCGCGATGCACGATTCCGTGCGCGTGCGCAAATCCAAGCGCATCCGCGGCTCCTCGCGCCAGGGTGATCGTCTCCGAAAAACTCATCGGGCCGCGGGCCAAACGTTTGCCCAAGTCTTCGCCTTCGAGCCACTCCATCGCCAGATACGGAGCATTGTCGCGGGTGAATCCATGAGCAACGTACCGCACGATGCCTGGGTGTTCGAGTTCCGCCAGCACTTGAGCCTCGCGCACGAACCGATGGGCCGACTCGCCTTGGGCTACGTCGCGCAAAAGCTTGACAGCAACAGTTTCACCGGTGTGTTCATCCACGGCGCGATAGACCGTTCCCATGCCGCCGGTGCCAGCGATGCCTTCAAGAACGAAGCGATCGCCTACGCGGGAATTGAGAAGTGGTTTCGTCATGTTGTTCGACATCCGGTTGAACCCGTGGGGTTTTGCGTCGCCGGAGGGGCTCGTTGTTTTGAACCCCGATAAAATCCAGTGAGCGGCCGAGCCTAACAAAACTTTCGGGTGGCGTCATCCGAGTCGTGCGTGTCGACAAACTTTCCCAAGGCTCGAACTTGGTCCAAAGTGGCTGGCACCTTTTGGATGTGCGTGAGACTACGTCTACAAAGTGGCGGGCACCTTTTCCGCTGCACCTTCTTGGGCTGGTGCGATGTCAAAGAAACGTTGCGTGCGTTACGATCACACCACTTTGAGGATCAGGTGAACCAAGAGGCCGAGCAGTGAGATCTGCCCAATGGCAAAGCTGATCGTGCGCCACGGCTGTTTCTCTGCCATGTACGTAATGGTGTGCAGCAAGCGGGCTGCGAAATAGACCCCGAAGTAAGCCCATCCACCGTTCGCCGAGCCGCCGGTCAACGTGAACAGGAGCGCGATGAACAGGAATGCCGGAATGTTTTCCAAGTCATTCAGGTGCGCGCGTTTGGCTCGCAACACTTCCGGAGCATCTTGCGCTTCCGCATGCGAACCCGGATTGACGCCGGTGTCTTCGGGGTTCACCACGACTCCGGCTTTGCGTCGAGCGTTGGCGGTGGCAAACGCCACGCCCGCCATTTTCAGGACCAGCAAAACGGAAAACACAACGAGAGGCTTTGCTGCGGGCAGCAAGAAAAACGCATTCATGGGGAGTCCTTTTTCATCCGAGTCGTCAAGG
>JBGAOI010000693.1:0-4377 GCA_044221885.1 Polyangium sp. (in: bacteria)
AACGCCTCGATGCCTATTTGTCGGCGAATCAGTTGGGCATTACGTTGGCGAGCCTTGGATTGGGCTGGATTGGTGAACCAGCGGTTGCGCATCTGCTTCAGCCGGTGTTGATGCGTATTGGATTTGGTCCAGAAGCGACGCATGCGATTTCGCTTGGTATTGCATTTCTGCTGATCATGTCCCTGCATACGATCATTGGGGAACTAGCGCCGAAAACATTGGCAATTCAACGTACGGAGAGTGTTACGTTGTTTGCTGCTGGACCCCTGCATTTCTTTTATGTCATGGCTTGGCCCGTCATTTGGGTTCTCAATACGTCGGCCAATGCTTTCGTGCGTCTGTTTGGGCTTCAGCCCGCGCATGATGAAGAAATTGCCCATACTTCGGAAGAATTGCGTATTCTGTTGACGCGTAGTCCCGCGGGTCTCGACCCAGCGTTGCGCAGCATGCTCGTGCGCATCTTCGATTTGCGGCGGCGAACTGCGCGCCACGTGATGTCCTTGCGCGGCGATGCGGCGACGTTGCGCGAAGAAATGAGCATCAATGAAGCCGTGGCCGTCGTGGCCGAAGCGGGATATTCGCGTTATCCCGTGCTCGATTCCAAGGGCCATTCGGTTCTTGGTTATTTGCATTTGCGGGATTTGTTCGATGTCTTGAGTGGTCGGCGCAAAGCCTCCAGGGTCGCCGAACTTTTGCGAAAACCGATTTATGCTCGGGAAAATACATCGGTCGAACGATTGCGCCTCGAAATGCAAGCACGGCAAATTCCAGTTGCCATCATCACGAGCGCCACGGGCGAATTCATCGGCCTGGTGACGATTGAAGACTTACTCGAAGAAATCGTCGGCGAAATTCGCGACGAAAACGATGAAGAAGTCCCGCCCATTCATCGCAGAAGTCCTGGCATCGTCGAAGTTGATGGCCGCGTTCTTTTGACGGATCTCGAACGGGAAGAGCAAATTGTTTTGCTTCCCGAAGCGAAAACGGTCGAAACGATTGGCGGGTACGTCCTGGAACGCCTCGAACGTCCCGCGGAACCAGGCGAACGAATCGAGTGCGAGGGGTATACGGTCATCGTGACGGATGTATTTGGCCGTCGTGTGCGCCGTGTCCGCATTGTGGCGACAAGCAAAGCGCCCGAGTGAAGCGTCGGGCACTCTTGTAGAAACGCACGACGCCCCATCCAAAAGAAGCCAAAGACGTTCCGACACTGGACTTCCCGTGCGTCTCGGATTACTCGACAGTTTATGAGCAACCATCGGGTTTTTCGTGCCGGGTTCGTCTGGGCCACTCTCCTTGCGGGTTGTGGAGGACAAACCGATGCCCATCGCCCTTTACGTCCGCTGCTTCAGGAGATGGCTAAAGACACGACTCCGCAAGCTCCCGTTGACGCATCACATGGCACGATTCTTCCCGCGGACAAAAGTCCCATCACGATCGATCGCTTGGCCAAGATGCCCGAGCCTGGATGGCAAGTTCCGAGAAGGTTTGCCGCATCTCCCGACGGCAAACTCGTCACGTGGTTGGCCAGCGAAACAGGCGACCTGACCTACTCCCTCTTCGCTTACGATCGTTCTACAAAGGCCTCACGTGTGCTCCTGCGAGCCTCTGAACTTCCCGTGGGTTCCAAACCGTTGAGTCGCGAGGAGGAATTGCGACGTGAGCGTCAGCGCACGCGGGCGACGGGCATTTCCACGTACGATTGGGCCGAGAAGTCGCCAGTGTTGCTCGTTCCTGGAGGTGGAGACATTTTCGCTCGCCTCGAGAATGGAGCTTTGAAGCGGCTCACCGAAACGCCGGATCCTGAAATCGACCCGCGTATTTGCTCGAATGGGGAACGGGTCGGGTTTGTCCGAAAAGACGATTTGTTTGCGATCGACGTGGCGACCGGAAAAGAAACCAAATTGACGACGGGTGGTCCTGCTGGGACCACGCGAGGTCAAAGCGACTTTCTGGCGCAAGAAGAGCTCGATGAACCGCACGGGTTTTTCTGGTCCCCTCAATGCGACAAAATGCTGTATCTCGAGGTGGACGAGCGCGGTGTTGCAGAACATCCGGTGCTTGGTTATCGCGGACAAGGTCCGGATTTGATGATGCAGAAATATCCATTGCCGGGTGAACCCAATCCCAAGGTTCGGGCTGGAATTGTGGACATCAAGACGGCGAAAACGACGTGGCTGACCTGGCCTGCGGAAGCCGAACGCTATATGGGGCGATTCCAATGGGCGGCCGACGGTTCTGCCGTGTATTTGCAAACGCTCGATCGCCGGCAGCAACGATTGGCATTGGTTCGAGTCGACGCGAAAACAGGACAAACCAAAGAATTGTTTGCTGAAACCTCAAAGTCGTGGCTCGAATTTGCCGATTACGAACTTCTCGAAAAGAAGCCGCAGTTTTTGTGGACGCACGATGTGGGAGGTTTTACCCATTTGGAGCTTCGAGATGCCAATTCGGGTGCTTCGATTCGGCAGCTCACATCTGGCAATTGGAACGTGTATGGCATTTCCCGCGTCGATGAAGCGAACAATCGAGCGTTTTTCATTGCCAACAAAGACGGCACGCTCGACAGGCAACTGTATTCCATTTCGTTGGATGGCGGGGACATCAAGCGTTGGACGGAAGAGCCCGGCGTGCATGGGGCGGGGCTTGATCGTCAAGCCAAACTCATGATCGACATTCATTCTGCCGCGGATCGTGCGCCGAAAGTTGTCATTCGCGAATTGGGTGGACCCGTGCTTGCGGATATGTCGCCGCCCGTGGATCCGGAAATTGCAAGTTTGGCACTCCGAACGCCCGAATTTTTCAAGGTCACGGTGGGCGCGGGGGTGGATTTGCATGGCGCTTTGTTGACTCCGCGCGTGATGGATCCGGGCAAGAAGTATCCTGTCGTCGTGATGGTTTACGGGGGTCCGCATGCGCAGACGGTGTTGAATTCGTGGAGTCCGCGTCTCATGTGGCAACACCTGGCCGATCGTGGGTTTGTCGTGATGGAAGTGGACAATCGCGGCAGCGGTGGTCGAGGTCCAGCGTTCGAGGCGCCTTTGGCTGGTCGAATGGGCGATATCGAGCTTGTGGATCAAATTGCCGCGCTGGATGAAATCGCCAAACGTCCGTATGTCGACGCGAAGCGTGTGGGCATTTATGGGCACAGTTATGGCGGGTTCATGGCGGCTTTGGCGTTGCTCAAGGCGCCCGATAAGTTTCACGTGGGGATTTCTGCGTCGCCGGTGACGGATTTTCGTCTGTACGACAGTGCCTACACCGAACGGTACTTGGGTTTGCCCAAGGACAATGCCGCAGCGTATGAAACGACAAACCTCACGAAACTTGCTGGGAATTTGAAGGGCAAGTTGCTTCTCGTGCATGCGCTCATGGATGAAAACGTGCATTTCCAGAATGCCGCAGCGCTCATCGACGCATTCGTCGCGGCGGACAAGTCCTTCGACTTGCTGGTGTTTCCTGGCGAGCGTCATGGGTATCGCAGTCCGCTCGCACGTCGTTACGCGTACAAGCATGTGGTTGACTACCTCGTCGAACATCTTCACTGAGGGCATCAAAATCTTTGTTGCGCATCGAAACGTCTTCGGTTAAGGTGCGCGCCGAGTGTTGCCTGGAAGCAGGCAAGACTTCGTTTCGGGGAGTCGCACAGCCTGGTAGTGCACGAGCTTTGGGTGCTCGTTGTCGGGGGTTCGAATCCCTCCTCCCCGACCATCAACGTGATCGCATTCGTCACCACGAAGGCTGGCGAATGCTCCTGTCACGAAACTTTTCGCAGAAGTCAGCTCGAGTTCGGCGCCGTGCCCCGTGATGGGCAGATTGTTGCCCGACGTGTACATGCGTTGCAGGTTCGAGCGAGGTTTGCCTTTCCAATCTTCGTTGGAGTACCAAACGATTCTTGGTTCTTGTGCAAGCGTAGGCAACGTTCGCTTCCGTAACTTGTACGAGATCGTAGGAACGACGCTGTTCGTTTCGGAACGAATGATAGGCGTGCTCGATCGTTCCGTGACAGACCTTAACGATACAAGAATGTCACCGTCCGATATCGCTCGAGCGTTTCGGGCACACCGGGACCGATTTCGAGTGCGAACTCGGCATTCGACGCAAAATCGATGGTGTCGCCCAGCAGATGGAATCGGCAGGCATTGGATTGTCCGAGTGCACCATAAACGCGTGTTCCCCACCATTGTGCAAATGGCGACGCGTGCGAACCCGACTCGAAGTAAAAGGCGCCATTGAAATAATCCTCGGTTCCCGTGCCCCGAATCGCAAGCGTTCCATCGAGTGTTCCGACTTCGTCCCCTTCCAAAAAATTGAGTGGCTCGTCGAAGCCGCTGCCATCTCCAATTCCGCGTCCTTCTAGCATCATGCACGTTCCGG
>JBGAOI010000694.1:0-4368 GCA_044221885.1 Polyangium sp. (in: bacteria)
GATGAGGCGTATTCTGTCCTCCGCGGGGGCGTGTGTCGTGGTACTGGCCCTGGGCGGGCTGGCCATGTCCGGTCGGGCCGACGAGGCGTTCCGGCCGGAAGTCGTCCATGTGCGTGAACGTGAGGGACAAACGCTTGGTGCCCGCACCTTTGATCGCGTCTGCGACGCTGAACGTGATCTCGGGTTTCGTCGACGCCAGGATGTCGTTGAAGTTGTCGCGATCAATTTCGACAAACTTACGTTCCTTCAGCTTGGGCAGCGGATTGTTCGGGTTCTGTCCCAAGTCGCTCATGACGCCCACGACAAACGGGATCTCTTTCTTCTCGATCGCATTGCCCGTCTCGACGTCGTACGTGATTTGAACACGTGGTGGACGATTTCGGTCCAGCCAGTGTTGCTTGCTTTCTGCCATCGATGGCTCCCTTTCTCGGCGTTATCGCGGCCCTGCCGCGGATTTTGCGAACCTGTCGAACCCGCCCACGCAAATCTGGTACTTCAGGGGCTACCGCCACTTCTACAGCGGGCCGACATGAAAACTCAACACCCTCGTGATGGCGATCATTCGTTCAGCATGTATGACAAATGCTGATCACTGCTCAGCCCGTCACGTTTCGTCGTGACCGCGCATTCCGAGCAAGCGTTGAATCGTCACGAGGTCATCAGGGTTTCCGATGAATTCGTGGAGCAATTGGGCAAGCGACATGTTGCCCCATTGCACGGCACGTTTGACCAGGTAGGGCACCGGACTGTGGGGTTCGGTCCGCATGAGATACTCCGCGGCCTCCGCCAATCGGTAATACGCATCCGCGCGGCTCGTGATCGGTCCCGAGCTGTTTCCGCTCGCGGACAAACCAAACATCGCGACGTTACCGGCCGAGCTCGTTTCACCTACCGGCGCGCTAGGTGCAAGTTCGCCGCTCGTTCGCGCGGCGTTGCGCGCCAAGCGTTCGATGCTCGCCAACGCTTCACGCAAGTGACGCAACGTGGGTGGTTGTGGAACATGTGCCGCATACGCCTGCTCGACGGATTCTGCCGCAACGATTGCAGCCGCAACGTCGTTCGCGACATCGGTCCAGCGGGTTCCGCCACCCAAGGACACCTTGGCCAACAAAGTTTCGTGGCTCGGACGCGTTGCCGTTTGTCCCTCCGAATCGACCACGACCGTTTGTCCTGCCCCCTCCCAATCCAAAAGGGAAAACCCCTGACCTTCACTTAGCGAGCCCACGGATGTCGTTCGCACGCGATCGGTGAAGACATCATCGATCCACTCCACGAGCGCAACGCGCGCTGAAGCGTCATCGTCGTCGCCAAGAACCGGATGCAATCCATGCTCGTAATACCGATCGACGAGCTGCGCGATCAGAGACAAACCCGAGATCAACCCCTGAAATCGGTACCGTTTGAGCCACGCTTCGGCAAGCCAAGCGGCAAGCTGCAAGTCCTTCGACTTCTTCGTGAGCGCCTCGCGACAAACCTTCTCGACCAGTGGCCAATCCGCAACCTTGAGTTTCGTTTCCCAATCACCCATCGGCAACGAAGGGTCGTCTTCACGTCGAGCTTCCCGAACTCGATCGTACGTCCCGTCGTAGCGCAATGACAAACCACAAGGCGACTCGTCCGAGATTGGCTCGAGCAACGATTCCAGATCCACCGGCGCATTCGTCGTCATCGAAGATCTCCTACAAATTGGGGGCTGTTGTCGGGAATTCTGGGTACCGCAGCGGTTTGTCTTTTTCGATTCCGGTGACGGTGACTCGGATGAACACACGCACGGTATTCGTGTCCGAACCGACGCGCTCGATAAAACCTCCCGAAGGATCCGGTGTCGATAACACGACGTATTGAAGAACGTGTGTGGCGCCATCGGCCTTGTTGGCTTCCGTCGACGTCTGATGAAACGCGATCATGCGCAGCAACGCCCACGGCCCTCGCTCCTCGAACGTGACCAAACGATCGTTCACCGTCACGTTCGGGCCTTGCTCTGGAAGCGGCGTGTCCAGGCTCGACTTGGCCCAGCGAAGATCGGTTCGAACGGGATCGTTCACGCGCCAGCTCGCTTCGACTTTGGGTCCGTCCCGGTACAACCGTTCCTCGCCAAACCTCATGGCCCATTCGGCGATGCGATTGCCACCCACTTCTGTGGTTTGGTTCACGCGGAATTCGACTTTGACATCATAGATCCCGTCGTCGGCCGAATCCGACTGCGCCCACATCGGCATCATGAACGCCCGTACGTCTTCGATCTTATCGAGAAACCCATTCACGTCCGAGGCTCCTGGACGCGAATCCTTCTTCAGGAAATACCCAAAGTCGGAACGAAAATCGGCTGCCGCCTTGAGGAACGAACGCACTGTTTCCGGACGAGCGTCTTCGACGCGAAGGCCCGGTTCAATTTTGACGAACGGGAACTTTCCAGAAAGTTCACGATTAAACGTTCGTCGCAGCGATGCATAACGACCCCGCATGTTGTCGGTGGCGAGCACGCGGCAACGTTCACGCAACTGGTTCGTAATGAACGCCTGTTGCGCTGCGAAAAACCCGCCCGAGCTTTCTGTCGGAGCGCGTTTGTCGAGTTCGGCCACACAGTTCTGGCCCGTGATCAAGGGCAAGTCGGACAAGATGAACGTTTCGAGCGTCGAGACTCCGTTGCCCGCTTTCTTGTTTTCGTAGTCCTTCAAGGGCCAGCCGACGCTTTCCCAAAGGCCCACACCAGGGTCCGAAGCGTCCGCGCCAACTTCGGGACTCTCCATCGTTGCGAGCACCGATTCGGCCAACTCTTTGTGCAAAGTCGCCGCGCGCGTGCGTTGCGCCGCAGCGTACTCGGACAAACGGCCCGCATCAGGAACGCTAAATGCCTCGTACGCCGGCGTGGTTTGTCCGTCCCACCACGTGAATCCGCCCTTCTTGACGCCGTACAAATTCTCCGCGCGTAACACTTCACCACCACGCGAAAGAAGCTGCGATCCTTGACCACGCAAAAGAGTGCGCAAGCGATCGCGAGGTTCTTCCATACGCAGCCGTACGAACGCGCCGATCATTTCTTTTAGAGGCGGCGTTGCTTGGGTGAGGTTTGCCGCATCAGAACGTACGATCTCGAATTGTCGACCTCCACCCGTGGGCAAAGGTGTCGCCGTACGCGCCGCACGCGCGACGCCTCCCAAGGTGCTCGAATGCAACTGCCGTACGGTCAGATCGCCGATCGTGTCCTGGATCCGTTTGTCCAAACTCTTGATCGTTCCGCCTTGAACAAATGTTTCATACGCCTTGGGCAAACGAGCCACATCCTTCAAGACGTCGGCGTCCCAATCCACACGGCTTCGTTCGAGCTCCGGCGTGATCGTCAGTTGTTCCGACGCCGTCATGAAGGGCTGTTGACGAAGCGCATCAATGGGGGCCTTGAGACCCACGATGAAGGGCGAAAGCTTCATCGTTGGCATGCCGTTTTTTCGCTCGAGAATGAAATCGGAGAGCGGCGTTCGCGCAGTCGTGACGTATTCCTTCAGGCTCTTGAGTTTGTCCCCGATTTGTTCGCGCATCGTTTCTTCGACGTCGCGTCCGAGCACACTCGAGGCTTGCACGTTCTTCAGAAGAATCGCCGTCGCTTCATTCGGCGGAAGACCGTCACTCGCGATCCACGACAACGTCGGCGATGCGAGATGTTCTTCGACCCGCGCAATCACATCGCGAAGCGCCCACAGATCCTCGACGGTGTAATCCGCACCTTTCTTTTCGAGATCTCCAAGGCGGCTGATGAGTTCGTTCACGTCATCGCGAATGACTTTGTCGCTATGCAACTCGAGCAGGCGCAACTCGACGGCGGAGTACAAAACAACCGCTTTTTCCCGCGCCAGCTTGCGCTGCTCCATCGGAATTCCAAACGGTTGTCGGAAGGCACCGCGAGCCAGCGCGTTGCGGTAATACTCGATCGGGATCGTCGGTGACGTCTTGTATCCGAGCAGGTAGTCGGACAATTCAGCAACACTTTGCGCGCGAGCATCCGGTGTCACATCCGTCGCCAATTCGCCGAGCAGTCCGTCGTGACGAACCACGGCCTTTTCGAATGCGACGAGTTGTTTCAGCCAAGCATCGAACCGAACGTACTCGGCGCTTTTTTCGACGGTCAGGGGCGGGAAGGGATCGTCGACTTGTTGAGGCAGCGGCGCGACGATGGCACTGAGCTGTGCTTCGAGACCCGCGCGGAATGCATCGACGAAATACCGTTCGAACGCCTTGTGAAATGCGTCATCGGTGCGGCTATCGAGACGGCTCCACCATGAAGCGGGATTGAGCGGCGAACGCAACCGTCCGGCTTCGAGAGGTTCGATCTTGGAAAGGACCGTGCGCGCGATCTGGCGTCGTGTTTCAAAG
>JBGAOI010000695.1:0-370 GCA_044221885.1 Polyangium sp. (in: bacteria)
CCGAGAAATCCGTGAAAGCAACAACAATCTCCTTGGCACGTTCAGCACTTTGGGCGAAGATGCGTCGCGCGTCATGCACCAACGGTTCGATCATGAAGCATTGCTCCGCGCACGCCTCGAATTGGGCCTCACTCAAGAGGGTTTGGCCGCGTCCGTGGGTGTTGATGCCCGCACGTATCGCCGTTATGAATCTGGCGAAGTGAATGAAGGCGGTTTTACGGTCCGCGCTCCCGCTCGCCGCAAGCTTCTGGACAAACTCTGCGCCGAACTTGGTCTCGATTTAGCAGATCTCGTCGTCGATTCGACCCCGCCGGTGGCGCCAGCACCCGAGCTGCTCTACCGCCCCGAATTTGCAGCAAATCTTCAGCGT
>JBGAOI010000695.1:380-4358 GCA_044221885.1 Polyangium sp. (in: bacteria)
TGCCCCGCATTTTGTAGGTCGCGAAGAGCTCCTCGAAGAACTTCAGACTTGGACCAAGGTTCCATCCGCCAAACCCGGCGTCATTGCGCTCGTCGGTGTTGGTGGGGCAGGAAAAACTGCCATCGCGGAACGGTTGTTGTCGGGCATGAGCACCGAACCTCAACCTCGCGGTCTTTTCGTATGGAGCTTCTACGAAGACGAACGGACGGAAGCGTTTTTGGCCCGGGCGGTCAAATACTTCACGCGTTTGGAGTGTCCTCCAGGTGAGCGTCTGGAAAAACTCGAAGAAGCTTTGGCCAAAGGCCCGGCGCATTGCCTTGTCCTCGATGGTCTCGAAGTGGTACAAGCGCAAGGTGACGCTGCGCGCGCGCATGGCGAATTGCATGATCCCTTGCTCCGACGATTGCTGATTTCATTGGCGCGAGGTCTCGGCGCGGCCCGAGCCCTCGTTACATCGCGGTTTGTCTTAGGCGATTTGGCTGCGTGGGCCGATACGGGCGTGCGCACGGTTTCGCTTGGACCATTGCCGAAGTCCGACGCGGAAAAACTCTTGCGTTCCTGGGGTACGCGAGGCGATTCCTCGACCTTGGGGGCCTTGATTGACGTGTCGGGTGGTCATGCCTTGTCTTTGGCCGTCACTGGTTCGTTCGTGGGCGCGTTTTTGGGCGGAGATCCGCAACCTTTGGATGCCTCTGAATTGGCTGAAGCCGTTCGGGACGATCCGCTGGCGCGGCGTTTGTCTCGGGTACTCAGCAGTTATGCCCAAGCCTTGTCCCCCGCGGAACGAGATCTTTTGGCGCGTTTGTCCGTGCTCGCGGCGGGCGCTGATGAATCCGCGCTACACGTATTGTCCCAAGCGCCCATTCGAATTGCCGGCTCTTTGGCGGGATCGTCGCTTCTCGATTTACGTCGTTCTTTGGCGCGTCTCGAGCGTCTCGGATTGGTTTTTCGTTCTGGAACACAGCCTCCCCGTTGGTCGTCGCATCCATTCGTACGGGATCACTTTCGGTCGTTGCTTGGGGTTTCGCCGTCGGCCATTCAGTCTGCGATGCAGTCGCAACCCCAGGGGACGCTTATTTTTGCACCTCGTCAAAAGCCTCAAGACCGAGACAAACTCGATGCTTACGAAGACTTGTTGCGACAGCTCATCGAATACGGCGAACATATCGAGGCGTGCCGTACGTATCTCCAAACTCTGGGCGGATTTTCCCACTTGGGCCTCGTGCTGGGTGAAATGAGCCGTGGGGCGCGGATGTTGCGATTGTTTGGCGAGACAACTGATTCGGGATCGCCCATGTTTTCTTTGGCCCCGGCGTGGCAAGCCTCGCTTTTGTACGAACGTGGTCTTTATGCTGGGGCGCTCGGAGATTTAACGTCCGCGCTGCGAGAGTATCGCGACTTCATCGCGCTCGTGGAGGGCAATTTGGAGCCTTCGAATTTGGTGACGGGATTGCGAACGCTTGCGTATACCGAACGATTGAGCGGTGAGTATGTTTCGGCGAAGGAACACGTGTTGCAATCGACAAAACTCGCAGAATCGTTAGGTTTGTCGGCGCACGTGGCTCGAGGTTTGGCCCTGAGCGCATCCATCGCCCACGATATGGGGGACATCGACGCGGCTCGAGCCGGCTTTGCGCAACTGCAAGTGATGGGGGACGCTCGGATTGCGCGTCGAGGGTTATGGGAAGCCGAGCATCTTTTGGCTTTGGGCGAACGCGACGCGGCCATTGAAATGATCGCGTCGAACGTGATGGCTTGTGAAAAGTTTGGCTGGGCGGGCCATGTGGCGCATGGTCGAGTGTTGTGGGGTTTGGCGATTGCCGATCGTGATCCCATCGCGGCGGAAAAACTCCTTGAAGCAGCACGCTCCTGGGTTGTGAATTCGGGCGAAGTGGAAATGGCGGCACGTGTGCACGAACTCGCGGCGCATGTGGCGCTTGCGCGTGGGGCGTTTTTCGAGGCCGCACGCGAAGCATTCACGGGGGAAATGCTGGCAGAAGCTTGTGGCTTGCGGCCATTTCGAGCCCGTCTATATGGGCTCGGTTTACGCATTGCGCACGCTCGAGGTGATGACGAAGGTTTGGGCCGTAGGGATGAAGCGGAACGTTGGATGGTGCCCGGCGACCATTGGGGAACCGCTGAGATTTTGCGTTGGTTGCGGGTTTGAAAGCCTCTCCTTGACCTTCGTCAAATATTTCCCATCTTCGCCACTTGGAGTAAACTCGCATCATGTTTGCCGAGTTTGACGCTCTGTTGGCCCCCCTGGGCCGAGTCAAGTTTTTCGCGGAACATTACGAAAAACGGCACTTGCACCTTTCCGGCACGGTCGCTGCTCGTCAGGATATTTTGTCCCCGGACGAACTTGGACAAGCTCTTTTTGCCAGGCCCGAAATCGTGGAGAGTGTCGTTTGTTTTCCTGAACAAATCGGAGCCACGCGAGACAAATTATTCGCCGAACCCGAACGAATGCGGGAGTACCTCGAAGCCGGGCATCCTTTGGTGTGGAACCGGGCGCGAGGTTTGTCGAAGCGCATTGACGAAATAGCCTCATTTTTGGCGGATACGTTTGGCGGGCACGTGTGGCCCAACGTGTACGCGACGGGTGATGCGGGAACTCCGTTCGATATGCACTTTGACGCTCACGAAGTGTTTGCAATCCATTGTTATGGCGAAAAGACGTGGGAAATCTCGAATGTGCGTGTCGATCGCCCCATCGAAGCCATCGAGATGGAGCCTGCGATTCATTACGCCTTGCGTGTTCGTCGCGACGAAGCCATGGCGGATTTGGCGGAAACGTTGACGGTTCGTCCGGGTGATTTGGTCTACATTCCCCGCGGTCAATTTCACAACGCGCGGACGGAGAAGGGGCGCTCGTTGCATGTGACATTTGGCATCGAATTGCCGACGGGGTTTGATATTGCGAAACGGATTGTGTTGGATTTGCTTGGTGATTCGGTTATGCGGGAATATCCGTGGCCTCGGGCCATCGATGCGCGCAGTGAATATGCGCATACGTGGTCGAAGGACCTGGCTCAGCGACTTGCTACCGCGATGTCGGCCGACAACGTTGCGGCGACGCGTGAGCGGCTCGAGCAGGCGTGGATCCAAAAATCCCGCCGGCAATAGCCGACGTTTTCCGACACTTCCAAGGACGCGTGGCGGCATGATTGATTTCTCACGCGAGTTGTCGTAACGTCGCCCGTCATGTTTCGTTCATTAACTCGAGCGTTGGTATTTGTTGCGTGTTTGACCTGCGGCGTTCCTCTGGCCAGCGCGGTGTCGCCGCCAGTGGCCAAGGAGATTGAAGCGACGCGTACGCAATTGCCTTCGGTGATTGAATTTCGGAAGCGCGATGTGGACAAATACTTGGCGCCCACGGAAAAATTATTGACGAATTGGGAAAAATTCGCGGCGCGCAAGGGGCTTTCTGCTGAGGATCAAGCCGAAGTCGACAAGACGACAGTCGAGGTCTTGTACACGCTTGCGCATGCGTACGTGGAAGTCGGGAAGCTCGACGCAGCCGAGCCGTTTGTCGTTCGAGCGATAGCACTAGCGGCCAAACTTCCGCCGTCTGCGGAACTGGAGGCGAGTTTTGCCTTTACGATTGCGGGAAAACTGCGACGTTTGCAAGGGAAATATGCCGAAGCGGCGCAACATTTGGAAAAGGCGTTTTCGATTCGTAAAAGCCGAAATATCGTGTATTGGGACGTGACGGTTCTCTTGTACGAACTTGCGCAGATCCGAAAAATTCAGGGTGAATTCAAAAAATCGCTCGAACTCTTGCACGCGCTCGATACTTCCGTAATGCGTGAAGCGGCCGGCAGTGAACGCGCCGGTGTGGATCTTTGGGCCGGCGAATACAAGAAAATCGAGGATGATCTGGCGCCGGCATTAAAAATGCTTCACAGCAACAAGGATTTGGCCGATCCGATTCTCATTACGGCTTTTGCGCATCTCGCGGATTATCATTTGGTACTC
>JBGAOI010000696.1:0-4357 GCA_044221885.1 Polyangium sp. (in: bacteria)
AAAGACACGCCCGGCGGAACGAGCAAATACAAGACGACGTCGGATCTTTACGATCGCACCGCAGGCGGGTACGAGAACCTCCAGACGCGGTATTACATGTACGAAACGACGCTCGTTGATCAGCTCGATGACACCATTGCTCGTACGGTCATCGAAAGCGCCTCGTCAGGCAAGGACGTGTTTGCTGCGCTCTTTACGACGCGGCAATGGCGTTTGCCTTCGGACCATGTGAATCTGAATTCGCAAACCTGCATGGTCGATGCCGATTGCACAATGGATCCCGGATACAAATCATGCAATGAGGTTTTCAAGGTATGCGCGGACAGCGTAGCGGGCACGACGAGCCATCATGCGCGCGTCTACAACGTCGATGGCGTTCCGGATACGCACGCGGGACGTTGGGTAACCATGAACGCGGCCGAACGCAGCGGCGTGCTCACGCATCCTGCTTGGCTTGCAGCACACGGAGCGAACTTCGAGGACGATGCGAGCCTCGTGCATCGCGGCAAATGGGTCCGGGAAAAACTATTTTGCCAAACCGTACCTGGTCTCGAAAACGTCATGGTGCAAGCGAAACTCGGCGCCCATGGCCCTTCGGCCCGAGAACGCGTGGACGCAGCCACGACGAGCGGCCCGAATGCACAAACGTGCCAAGGTTGCCATAGCTTGATGAATCCGCTGGGATATGCTTTCGAGATCTACGATCACGCAGGTTTCTTGCGTGAAACCGATCACGGCAAAGCGCCCAATGGAAGCACGACCCTTACGAATGCACCGGATCCGGACTTGAATCGGTCATTCCAAGACGCGGTGGAGTTTTCCCAGGCCATTGCGGATTCGCCCCATGCAAAACGTTGCTTCATTCGCCAAGCGTTCCGTTACTTCATGGGACGCGACGAAACGCTGCAAGACGCATGCACGCTCGCCGCCATGGAGAGCGCCCTCAATAGCGGATCATTTGTCGACATGCTGACGGTGCTCGTAGAGAGCGACACATTCCAATACCGGACCATCGAAGGAGCTACGCCATGAATAAACTTTCTCGTCGAGCCTTGTTGCGCGGTCTTGCCGGAGGCGCCGGAGGAGCGTTGCTATTGCCCTTGATGTCCAAGCTGACCCAAGCGGCACCGCAGTTTACGCCACGATTCGTGTTTGTCGTGGAAGGCAATTGTTACGAACCGATCACGGTGCTGGATCCGCAAGCCATGGCCGCGATCAATCAAAGCGCATCGACGCCGATCACGACGGACGATCGCTGGTGGTATTCCCAATATGGGCACAACACGCCGCTTGTCGTAGCTTCAACGCAATTTGCGAATACCAAAGCACTAGGGGCCATCGAAGCCAATGGTTTGGCCGCAAAAACCGCCGTGCTGCTGGGGCTTTCATCGCGCATCACGGGTGGAGGACACAGCGCGTTTCATGGAGTGCTGTCGTCCACGCGCACCGTAGGAGGTCTGCCCAGCGGACCAACGATTGACGCAGCTTTGGCGACCGTGCCCGCCGTTCGAGGCACAGCGCCGTACGATGCCGTGCGGCTCGGAGCCGTATCGAATTTGGGCACGCGCCTCAATTACGACACGTGCGCGTATGACGTGGGTCGACCGGCGCCGCTCATCGTGGATCCGTATGCGGCCTTCAGTACACTGTTTGGACTTGTTGGTTCGCCTGAAGAACAAGCCGCTTTCGATCAACGTGGCAACCTCTTGGGGTTTGCCCTGGACGACGTGAAAGCATCGGTTGCGGCATTTGGTGGTAACAGCGCCGAACGCGCGAAACTCGAGGCGTATCTCAAGTCGTTGGAAGAAGGTCAATTGCGGCAATCGCAATTGTTGTCCATGCGCGACAAACTCATGCCGCTCGCGCCGGAATCGCCGACGACAAACCCGCTGTACAACCAGAACAAATCCAATGACAACAACACGCTGAAACGTTTCGCTGGCCAATTGCAATTGGCCACCGCGGCATTGCTCGGCGAGTTGACGCATGTCGCGGTCATTGGTTGCGGGACGGGCGGCAGTTTCGACATGACGTACCCGACGGCGAATCCTGCGGGAAACAAGACCATCACGCGGCATAACCTCCACCACGGTTCGTCCTCGGATGCGACGTATGTGCAGACGATTCACGACGTCACGCGGCAGCAGATCGACGCCATTGTGCAACACATGGCCATTCCCTTGGAAAACACGCCGGATCCTGCGGGCGGGACGATGCTCGACAATACGGTGATCGTGTTCATTCCGGACAATGGCGAGCAACACCATGCGACGGGTTCGGAGTTTCCGGTGGTGCTCCTTGGAGGTGGCAATCTCGGGCTGGCAACAGGTGGCCGGACGATTGTGTATCCAGGTGTCGAAACGGATGGAACGTCGCATCGGCAGATATCGAATCTATGGGCAACGCTCGGTAAATTGGCCGGCGCAACGCCGACGCAAGTGGGTACGACGAAAGTCGACTTCGACATGTTCGGCAAAGAAGGCCCGGGACGAATCGCGCCTGGACCGCTCAGCGAAGTGATGAAATAGGCTCGCTCGTCACGCCGAGGTGTTCGTCTCAGCGAACACCTCGGCCATGGACGACGCGGTTGTTGCGCGGGCGATCCATTGATCCAGAACAGCATCGTCCTTGCAGGCTTCGATACGCGCTCGGACTTCGGGGGTGACGCTCAGGCTACGTGCGGCAAGAATCGCAAACAAGGCCCGGCAAAGCCCCGACGCTTCGCCCTTCGTAAAACCCGACGCTTCGCCCTTCGTAAATCCTTCCGTAAGCCCCTCGACGTACTTCGCCGATGCCAAGTCGCGTACCTGTTGAATTTCATCAATCATCTTGTGGTACGCATCCAGTTCGGTCGGCGTAAACGAGGCCTGGTTCGCCAGCGCTAAAGCTTCACGGTATGGCCCTTCGGGAAGCTCTGATGGAATTGTCTCCAGCGTCGGCGCATACACGAAAAGCCACGCCCACAAGTCCGCTCCGGGCTTCGTCGGACGCTGTTTCGGCAACTTGGGTAGCTCCAAAAAGGCGTATTGCACTTGCAACAAATCTCGATGCCCTGACGCTTGCTCCGTCATGTTCCAACGGCTCAACATGGGCACCAGCGGAAGCCCCTGCTCCTGTTGCTGTTTGTCCGGCCATAATTCAAAATCGCATATCGATATCGCCACCACGTCCGTCAACTTCGTGTACGGTTCGCCAGCCTTCAGTTGACCCGCGTACGCCTTGCACGCGTTGTACACCACGCGATTCACGAATCCTGGCACGTGCAGCAATTGCATTTCCACGACAAACGTCGTCCCCGAACGCTCTCGACACCGCACATCCAAAATGGACAACTTCGCGCCCACCACCAGCGGAAGCTGCTCGCTCGGCAGGTACTCCACCCACTCGATCTCTTGCTCACCCGTACGTTCCAACAGGTCGTTCAGCAACCGACAAAGTAGCTTCTCGTTCTTCGAAAAAATGCGTCGAAAAACAAAATCGTTCTTCATGTCTGCAAACGCCATACGCGACCTATGCCTCATCTTTGGAATCGATGCAAGCTCTTTGTTTGCTCCTGGGCAAACGCTGCAACAGGAACACGGCACACCGCAGCCCCTGTTTGTCCCCGAAGCCGCCACCGGAACTCGATGTCGACGAGTTTGACCTGTGTTCAATGAGACGCATCGACGCGCATTTGTAGCTGGGCTCAAAATTGCAGAGCCAAGTATCCACGTAGATTCAAGGCTTGGCGCGAGGTACGGATACTGCCCATCTCGCCACTTCGCTCTTGGTGCTCGAGCTCCAAACGGGCCTGTAAGGAGTCGTTTCCGGGCCAGGCATAAGAAAGCCAATAACGCTGCATGATTCTTCGATCGGAGAGATGCCGATCATTTCTGAGCCGCTCTTGGTAGCGATCGACGCCCTCGATCGATTCGAGAAAATCGTGCGTCACTTGGCCCCCGAGTTCGATTCCGCGATATGCGACAGCCATGGTGGGACGTATCGTGGCGCCAACGGCGAAATAATATTGGCGTTCTTTGAGCACGGATTTGAATCCATCATATCCATACCGATCGATATAATCGTCCAGGGCCATGGAATTAACCGCGGCGAAATCCGCATAGGCGTCCATGCCAAACCGTGCTCGGATCCTTCCTCGGTAAATTGTCGCATCGATTGTTCCACCGAGTACATTAACGATGCCAAGTTTGTCGTCGGCACGGATGTCGAACGTATGTGCCGCGTAATTAAACGCCGTCGACGGGCCAGCGAAGAGGGCATAACCAAAACGCCCCTGGTCATGATCGCGCTCGATGGATTGCTCATAAACGCCGCCGAGCATCGTGCGGCTGACGAAATCCGATTGATGGATCCCTCC
>JBGAOI010000697.1:0-4353 GCA_044221885.1 Polyangium sp. (in: bacteria)
GTCCCAGCACGGGACCTTGCTATTCGGTTCGCCCTCACTCACGCGGCGAGCGCGTCTTTGCCAACGCACGGTCGAAGGAATCATTCGCGACGTGCATCATCTGTTCCGAGACGAAACGGTGATTGGTCGGGAGGTGGGTGACATTGTATTCACAGCAGATCCGTTCCTCTCGAGACGTCATGCGGTCATTCGCCGCGCATCGAATGCTGGAACTTTTACCCTCACGGATCTCGACTCGTCGAATGGCACGTTTGTCGCCATTCGCGGAGACGTTCCTCTGAACAATGGCGACTACCTGCGCGTTGGACAGCACCTCTTTCGGGTGGACCTCGCATAGCCCATGAGCGAACACGCGACTCGAGACCCGATGCCCGAAACCTCGCACTCTTCCGAGTCTGCCGCAGACGCGTCGTCTGACGCTCCGGCAGTCGAGGCGTCGAGCAAAATTCAACTTCGCCTCTTTGGCCGTACGGATGTCGGCCAAGTGCGTGAGCACAACGAGGACAACTTCATCGTCGCTGATTTGACCAAAAATCAGCGGGGTGTGATGGAGCCCGAACGCGACGTTCCGCTTGGAGCACGCGGGATGGTGCTTGGCGTTTGTGATGGCATGGGTGGCGCTGCTGCTGGCGAAGTCGCAAGCCAACTCGCCGTCGACATCATCTTTCAAAAGATGTCGTCCGGTGATACCCCGACAAACCGTGAGGATCTTGCCTCGCGTCTCGTGCAAGCCATCGAAGCTGCTGGGCTACGCATCTTTAGCGAAGCCAAGCTCGATCGCACACGGCGCGGCATGGGTACGACGTCCACGGTCGCGGCGTTGGTCGACGATCATCTCTTCATCGGCCAAGTGGGCGACAGTCGCGCGTACATCCTACGCGGGGACAAACTCGTCCAAGCCACGCGCGATCAATCTCTCGTCAATCAACTCATCGAAGCAGGACAGTTGACGGAAGAAGAAGCGGAAACGTTCGAGCACAACAACATCATCCTGCAAGCGCTGGGAACTTCCGACAGCGTCCAAGTCGATCTGACGTTTGTCGAACTGAAACGCGGCGATACGTTGCTTCTTTGCTCCGATGGTCTTTCGGGCATGGTGCGGAACGAAGAGATCCGCGAAGTCTTGCGCACCGTCGAAGATCCTCACGAAGCTTGCAAAACGCTCATCGATCGCGCGAATCAAGCTGGCGGCCATGACAACGTCACCGTCGTGATCTCGAAGTTCTTGGGCGAAGGACTTGCTGCGCCAACGGCCGACGACATCGCTGGCTTGCGTTATCGCAAGTACCCGCTGCCCGAACGAGTGGGCACTGGGCCGGTATCAGCGCCGGATCCCAGCCGTCGCGTGAAAGAACTCGACCAAGCCAAAGTCTCGATGCCTCTGTCTGGTTCCGGTGGTGGACTCGACTTCCGCGGATTGTCCGAATCGGACAAACGTCGTGACGGGCGCGCTCGCGACATGAGCGACCTGGAACGTGGATCCTATGGACTCGATGAACCAGTCGACATCCCCACCGACAGTGCACCGCAATGGCTCATCATGATGATGATTGTGAGTGCCTTCGCGTGCATCGCGGTCGCGGCGTATTACCTGCTGCGACCGTAGGGAATGACAAACCGCGCTCGTAAACTCGGACCATGTTGCGCATAACGCACACGCGCGGCATCGCAGCTCGCACCACACGCGAGTTTGTCGCCGTGCCGGTTCGAATCGGTTGCACCCAAGACAACGACGTCGCTCTGGTGGGCGAAGAAGCTCACGGTGTCTCACCGCGCCATGCCGAGATTCGCTGGGAAAACTCCGCTTATTGGCTGCTCGATCTCGGTTCGCGATCCGGCACGTTCGTGAATACGAAACGCATCCAGCAACATGCACTGCGCGCAGGTGACGAGGTCCGTTTTGGAGATGAAGCGGGCCCACAGGTACGCGTCGAGATCCTTGGTCCACCACTGTCATCCGTCGTGACGGATGCAGACGGCCGCGTTGATCTCGCGACGGCCAGACATCTTGTCCAAAAAGCCGTCGTGAACGCCACGCACGGTCGCGACAAAAGCCGCGCCATCATCGAAGCAAAAGTTCACGAAGCCACACGTCGCGGAGCGCGCACGAACACGATCCTCACGATAGGCATCGTCATCACGCTCTTGGCCCTCGGCATTGCAGGGTGGGCAGTTTATCGTTCCAAACGAGCGGCCAATGTTCTCGCCACGGAAATGGGCATCGATCAAAGGCCCATCGCGACACCCACAGGCTCTTTGCCGACGAAAGTTTTGACGGGTCGTCAGATCTACGGCAACGAGCGCATCCCGCCTACCGAGCAGACTCCAAACGCGCCGATTCTCCCGACGTCGCCCTGTTGCGGATCAAAGGAACTCTGCCCGCGACCGTGACGTTGGCCAATGACATCGAGCTGCGCGCTCTTGGACCTGGCGACGACTTGCACGTGCTCGGATTTCCAGGACGGGTGATGGATCCGATCAACCCCACAGCGACGTTCCTCGGTGGACACATTGGGCGCTTGATGGGGTTCAACGAAGAGAACACGACGCCCGACAAGACCACGTTGATCCTGCATGATGCGGTCACGCAAGGTGGCAACAGCGGCAGTCCCGTGTTCAACCAATATGGCAACGTGATCGCTGTGCACGCCGCTCACGTCGACGAAGAAGAAGACGTTTCGATCGGGGGACGGAAAACCAAAGTCGTGGAAGCTTCACCGTTTCGTCTCGCGATGCGCATCGATCTGATTCGTGGGGTACCCAAACCATGAATCTTCGGATCATTCATACGTTCGGCCACAGCGCCGGCACGGAGCGGACGTTCACGGCCAACATCGTGCGCATCGGTCGAGCTCCCGACAACGACATCGTGCTCGACGCCAACCACGATCGTGAAGCCAGCGGCCACCATGCAGAACTACGTTGTGAAGGGAGCACCTGGCACGTCGTGGACTTGGGAAGTCGCAACGGAACGTTTGTCGGAGGACAACGCATCGATCGTCGAGTCCTTGTTTCTGGCGACGAAATTTCCTTTGGCTCCAAAGGTCCACGCGTTCGTATCGAGTTTGTCCCGTCTGCGGTTGGTCATGCCGCACCCATGGCGCCCGCCGCTGGCGCGCGCGTTGGACAACGCACGCTTGCAGAGATGATCTCGGCGGCAGTCAATGCCGCGTCGGCACGTATGCGGCCCGGACGAACCACCGAAATCCATGCGATGGTCGAGCGCAAAGTGAGTGAAGCGACGGCGTCGCAAAGGCGCACGGCGTACGTGCTCGGCGTCGTGCTCGTGTTGGCGCTCGGCGCACTCGGAGGACTGATTTACTGGAGCACGCGATCGCAAGACGACATTCAACGTTTGCGAGAAGAGCTGGCCCAGCTTCCGCCCGAAGATCCGCGGCGAAAGGAAATCGAAACCCGCCTCGGAACGTTGCACCCGCCCAACGCGAGTTTTGGTCGGAACCTCTACGATCGTTCACGGAAGGGCATCTTCATGTTGGCGGTTGGATCGGAGGGCTTTTGTACTGCATTTGCGGTTCGTCCTTCCGTACTGGCCACGAATGCACGCTGCATCCAAGAAGCGAAATCACGTACGGGCTTGGTCAAAGCGATCGAGAACGAAGGACGTGGCGACGTGAAGTTCGACGTGATCGACATGCGAGCCCACCCTGGTTATCGCCAAGGGGATGCAAACACGATCACACCCGACGTTGGTGTTGTGACGATTCGTGGACGATCAGCGATGGTGCTGGAACTTGCAGCACAAACGGAATTGTCGGCAATGGGCGCGGGAGATGACGTCTACCTGATCGGTTTTCCAGATCGTTTGATGGATGTGTCCAACCCTGCTGCGACGTTCCTTGCGGCCCATATCGGACGCGTCACAGGTGCAGCAGGGCGGCCCGTTCCGTACAAAGACAACTGGCTCGTGCAGCACGATGCATCATCCACACGAGGCACGACGGGCAGTCCGATCTTTAACGGCCAAGGCAAAGTCGTGGCGATCAACGCGGGGGAATACTTGGAAGAAGGCGAGCAAAAAATTGCCGGGCGCAACATCGAAGTGGTGAAAGCGTCGCCCTACAAGTTTGGGATGCGCATCGATCTCATCGAAGGTTTGATTCGATAACCGTCCATGCTTCGGCACGCGCTTCGTTGGTTGCTCTGGATCGTTCCGACACTCATCGGCGTGTCGCTTGCCGCTTTCTTGTTTCTTTCGTACGTCCCCGATCCTACGGACGATCCGACGAAGCAGTTCGCACCGGACGAACGCGAGCAAATTCGTCGCGACAAGTTCCTCGACCTGCCACGATTCTTCAACTTCGCGCCGCGTGACGTTCGAACGCGAACGCAAGA
>JBGAOI010000698.1:0-4351 GCA_044221885.1 Polyangium sp. (in: bacteria)
TGGGAACAATTTTTACCAGCATGCGTAACATCGTGCGCGCATCGCAAATAGATGTGAACAATTCACGACGTCTTACGTCGCCATATCGACATTTCCGTAGAGGCGGATTCAAGAAACAGCGCAATCGATACAGGCGATTACACGTCGAGCGAAATCTGCTTATGCTTCAACGAGCCGGACCAATCCTTCAGGAAGGAATGCGACGTGTCACGCGCGCCATGACGCCACCACCTGGACGAAGCGTCGTGCCAACTTCCGACTTCGCCGATGTCTGGTACACGGGACGAATGTCGAATTTCGCCAAGATCCGCGCCAATATGAATTGCCCCTCCATGAGCGCGAATTCCTTCCCAATACACAATCGTTGTCCCGCGCCAAACGGCATCCATGCCAGCGGATGCCGACCTTGAACCGATTCCGGTAAAAACCGCGCCGGATCAAATCGCTCGGGATCTGGCCAAAATTCAGGATGCCGATGAATCACATGCGACAAGATCATCACTTCCTGGCCTTTCTTGATTGCATGTCCGCCAATCACGTCATCTTCGAGCGCCGTTCGCGGAATCCAATACACCGGGCCGCTGAGCCGCAGCGCTTCCTGCACCACGCCCAAACAAGTCACCAGCTTGCGTGCATCGGCAAACGTCGGTCGGCGATTGCCTACGACCGCATCGACTTCGTCAACGACATCACGCAACAATTTCGGGCGCGCGTTTAATTCGCGAAATGCAAATCCCAACGCCGACGACGTCGTTTCGTATCCAGCCAAAAACAACGATATCGCTTCATCCCGCAATTCCTGGTGCGTCATCCGCTCGTTCGTATCCGCATCCACCGCTGAAATGAGCATATCGAGCAATGCTCCACCACGACGTTCCGGCATACGCTTGCGTTTCTCGATGACGTCGAAAACAATCGCGTCGATCTTTTCAACGGCTTCTTTGAAGCGTTTTCGACCCGGAATCGGAACCCAGCGCGGGATCTTCATCGTCGTCATGTTGAAAAGCATGTAATCGAGCGCATAACGCATTTCATGCGCAATCTCATCCGCTTGCGACTGTTCGAGATCGCTGCCAAAAACCGTTTTGACAATCACGCGCATCGTAACGCGCGTCATCTCCACAAATAAATCGAGCGGGCGACCACTGTCGGCATACGGTTCCCAACCCGCCAATTCTTCGTCAATCGCGTCGACCATCAGATCCGCCATTGCCACCAGAGACTCCCGGTGAAAATGCGGCTGCATCATCCGCCGCTGACGCATCCAAAACGCGCCTTCACTCGTCGGCAAGCCATTACCGATGAGCCCCCGAATGGAGTCCCAAAGCGCATTACCTTTGCCATACTTCTTGACCTGATCGCGCAGAACGTGTTGCGCATGCGCCGGATGACACAGACAAACCATCGTCGTAAAACCGACGTCGAGCGTAAAAATATCGCCGTGACGCGCGCGCAGTTCCACCAAGTGATCGAGCTTTTTCCACGCCAACAGCGGCAATTCGCCCACAACAGGCATTGCTTTGCACACAGGAGTCGTCGTTGCTTCCATCATGCGTACGATGATGTATCGAAGGCCCTAACAAATGCAAGTTCCAAGCAATTCGGGGCGGCACATGATGCAGTCGAAAATTCAGCCTTTTTGCGCCAATTTCATGACGGACGGGTCTGTCGGCGCAAGGTTTCGACGGCCAACCCCAACGCATCTTCATCCGGCGCTCGGGTTGCCCATTCCGACCAAAAACTTCGCGTCGCACTGTTTGGCTTTGTCTGGGGCGGATCCAATCGAATCCGCGTTGGCAAAAGGACCGCGTCCCCCAAAAGCAACGCTTCGCCAACATCCATCAATGGCAAAACCTCGGTAAGTCCCGCCATAGAATCCGGCATCAATCGGCGAACAACGTTTTGATCCTGATCGTTTGTTAAGCGCAACACCATGAAATTGTTGCATTGACTCAAAATCGTGCGACTCACATCATGCGGCCGTTGGCTCACGACAAGCAGCGAAACTCCGTATTTGCGGCCTTCTTTCGCGACCGCCTCGAAAGCATCGAGCGCTTTGCGTTCGGCCGTTTCCGCAAGTTCCCGCACAGGCAAATACAAATGCGCTTCGTCGCAGACGATCGTCACGGGCGTGCGTGTACGAGGCGACATCCAGAATTGGACGTCATACAAAAGCCGCGCCAAAACGCCAACAACCACCGGCAATACGTCCGCCGGTACTTCGGAAAAGTCCACAATCTTGATGCCCGGTTGGCCTTTGCCCGACCCCAAAAGACGCCGCACTTGCTGAGGCAACCAGGCGTAATCGCGCGATGATGCCGGCGCACGAAACATGAATCCATAACGACGATCGTCGCATTTGGAATCGAGACGCGCCAAAAACCGGGTGAGTTTGTCGTACCAATCGCCTTTGATGTCCTTGTCGCGGGCTCCTTTTTTCATGCCCGTATTGTCTTCCTCGAGGCGCGCCCGCAAGTCGTCGAGCGAATAAGGAATGGGCGAATCCACGGTAAATGTCTTGCGCGCTTCCGTTGCCCCCGCAGCGGCCAACGCATCATCCTTCAATTTCCGCACGTGCTCGGTAAATCGGGCTGCCTGGTTCGGAGCATTTTGATCGCCCCGATCCAGTAAAATCGATAACATTTCTTCGCGATTGAGCAACCAATGCGGCAAAAATAACACGTCCTCTTTGGGATCGTTCAAGTCTCCAGGTCCGGCAATTCGCAAACGTGTCGCGGTTTGTCGCCCGTTCTTATTCTCCGCCAACGGTCCATATTCACCGTGCATGTCGAGCACGATGATGTTGGGATATTCGAGCGCCGCGGCTCGTTCCAAAATCAAGGCCACGGCCCAGCTTTTCCCCGATCCGGTGCTCCCCAAGATGGCGGCATGGCGCTGAAAAAATCGATTCCCATCCGCAACGGCAACCGCTGTTCGATCCGCCACGAAATGACCCAATTGCAGGCGTTTGTCACTGCCAATGTCTTCTGAAAACAGCGTCATGAGTCGCTGTAAATTGCCCGCTGTCAAGAAATACACGTGCCTGTCGATTTGCGGAAATGAATCCGCGCCTCGTTTGAACACATTTCGCTTTTCCCCTTCGACCGTGCGAAATGTTCCAATGAGCACCGCGGAAATCGTGTCGTCTTGCACTTCTTCCTGGCGCACATGGCCGTCTTTGTCTTCTTGATCGAAGCGCGTTTCGACGCGCAATTGTCGCGTGATACGTTCCACGACGGCAATGTTGAAATCGTGGACCGAACTGCCTTCAATCGCGACAAGACCGCCTACGCAAATACGCGTCGCCATGGCATTGTCGCCAATCGCCACGTAGACTCGCGTCGTGTCCACTGCGGAAATATGCCCCACCACGTCGCTCGACTCGAATTGAAAGATGTTGCTGCTCATGACTAAAACACCTCTTTGACCAACGAATCGACCGACCACAATGCAAGATTCGGAAAAAATATTCGCTCGGTTTTCGATACGAATTCCGTACCTTCGTTGCCATTCTGATCTTTGGCTTTCACCAGCGCAAAGACTCCAGGATTTGCATCAATGACGGCTTGGGCACTCGGGGAAATCTGCAAGGTCATGAGCAAACAAGGTTTGCCGCGGTGGAGTTCTCGGCGCAATGTTTTTTCCAGATGTTCGTCGTTGAATCCATACCCGACAATCAAAAACCGCTCCGCTTCTTCCAAGATGCCATTTGCGGCCGCCCGATGACGCTCGAAGATGCTTTCATAGCCGCGCTTGTACTTCTGCGCGCCAGGCGTGATCATGAGCCTTCGGCAATCAAGGGGCACAGGCGAACGAATGGGTTCACCATCGAGTTCATACCAATCGAGGCTGCCGTGAGGTTTGAAAAGACGCACACGTTTGCGATAAATCTTGCGATAGGATGTGCGATGCGGACGAATTTCGCTCAAAAATGAATCGCGGCTCATTTTTTCGTCGAGCGGCGCGAAATAATTCCCCAAAAACATGGTGTCCACGCCATAACCAATGGTTTCCGCAGAAACTTCGATGAGCCGATCATAATTCGACGTAATGACGTGAACTTCGCCCGCCGTGGATGGCGTGATGTGGGGCAATAAATGCGAAAATGGCAAAATGACTTGTTTCGATAACGCCGAGCGAATGACCCGCGCTTCTTCTTCGGCAATCAATCCTGCCGTGAGTTCCACGATCGCATTACCAACATTTTCGCTCGTCAACACGGCATGAAGCGCCACTTCCAAACCTTGGCCGGTTTCCAAGACGGCCATGATGCGTTTCCACTCGTCCATCTCCGTCGACGAAATACGCCCCGGCATCTTGTCGCGAAGGTGAGCTTCGAGTTTCGAAATCG
>JBGAOI010000699.1:0-4325 GCA_044221885.1 Polyangium sp. (in: bacteria)
GCGACGTTTGGTGCAACGTTTGCAACCGATCATGCACGGGCGTCAGGCGAAACAAATGCACGCTGCGTTCCACGGGTTTGGTATAACGATACGACGTCCGATGGACCACGGAAAGTCGCCGCTCGTCCGCTCGTTCCGGGCGATTCAAAGGGCTGCGCATTGGTATGGGCGCCGTTTCCGTCGATGCTTGCACCGGAGCAACATCCATAAGCACCGCACCTTGACGCACAATCACCAAATGGCCCGGCGCGAGCATCGTCCATGTCGCGCCTTCGCCTTCCAATTGGTTTGACGCGACAATGACTCCTTTACGCGCCTTGATCCCGCGGCGTCCGAGATCCAATTCCAAGTCCGCATCCGTCAATACGAGCTTTTCATAAGGCGGTGACACTTGGCCCATGTAAAGTGGACCTTCCGAACGTGCATCCGCATATGCCAGCAAATCGTGGCCATCGGTGAGCACACACGTGGTGCAACCGTGCGCGCTGATAGCTCCGAAAAAACCTTGCACCACTGTTGGATCGGCATCGCGAATGCTGCGCCAACCATGATTCGCAAAGAGCGTCAGCAAATCACAGAAGACACGCTCGCTGTCCGTCGATCCCACGGGCTCGAATCGACCGCGATCCCCTGGCGCCTCAACCCGGTGTTGCAAACTGCCGCTGTGCGAAAAAAGCCAGTCACGACCCGCGTAACTACGCAAAAATGGCTGCGTATTCGCATCACTGAGCGAACCCCATCGCGCCGTGCGAATGTGCAAAACAAAGAGCGAAGCTTCGAGATGTTCCCAAGCTTTCACCAGTTCGCTGCGAATCGATCCGTGGGGCGGAGCCGGTTCTTTCAATACCGCCGCGCTGGGTTCTCCGCCCGGGTAATACCCAATGCCCCAACCATCCGGTGCATGACGACCAGGGTGCAAACAACGCAAGTCGAAACACGGTGCCAGTTCGCCCTCGAAGGAGATCGCCAGCAGGTTCGGCATGATTCAGTTCGCGTCTCCCGGAGCCGGGTAACCAAACAGCTCTTGCGCAATTTCCGAGCAGATCGCGCCGGTTTCCGCAATGACGAATGTCGCTAGATCGTGATCGGCTGCGGTCGCCTCGGGATCGCGAGCTGCAAGTGCGGCATCGAGCGCGTCGAGCCTTTCGATGGATCGGTGGCCGGGAACAATCGTTGGAGGACAAAGGGATCGCAAACGAGATCGAGCTGCACTGACGGCATGCCGCACGGAACGAGGAAACGCCGGTTCCAGAATGAGAAATGCCGCGATGCTAGGACCGGACACTCGTCCGCGATACCGCTTCATGTAGGGCTCCCAGCCTGAACAAGTCCGCAAAATCGCTAGCCAAATGCCCGTATCCACGACAGCTTCGATGCGCGACGCATCCGCCAAGAGCACTTGGTGGTGCACGTCGACGATGCGTGCCGTTTGTCCTGACCTCTCGAGCAAGATGCCCAGTTCAATGAAGGCGAGGGGATCGTCATGCAGCAGGGTGTTCTGGAGAAATGCTCGGCATAACTCGATCGCGTGCCTAACGCGGCGGTAAAACCCGTACCGGTTTGTCTCGTACTCTTCTTGCGCCCCAACACTGCGCGACCAGAGGTACAACTCGTTGATGGTTTCCCACACTTCCAGGCTGATGACTTCGCGAATCGAGCGGGCGTTTTCTCGGGCGGCTGCGATGGTCGCCACGATCGACACGGGATTTCGTTCTTCCAGCGCGAGGTACTCCTGCACGCGTTCGCCGTTGCCCATCGCATCTTCGCCATACATCGCCGAGAAACGCTGCTTCTCCCCGGAAACAACGAGCACCGGTTGCCAGCAGTCTCGGCCGGAAAGTTCCGCATCGAGCGACAAATGCAGCGTCACGTGGAGCACGCGCGTCATCGAATCGACCCGCTCGATGTACCGGCCGAACCAAAAACAATGATCGGCTACGCGAGCAATCACCGCTCACTCCTTGGCGTAGACGCGGATGACTTGAGCACCCACGTGTCTTTCGAGCCGCCACCTTGGCTGGAGTTGACCACGTAGGATCCTTCCACCAAGGCGACCCGTGACAAACCTCCAGGAAGAACCCAGGGGCCAGACGGTGACGTGAGAACGTAGGGACGCAAATCAATTCGTCGCGGCACGAGTTTCTTCTGCTTTGGGTCCCACGTAGGACACGTGCTCAGTTCGATCCGCTCTTGCGCCACGAATCGCCGCGGATCCGCTTCGATACGTTGACGGAACGCTGCGCGTTCAGCGACCGATGCCGTTGGTCCCATCAGCATCCCGTATCCACCGGCTTCATCCACTGCTTTGACCACCAACCGATCCAGGTGCTCCACGACAAACTTGCGATCTTCGTCGCGAGCGCACACGTAGGTGGGCACTTGCGCCAGAATCGGTTCTTCGGCGAGGTAAAACCGAATCATGTCCGGGACAAACGCGTACACGGCCTTGTCGTCCGCCACCCCGTTGCCCAGGGCATTCGCGAGGCTCACATGGCCCTTGGCGTACGCTTGAACGATGCCGCGAACACCGAGCAAGCTGTCGGGACGGAACACGTCGGGATCGAGGAAGGCATCGTCGATGCGCCGGTAGATCACGTGGACGCGGCGCGGTCCACGTGTGGTGCGAAGGTACACGCGATCGTCGTCGACGTAGAGATCCGCAGGCTCGACCAGCTCGAGGCCCATCATCCGCGCAAGAAAGCTGTGTTCGAAGTAGGCCGAGTTGTACGGACCAGGGGTCAACACGACAGCGCAGGGTTGATCCGTGAGGACGGGACAAACAGAACGCAAGACGTTCGACAGTTGTGCTGGATAATGTTCGACGGGATGAACTCGCGCATCTTCGAAGATTTGCGGCAAAACACGCTTGGAAACGATGCGGTTCTCCAGCACGTACGATACGCCCGACGGCGTGCGGAGGTTGTCTTCGAGCACGCGGAACACGCCATCGGGGCTGCGAATCAAGTCGATACCGGAGACATGAATGCGCACGCCGCCCGGGGGACGAATGCCGCGAAGGACAGGCAAGTACTGTTTCGCTCCGAGCGCCAATTCGCGCAGGATCGGATGTTCGGCGAGCATGCGTTGGTCGCCATAAACATCGTCGAGGAACATGCTCAGCGCGCGGACGCGTTGTTCGAGACCTCGTTCGATGTGGGCGAAATCGTCGGCCGAGATGAACCGGGGCACGAGGCAAAACGGAAAGATTTTTTCGGTGCCACGTTTGTCCGCGTACACGGAAAACGTCACGCCTTGGTTGAGCAGCGCGCGTTCTGCGAGCGATTGAAAGCGGATCAGAGCTTCCGGCGTGAGCGCGTTGATGAGACTGATGGCTTGTCGAAACGGTTCGTGCGACAAACCAAGCGCGGCGATGAGTTCGTCATGGGCACCCGGGATGGGCGAATATCCCGTGAAAAGTCCGCGTGTTTGACCCCGGTTTGTCACAATGTAATCGTCCTCGTTGGCCTCATTGGGTCAAGAAAAACACGACCGCGCCGACCGTGATGCCGACGAGTACGGCGATGGGGACCAGAATCCAGAAACTCGTTTCTTTGCGCTTCTTCGTGAGCGCTTTGGACGGTTTCTTCGGGTTGAACACTTCCGGTTCCGGAGCGGGATACGAAGGCCGAGTATTCGTTCGTTCCGTGCTGCGTTCGAACCGGTGCGCCTTGCTTGTTTCCTTCTCTTTTTGTGGTTTGACCGCGATCTGTACCGGTGGTCTGTCGCCTGAAGCCAACGTCTCGGGAACCACCGCGGGCGCTGCTGGTATCGTGGGAGACGACGTCAACACAGGGCCGGATTCGTTCGACAAGTGGATCACGACGCCTTCGCGATCCGTGGACGGAACCAAATCGTTCAGCTTGGGAAGCGAAGGAATCGACACATCGCCCGAACGCATCGTCTCCATGCCTGGCGCTGGGGGCGCGAGCGTTTTGATGTGACGTACGGAATCGGGCGGGATCTCCGTGAGCGGACGTCGTGCAGGAGAGAGCGGTGGGGCTTCGCGTGCCGTACCTCCAAGGCGAAACGGCATGGTGCGCAGTTCGGGGAGGATTTTCTCGAGTGCGGCTTTGAGTTCCGCGGCGCTTTGTTGCCTTTGCGCGGGCCACTTTTCGAGCGCCGTCATGATGATGTTCTCGAGCCCCGCGTGGACAAACGGCACGAAATCGCTGGGTTTTGGCGCGGGCTGGCGAATGTGTTGCAACGCGATGTCGACGATTGTTTCGCCCCCAAACGGAAGTCGTCCCGTAATGAGCTGATACATCAGGATTCCGCACGAGTAGATATCGCTGCGTTTGTCCACGGGTTCGCCGCGGCATTGCTCG